>JAYTXD010000043.1:0-53192 GCA_043743105.1 Candidatus Saccharimonadota bacterium | reverse complement strand
CTGAGAAGGCTCTTAATGGATCCGACATGGGTGGCCGTTCAATTACGGTCAACGAAGCTCGTCCAAAAGAAGACCGACCTCGCCGCGATTTTGGTGGTGGCGACAACAACCGCCGCAGCTGGTAATTTATTACTAGTCATAAAAAGCCCTTCTTCGGAAGGGTTTTTTTGTTTGGTATGATTATTGTATGAAACATCGACCGTTAGTATTTTTGGATATCGAAACAACTGGAGGGAGCCCGCACTATTCGCGCATAACCGAAATTGGTGCGCTGCGGGTAGAGAACAACACGGTCGTTGCAAAGTTTAGACAGCTTATTAATCCCGAAGAGCGAGTCCCGAGTTTTATAACAAATCTCACAGGTATTACTGACGAGATGCTTTGGGATGCACCGCTTTTTAAAGGCATCGCCTATGACTTAGATGTGTTTTTAAACGGAACTTTATTTATTGCCCATAATGTTAGCTTTGACTACAATTTTATAAAAATGGAATACGAACGTATTGGCCAAAAGTTTACCATGGACCGTGCCTGTAGTGCTCGCCTGTCACGCATGCTGTACCCCGAGCATAAAAGTCACGCTCTTGACCGTATTATTGAACGTATGGGAATAGATGTTACCGACAGACACCGTGCTTACGATGACGCGGAAGTACTATGGAAATTTTTCAGCGCCGAACTAAATAAGCGTGAGCTTGAGCTATACAGCGCCATACACAAAGTAACCACATACGCGAGGCTACAAAAAAATTCGGTTGTGAGCTAGCGTACGCGCGTCATTAAACGCAGGTTAGCAAGATAATGGTCGGGGTCAACACTTGGATGTGTTTGTAGGTATGCCATGTGCTTATCGACAAAACTTACAAGATGGTCTGGATGGACATCTGCATTCGCGCTGTAGCTGTCACCTGTTGAATAACCGATATCTTTTGCCATGTTACGTAATGCTTCTTGTATCTTTGCGCCCTCTACTGACGTATATAAGTCGGGTCGCTTTTTTGCTGTTGGCATAATAAACCTTTACTCATCTATCGCAGATTCTTAAAATCTGTTTGTTAATATCTATATTATACGCCTTTAACAGATAAAGGTCTACTCTTATTCATCCCGTAACACATGCTGGTATAGCCCCCGTCCCGAAAAAATGATGAGTGTTTTTGAGATGCTTGGCAAAGATCGTACCTATGTAATTACGGGGTACCCACCTTTTTTGCTCGAGTTAATTGAGTTTGGACTCAAACAAAAATTTCCGTGGCACGAATATAAACTAATAGGCATTGTGGGTGGCGAATCTATGAGCGAAACATTGCGCTCTCGCTTATTAGAGTACTTTGAAGTTA
Organism: Candidatus Saccharimonadota bacterium; assembly: GCA_043743105.1. Taxonomy (GTDB): domain Bacteria; phylum Patescibacteriota; class Saccharimonadia; order Saccharimonadales; family JACDBH01; genus RYN-417. Next base: position 51,852 of record JAYTXD010000043.1, on the reverse strand, counting down.
TTACATCCGCGTATGGAGCAAGCGATTTGGACATCGGTGTCGCCTGCGAGTTCCCTTTGAGCACATGGATTCGACAGCAAGCGCAAAAAAATCCTGAATTAGCCGAAAAACTCTTTGGTCCTACTCGGCGTTTGCCTATGTTGTTTCAATATGACCCACTTGATTATTATGTTGAACAAAATGAGTCGGGCGAACTCGTCGTAACGGTAAATCGCCCAAGTGCATTATCGCCGCGTTTGCGTTATAACGTACATGACATCGGAGGCAAGCTCGACTTTGATGAGGTTATTGCCCGCTGCGAATCATTTGGCCTTAACCCGCTTCAGGATGCACCGCTGCCATATGCGGGGCATCATCCTCGCCTGCCATTTTTATTTATTGGTGGCCGTAGCGACAGTACAATGTCGTACTTAGGTGCCAATATATACCCAGAGGACGTGGAGCAAGCAATATTTGGCGATGCGCCAGAATCCGAAAAAGGGATTATAAGAAACTTCGCTATGGAACTCATCGAAAACAGTGGTGGACAGCCGCAGCCATATGTTCATATTGAGTTAAACGAGGGTAAAGAAACACATCAAATCAATGCCGGCGTATTATCGGGCCGCATTGTAGAACGGCTAAAACAAAACAGCCGCGACTTTAAGGCATCAGTTACTGAAGATCCAAAAGCTGCGAATATTGGCGTAAAGATTTATCGCACAAATGAAGGGCCATTTGAAGGCATGAACAAACGTATTAAGCGTAAATATATAATAGAAAAGGCATAATAATGGACACGTCTGTTTTACCAGATCAGCTCACGGGGGTAAACCCTGATCATATAGGCATTTTGACCGCGAGTTTGCGGTCACCGTCCGCTCATAACGCTCAACCCTGGAAAATAAAGCCTTTACCTGATGGTAAAACATACGAGCTACATTACGATCACAATGACTACTTACCAGACGATCCAGATGATCGAGATGCTTACCTTACGATGGGTGCCTTTGTGGAAACAATAGTACTTGAGGCCCCTAACTACAAACTGGCTGTAGCCGTGACACCACGGTTGAGCCAGAGTGGTGAAGACTTGTTTGTAGCAGAAGTAAGTTTTAGCCCACTATCCACAGAGGCACCGGTCGAACAACTGAGTAGCTGGGTAGGTAAACGTTCTACAAACCGTAACCACTACACCAAAGAACCCCTTACCCCTGAGCTTGAATCATCGTTGAAAGCACTCGGCAATACACTAGTAGCACCAAAAATACTCAAAGATGTTCTAACCGAAGCCAGCATGAAGTCATGGGATAACCCACGTTTTGTCCGTGACCTTAAAATTTGGTACCGCGATGATCTTAAGGCAGAAGACGGTTTTACTTCGCCGCAAATGCACTTAAGCCGCATTGATACACTAGCCTTGAAGTTTGCTTTTTGGAGAGGAAGACTAAAGTCAAAAGTACTAGAAAAGATATACTCGACACGAGATGTTGCGATGTTTACTGCAGCGCCAAAAGCGGCAGTACTTGCGGCCGATGATATGAGCCCTGCAGCACTGTTTGATGCTGGCAGACGCTTACTAAGATCTTGGGTTACTATCATTGCAGCAGGCTATGTTTACCACCCATTTTCTATAGCAATCGATGAAAAATCTACTGCACCTAAAGTCGCCCAACTTACCAATACCCCAGTGCCGGTGGCGTTGTATCGTATTGGCAAATCAGGCAAACCACCACGGGCCATGTCAAACCGTAAGCCGCTCAAAAAAGTCTTGATTTCCTAGTGTAGGAGGGCGTTAATTGCATTCATAGCTTATACTAAGTGGTATGATTACCCGTAAATACCGCTGGTCCAAACATTATGAGTCCGCAGAAGAAGAGCTGCTCGACATATTGAAGGCCAAACATATTGATGCCGAACGCTGGCATGCCGACGAATACGAAGAGTTCCCCGAACACAAGCATCAACTCGATACACAAATATGGTGCGCCGAAGGCTCGATAGCTTTTGTTATTGAAGGCAAAGAAGTGTCACTCCAAACAGGCGATACGCTTGATCTACCAGCAGGAACAATACACAAAGCAACAGCTGGGTTTAGTGGCTGCGTGTGTTATGAGTTTCCTCGTAACAATGCTTAGCGAGTCATTGCGTCAACTGGGGCTTTGTCCTTTTTCATGGCCGCATCCTGCTGCATCTTCATAGCGTCATTATGTTTTTTAAGCTATAGCCCATTTCGCCTCCAACTAATACACCCATTATTGACTATGAATAATGTCTCACACCATTAGTTCACACCCAAATAACTGATAGGGTAAAAGCTAAAAACCTCCACGAAGTGGCCTATAACTCAGTTACTACATCATAACAAAAAGCTAGCAGATTGACATATTACATCTGTTAAGGTATTATTTGACTTGCTCTTGTTCAAACATCGCGGGGTGGAGCAGTGGCAGCTCGCGTGGCTCATAACCACGAGGTCCCAGGTTCGAGTCCTGGCCCCGCTACCAAAGAAAAAGGATTACCGAAAGGTAGTCCTTTTTCTTTGGTAGTTGTGGTTAGTACCGAACCGGACTCGCTCGAGGCCCCAGGTGAGAACTGCCAGTGGCAGTTCGGAAACGAATCTTCACCTGCAAACTTGTTTTCAAGGCAGAAGTTCGGGGGCCGCGGTACGTGGCCGAGTCCTGGCCCCGCTACCAAGTTTGGATTTAAATCGGTCGAAAGACCGATTTTTTGTGCTTTGGTGGGTCTGTGCCGCTAGACGGCTGCACGACATTTACGCCAGAGGCTGGTGGTCGCTCGCCATCTTTTTTCCATTCGCTAACTTCGTCCTGCTCGAATGTCTCTTCTTTTATATAGGCGGCACTGGCTAAAGTAAGTAGGGCCCACCGCATAAACGAACTCACATTCTGGGGCTTGGGCTATGAGAAACACCGAATCTATATCAGTTGAGGAAGTACTAGACGAAGAAAGTCTAAGAGCCCTTGTTGAATACTTCGAAATACTGATTAATATTGTCAAATCTTCGAGCAGTTAATTTATTAAATCGAACATAATACATTACAGATTTCATGAATCCGTAACCTACTGGTAAAATAACACGAGTAGGTTACGGATTTGCAAAAAACGTAACCTACTGGTAAAATAGGGCTTATGAAGATACATCTTTCTAATTACGACTATTTACGTAACTTTGACGTATTTTTAAGTGGATTTGATCCTACTGACCCTTCAAAGCTTGATATAACTACAAATGATAAATGGATCAATGTGCATCCAGCTATACTAGCGACTGTAGCGGCTTTAGGGCTTACTGTAAAGCCTGAAAATATCCAATTTGATGAAATTACCGCTAAATCTGGGCATTACTTAGATAGAATGGGCTTGTTTACCATATTGAAGAAAGAGTCCCCTTTTAGCATATCGAGTCATGAGTCAGCAGGTAGATTTGTTCCGATAGCGCAGATAAAAACGCCTCAAGAGCAGTCCAATTTTATATCAGAGATTATTCCATTATTACACTTAGAACCCAATAAGGCCGATGCGATTCAGTACACGCTTGGCGAACTAGTACGCAACGTACTAGAGCATGCGATGGCATCTAACGGAGCGATTGTTGCCGCTCAGTACTACCAAGACAAGAAACTGATACGGCTTGGAATATGTGATACAGGGATAGGCATCAGAGGCTCAATGGCCTCGACCTGGCCCGGCCACACTACTACTGACCTAGAGGCGGTAAAATGGTCATTAGTTCCCGGCGTGTCTGGCACAACAATGCGTGAAGGCGGTAATGAGCAGAATGCTGGAGCGGGTCTTTTCTTTGTGAAGTCGATATCTATGTTGACCAGAGACTACTTCGTGGTATACAGCGGAACTGCTGTATACAAGTTACTAAAGAGAAGGCCAGACGTTAAATCTATTAAGCTAAATTCCAATCCAGACCGTGACAGAAATTCTCAAACCAATAAAGCACCAAGATTCCCGGGCACGCTTGTTGCGATTGATATATCTTTAGATAAAATCGAGGAATTTTCAGCGGTACTTGAATCAATTCGCACAGCATACACGCTCGCAGTCAGGGAAAGACGTAAGGCTCAGTTTAGGCCGCAGTTTATATAAGGATAACCAATGAAGACCATTATTATATCCAAGTTTGCGGGAACTTTTGCGGAGAATAAGGATGTCGCTCGAGATATCCGTATTAAGCAGATTCTACCTGCGCTGGAGAAGGGCGAAAAAAAGATAATTATTGATTTCTCTAATGTTACAGGAGCAACTCAGTCGTTTGTTCATGCATTAATGAGTGATGTTATTAGAAAATATGACAGCGAAGTCTTTAGCCGAGTCCTCTTTAAAGACTGCAACGCAAGCGTCCAGCAAGTAGTGAATATTGTTTCAGATTATATGGAAGCTGTTTAGCTATAAATGAGCAACTCAAAGACTCTTCGGGCTTAATACCTAGTAACAGAAAGGTAAGAAACGTAAGTTCAATAACCTGTAAAAAAATCTGTATGTATATGCTGTACTTTTAGTTTTTGAAGTTGTGCTTTGTAGCCATTAACTAGCCCGGGCGGTCCAGACAAATAATACTGTGCACTAGAGCGATCTTTAATATCATCATCAGAAAGGCGCAGGCCTGAGCCAACACGCAGATGGACTTTTATGCCAGCATTTTGTGCCTTTTTTAATATATCTTTATAGACTATTTCGCTTTTATCACTAGCAAAATAATATAAGTCTACGGGTTGTTTTATACCACTTACCAACATATCTTGTATCATTGCTACAATAGGCGTAACACCTATTCCGCCGGCAATAAGTACGATTTTTGAAGACTTTTGTTTGGGCAGTGTAAAATCGCCAGCTATGTGACTGCCCATTATCTCATCGCCAAGTTTTAAAGCCATAAGTTTGTTCTTAAACTGACTGCCATTTTGATAAAACTTTACGCCAATTTTAATAAGCTCGTCACTCGGTGGCGAAGCAATAGTAAATGTACGGCGGTTACCTCGCGAGTCAAGCTTGACTCCCTGTAATGTGAGTTCTATATATTGCCCGGCAGCATGTTTGAGTGAGCGGTTTGGCTTGAAACTAAAGCTGTATGTTGTTGGTGTTAGTTTAGTTTTATCAACTAGTATTAGGCGCGCACTAGCTCGTGCGGTTACAGCAAAAGCAAATAAATTACCAACGATTAAGGCCAGATGGGGCGAAGCCGCAATAAAGCCAAGATCTAAATTGGATGCAAAAACAATGCCAACAATTGCACCAAACATTAAGCGTTTATTGCGCGTGATTGGCATAGTTGACGGCTCAGTTAACATAATACTGCCAAGGAACAGAAGCGGGTATAAAGTGAGCGCTGTGGTTACGGCGCCGCTTAAGCTGGCTCCCGATGTATCTTTTGCAATAATAATTAACAATGCCGGTACAAAGAATGCCAAGAATAACTCAAAGCGTCGTATCTTAAGTAGTACTACAAACCCAACTAACAGCATTGGTATAAACAACGACTTGTCCGCCACCCACCAGACACCGTTACCGATACCCAACAAACTTACAACTAAAACACCGATTGCGGCCGGATTAAATATATGGGCCGAACGCCACGTCATCACATATTTACTAGCTATTGCTACGATTGCAGCAAAAACTATGCCTGCATATTGGCTTTTATTGGTTGGTGCGCCAAGGACTAAAAATAGTATTAGTGACGTAATGATAGACGACTCGTGATTGGTCGTGACCTTATAAACTTTTCCCAGCACCAGATTTGTCATATAACAGGTCACTGATATCAAACCAAGCGAAAGCAACAGCGTGTGAAAAGCCGAGTAGGCTAAAATACCAAGCAAACTAAATGTTAGCGCAGTAACTACCAAGAGAATGAGCGCATATAGAACAACACGGTACATCGTTATTGAATCAATTGTTTTGCGTAATTTATTCATTGTATCCCCTATCCAACTTTGTACTGTTTGTCCTTAATGTATGCAACCATCAAAACGCTTATTTTAGGATTTAGATGATCGTGAAATTGAAAAGTTCCTTCATCCTTGAACTGTACTTTCCATGCTTCATTGGCGCCAAAATCGCCCGACTCAAATTTACCCATATTACTTTTGCGAGCGGTAACAAAATATATAACTGTGAAGCTAATAAGCCCCGTTATAAGCAGTAACCCAAATAGCTGTGTAGCTCGGTGCTGCGCAATCTTTTTGAGTGGAGCCATTACTCAGTGACCTCTACCGTACCCTTCATGTATGGGTGAGGTGAACAGTGATAAGCATAGGTGCCTACTGTACTAAAAGTATGTGAATAAGTTTCGCCTTTGCCAAATAATTCGCTTGCCTTAAACTCATCAGTTTCTTTATCTGGTGTTACGTCGTGCTTAGCACTATCTTCGTTGGTCCAGGTAACCGTTGTGCCTTTTTTTACTTTAATTGATTTTTGAACAATCGCGAAACTTTTATAAGTAACTTGATTGGTTGTTTCAGTTTTGGTTTCGGATTTTGTACTGGCTTGCGAAGTTTGGCTAATGGCATCTTCTTTATCAGTCATCGGCATAGTGTCAATTGAATTATTGTTATTCTTGAGCAGAACTGCTCCAATGCCTAAAAGGGCTACTACCCCGACCACGACCACAGTTTTAAGTTTGTTGTCCATCGCTTCATCCTCTCTGCTTAATAATTATAGTTAGTATATTGCTAAATGGAGCGTACTACTATAGCCATCCGTAAATAAAAATGTGTAAATTTTGTGTTATGGATGGCTGAACCATAATTTCTGGTTTTGTGACAAAGCATATCCGTAGATATGGATGAACATGGTAAACTGGACTTACGCAAAATCGCTCGTTCCCAGGGTAAATATGGCCGAGTGAAAACTGTTTTATCTGAATAAGATGTATATATGTTAAACAAGACCCTTTAAAAGTTTTTGTAGCCGAATCAGTCCCAGATCGGCACACTATTTTGCGTAAGTCGAGTATAGTGCTTTTAGAGGAGTGCCCCAAATGACTACTACTGTATCCAAAAAAGTTGAGAAATTTTTTTTAGACTACAAGCTGCGACATTATGAAAAAGGACAAATACTTATTCTGAATGGTGATGATACTGACTACGTATTCTACTTAGAAACTGGCAGAGTAAAAATGTATGATGTTACCTACCGCGGTGATGAAATGATTCTTAGCATTTTTAAGCCCAACTCTTTTTTTCCTATGTCACTCGCTATTAACAAAGTTGCGAACCCATATATATACGAAGCTGAAAGCGACATTTCGTTACATCAGGCTCCGGCACCCGATGTGATCCGGTTTCTAAATGATAATCCTGATGTGATACTTGATTTACTTAGTAGGCTATACCATGGGATTGATGGGATGCTTGGACGTATGGCAGTACTGATGTCTGGCAGCGCAAAAAGCAGGCTTATTTATGAGCTTATTATAGAATCACGTCGTTTTGGGGAAATCACAAAGGAAGGCACCTGCAAACTAGCTATTTCTGAAAAAGAAATTGGCGCAATGTCGGGTCTAAGTAGAGAAACAGTGAGTCGGGAAATGCGCAAGCTAAAGAATGACCAGCTTATTACTGTTGAGCCTAAGATGATAGTTATACATAGTATGCCAAGGCTCGAGTCCTTACTCGGCCAAGTAATATAATTGATGGATTCTTAAGATGTTAGAGTGATCTAAATCACACCTTATAGTTGATACAGGTCAAAGAATATATCGCCAGATAATGTTTGAGTATAGATGAAGGGAATGTTTAATATGATAGACGTTAAAGAAAGCGGTTTTTATAAACTCATCGAAACAAAGTCTAATGTTAAAATATTACATCTTAATGATAGAACATATGCCTGGGTCGAACCTAAAAATATTGGTGAAATATTAGTCGTAACACACAAAATGCACCGCACTGATTGTGTAATAGCGCTAGGGCACTACTACATATACACAGTGGATGATGAGCCAAACCTATCTGATATAGAACACCTGGAGCTAGAGGTTGGGATGCACGCGTGGCAAGGATACTTGTTGTTAACTGGCCTGCCCAATAAAGGTAAGAAAAAGGCTCGGATTATCCCAACACACGAAACTATCACTGGCAGTCCACGATATAAAAACAGCATGGAGCAGGCAAATGCCACAGCCGGAAACATTAATGTAGAGGAGATCATATGATTACTATTTCAGAAAAACGAGCTCGTGTAATTGGAGAATCGATCGGCATCGATTTTACTAAAATAAATCTCGGTGAGTTTCGGAGTGGTATCATTGTTGAACTAGAGCACGGGTTAAAAGACCCTGAAACAAACGTCACAAATAATGACCTTGGTCTAACCTGTAAGATCGCTTGGGCACATCTGAAAGAATTACCAGATTACTACTCTCGGCTATCAAACATCGAAAACGAAACGTATTAATGTAGTCTAATAACAATAAGGATAAAACCATGTTATTACAAAATTTTGCACAATATTATAACCGCCCAATGATGGACTGGGGAGACCATGGGTGGGGCGTTGGCGGGATGGCAGTCTGTTTTGTTGTATCCGTACTTTTAGTAGGATTTGTAATCTACGCACTAAAGGGGGCACCACATGCGCATCACCACGCTGAGCATGAAAAGGCGCTGGACATTGCCAAAACGCGCTATGCGAACGGCGAAATCACAAAACAAGAACTTGACCAGATTAAAAAAGATATTGTATAGGGTGCCATGAAGAAGCAAGCTTTGTCGCCACACGATCAGCGCATTCGCCAAGAGGCCATGGCCGTTGGCGTGACAAGTTATGGTATGAAAAAGTTTGCAATACATTATCTACCGAAAGTAATCCACGAAAATGAGCATATAAAAGGGATCGTGTACGGACGCTATACTGACAAAGTAGGCGGCAACAACTGGAACGAAGGCATGTTAATTGCCACCGATTTACGGATTATATTCCTAGACCATAAGCCAGGATTTACCACAGCCGATGAGTTAACATACGATGCAGTTGTTGGTATAAATATAACTACGGCATTATTCTCTGCGGTTACGCTCCACACACGGCTCGGAGATTACAAAATTCGTTTTGCAAATACAAAGTGTGCCGGCATATTTGTAGAATACGTAGAAGAACGACGTCTCGAACGAAAATTTTATCTTTAGGCTGGGTCGTCGTTTGTACGCGGTTCTTCGGCGTGCTCGATTGCCTGTTCGAAGCTACTGCCCCAACCGTATTCGTGCATCACGACGTCATCTACCTTAATCTCGTAGGCTAGGTATGGTCCTGCTGCCAATTTGGCTACTGGTGGCACTATATCTTCACCTGTTTGTTTTGCGGCCTGCACTGTACCTTGGTAAATTTTTTGGGCTTCTTCAATATCGGTTATCACTTCGGCCATGCCCGATACCTGTACTACTGATTGGTTTTCACTATCATAGGTCACAAGCACGACTCGGTTATTGTGAGCAATATTTTGCGCTTTATGAGTATCACGCTTGGTCGTAAATGTGACACGCAAGTTATTATCGACAGAAAAATAAATAGCACTCGCATTCGGGTGGTTATTTTTATCTACTGTTGCTAACACGCCGACTGGATGAGAGTCTAAAAAGTCGCTAATTTTGGAACGGTCACCAGAACTTAGATTGTTTGGGTTCGTATTTTGCATAGTATCTCCTTGCTACCTACCCCCTATTTTACTCTCTACGGCTCTGTTTTACACCCATATTACGAAAGTTCACTATATTACGTATTTACAGTAAGAAATAGCTCTACATACCACATGTTTTAAATCAGTTTGATACAGACATTATATAAGGAGTTAATTATGTTTTTAACTGTAGCAATTATACTAGCGGTCCTATGGCTGCTAGGCTTTATTGGCCATATTGGTGGTGGTCTGATTCACATTATTTTGGTTGTAGCCGTTATTGTATTTATTTACCTCCTCATCACAGGCCGCAGGGTTTCGTAAAAAACTGAGCATTACCATTACACTTTACATTCCGAGTCTTACGCGACACAATTGAGGCATAAGTAATTGGGAGATAAGCACATGGCATTGAACGGGAGTAGTGATAGCAATCGGCTAAACCTATCATTAAATCTACGATTTGTATGTGTTATTTTGCTTAGCATTATTATTGTTATGGCTGTTGTTTGGAAACCATGGGTGAGCCGTGCGGAGTCAGGTAGAACCATCACGGTATCAGGCGAGGCAAAAATTAGCGCGCAGCCTGACGAATATGTATTTCAGCCAAGTTATGAGTTTAAAGACCCAAGTAAACAAGCCGCATTGGCTGCACTGACTATAAAGAGTAATGAATTAGTTAAAAAGCTAAAAGAATTAGGCGTGGCAAGTGGCAAGATTGCCATCAACTCTGATAGCTATAATTATTACTTTAACGATACTTCTAACGACTTTACTTATGCGCTTAGGCCCACCATCAAAGTAAGTAAGGGTGCGTTAGTACAAAAAGTCCAAGATTATTTAGTGGGCACCACCCCAACAGGTCAGATTTCACCACAAGCAACCTTTAGTGATACCTATAAAACGCTATTAGAAAGTGAAGTTCGGGATAAAGCCACTAAAGACGCACGAAAAAAAGCTGATCAAACAGCTGGCAACCTGGGTTTTAAAGTTGCAAAGATAAAAAGCGTCGATGATACAGGCAATAGTGTAGGCGGGCCAGTTCCCTCCCTAATGATGGATACATTGAACAGTGCGGCGGCAAGCGAAAAACCTGCCAGTTTGAGCGTTATGCCAGGAGAAAATGACCTAACATACAGTGTGCGGGTTGTGTACTACATACGTTAGGCGACTAAGGTTTTTTATTTTGTTTTGGAATGGCTATATGTATGAAATGGTTGCATAAATTACGAGCCAGCAGTTACTTTGTAGACGTTCTACTTCTTATAGCAGCGGTATTTGCTATGGCTGGCCTAGCAACTTTTGTGCGGCTTCATGCCACCAAAGCCCCAGATGAAGCGGGCAAGAAAAGCACAATTGCCACGAACTCTATGCGAGCAGAAATAATGCAGACATCACCCGAGGCATCTAACCCTAATACTTCGAATTCTAGCGCCCCACAGCTTCAGGCGGCAATGTCTGCACCAGAAAATGCTTCGGCAGCGCTTAGATGTGGCCAAAGCTGTGATGATATGAAGATTAGTCCTTCTGATAAAAATGATGCTTATGATGAGTTAAAAAATCCAGCTCCAACAAAAAATTGTGGGGGCTATATAGAGCGTACTGCACAGACTACTCTTAGGTCAGACTTTGAAACCCCGCTTTGCCAACAAAACTAGACATTTAAGCTAGTACCCCTTATGCTAATAACATAATATGTCAATCAGTAATGAGGGATTAGGTGCGCCGGTAGGGCCTTTGCAGACAAGCCTAGACAGGCCGCGCATAGTTGACTCCACTATTGCCGTCGATAGTGCAAATTTTACCGCAGGCTACGATAAGCTTACTGCAGCAGGGCTTGATCCAGAACGTATTGCAAAACTTGTTATTAGCGGAGGCGGTGCATGTGTAGGCGGCACTTTTGCTGAACTTATGGTACTTGAAGCGCATACCGATATGGCCGCGGACATTGTGACTATTGCACAAGAAGCTATCGTAGATAGTAAAGATCCCACTGAGGCTGTGTTTAGTGCAATGAAAATGGTCTTAATGAAAGATACTAACACCAAAAAACTAATAGAAGCGAATGTGGACATTGAAAGTCTAAAAAAAAATAACCCCACCGCTCCCTGATAAACCTTTAGTTAAAAATGACATTGTAGAAAAGGCAAAAACTTTAAAGAAGCCTGAAGAAGTAACTAATAACAGCTTAGTAAAGCCACCTCTACCACAAGAGACTTTAGAGCCAAAGAATGTAGACAAGTTACAAGCTCAAAAAATAGCAGCTGTCATTATAGAGCACAGTAGGCAAGAACAGGCCCTTACCAGCCCAGTCATAAATAAAACTAGCTTTAGCACCCTTAAACCAAAGACTACCGATATAAGCCGCGCAGATCCATCATCGAGCCAAGCTGTAGTCAAAAGACCCAATGTACAAAAAGTTGAAACCTTCCACAATAAAGCTTTAGTAGTTAAAAACCCTAAACCAGCAACTATAACGCCAGAGGATACTAAGCATGAAGTACCGAGTATAAAGACTTATAAAGCTACTCCCGTTGTTCGTAAAGCTGCACCGAATGTTAAAGCACCTGCTAAACCAAAACCTCCTATAAGCAATATTGAACGGCAACGATACAAAATAGTAGAACCTATTAAATCATCAATTAAGAAACCCGAGGTTGTCAAACCACCAGAAACTATACCCAGTACTCTTAACGTGCCTGTATTGATTGAATACCCCTCATTTATTCAGCAAGATACAGAGCCTGCACCCGCTGTTCTACATGAAGTGCAAACTACAAGTATTGAGTTGCCAGAACTTATTACTAAGGATCAATTATCAGCCCCGACAACCGAAAAATTACAAGTTGAGCGAAGTATTAGAGAGCCAGAAGATATAGATATTCCTATCGCACCCGTAGAGGAGTTATTGTCATTTATAAGCGTGCTACAGCTGCCTGAAGATGCTGCTATGTCTGTTGATAATCTAGAAGCTATACCAAGCAGTGAAATTTTGACCCTACCGCCCATATGCGCAGAAGTTACCAAGGCAGTAGCAGATCTAGAAATAAAGCTCCCCGAAGCGGCTGAAGGCGCAAAGGATCTGCTGGTGTCCATAGTACAGGCTATAGATGAAGTAGTACGGCTACGAATTGATGGAAGTAGTCTAGCGCCGTATGCCGAAGAACAATTACACGACTTATGCATAGAGTTGTTTACGCGCTTAGAGCTGCCCTGTACAAATGAAACAGTAATGGAGTTTGTCCAAGGGATTATGACCACTAAACATTTATTACAGCTAGCTACAGATACTTCTGCTGTGCCTACCGAAAAAGGCACACACGAGATTAAGCAAGAACACGACCCTATTTTTGGTGGAATGCTGCAGCACTTTGAGGATTATGTAGCGCGAGCGATAGGTACACAAGCACTACACAGTACCAGTTTAACAATAGTCAGCTAGCTAGCTTCGGTGAAACAAAAAGTCAATCCAGGCATTAAAGTTACGTTGCGCGGCTGACCCATTGGCTTTGGCTGTTTCTGTAATTGTTTCTTTGGCGGATGGAGGCCTCGGGACATCCACAGTGTGCGCAAGCGCTACTTCTTTTGGCACAATCACCAGCTTTTCGCCAGGAGCTGCCTTATTAAAATGCCGCCTTGCAGCAAGTTCGAGATATTCATTAGTGTTAAGGTACTGGTTCTTAAGTTTGAGGTTGTTGTTGGCCAGTGTCTGCACATCGTTTTTCTGTTGCATAGTTGATATTTGTTTTTGCAGGTCATAGTTGGACTGCACAACTTTTACGCTGCTCCAGGTCACCAATAAGGCTATAAGTCCAAACGCAATCATACCAAGTGACCTTATGTCGCTCAAAGATTTTATAATTTGATTGCTTTTAATTTTATCTAACATTTATGCTTTGTAGTATATCAAACATTTTGGTACTATAACCCGGTAAAGCACTACGGTGGGTAATGCCTTTAATTAAAGGGGGAATTGCATGGCCATTGAAAATGTTTACAATAACGAAGTTACGATACCTCAACCTGGCGAAGTAGGTTACTCTGAATTACTGGCGCGTATAGGCATAAGGGCTTTAGCCTTAGTACCTTCAGCCGAAAATCCTGTGTCATGGCGAGGCCAAGCAGAATGTATTGGTGTAAACCCTGTCCTTTTCTATCCAGAAAGGGGTGAAAGCTACAAAGAAGCTAAGGCAGTCTGCATGGTGTGTGTCGTGAGAGGAGAGTGCCTTGAAGAGGCATTGGCTGCTGAAGAAGTGTTTGGGATTTGGGGTGGTACGAGTGAGCGACAGAGGCGAATAATGCGAAGAGGTCTACGGCAGCTTGCTGCTAGTAATAGAGTACCTACTAATACCCCCGGCGATAATGATGCTACCGATTATACGGACAACGTAGTTGATATCTGATATACTAACCCCTGTTAAGCTAGTTGGTTAGAGCAGTCGGCTCATAACTAAATTGTACCTGTGTTTTTTTGGAGGGGGCGTAGCTCAGTTGGTTAGAGCAGTCGGCTCATAACTGATTGGTCGTTGGTTCAAGTCCAACCGCCCCCACCAAAAAAACATAACCCCACCAAGGGCGCATCAATTTGTTCTGGAATGGCTATAGTAGGAGATACCAAAGACTACTTGGTTGTGTTTTGCGAGTTATAGGCTTAACTGGACTTACCCAAAAACTACCGAGCCGTCTGACACTGCTCGACTGGGTAAAACCAGTTTTTACCACAGCCGAATCAGCCCCAGGTCGGCACGCCATTTTGCGTAAGTCCGAGTGAATGTTTCTGGCAAGTTTGTACAACGAGTGGCCATATGCGGACCACACACCACTTATGGTTATTTTTCTATTCCCAGCGGAAAACGCGGAAAGCTATTATGTAGATAACGATAATCCATACTGTCAATATGCCAAGTTGCGGGGCGAGCTGGCTAAGATGTTTACCTTCGGTTGCGATGAGACGGATACCGTCAATAACAGGTGTAAGTGGCAAGTAGTTAGATACTTTTTGTAACCAAGGCGCCATTGCGTAGCGCGGGAAGAATGTACCACTTAAAAACATCATCGGAAACACAATAAGGTTGCTGAGCGGTGCAGCCTGGCGCTCATTTTTGGCCCAACCGCCAATGGCAAGACCAATACCGTAGATGGCAATAATGCCAAGCACAATAAAAGCCGCCAACTCAAACCAGTTGCCAATAACGTGCAGATGAAATACCAAAATGGCGACGATAAACGATATGCTTAAGGTGATAAGCCCAATAATTGCCTGCGATATGACGCTCGAGACAAAATACTGCCACACCTTGAGCGGCGTGGTGTGCAAACGGCGCAAAATACCTTGCTTTTTGAGCTCTGGGAAAACGTTAACTGGGCCAAAAATACCAAGACCAATAATTGAGAACCCAAGTAAGCCTGAAAACGTATAGTCAAAACGTGACAAGCTGCGCTCATTATTAACTTTTGAAACGACGGTAAACGGCTCTAACGTTGGCACAAACTTGTCGTTAATACCCTTAAACTGCGCTTGAAGAATAGACACTAATGCCCGGGCGGACTGCTCGCTATTATTGGTGTAGAACACCGTGGCCTGACCGGTAGGATACTGGCCATTTTCGACACCAAAGTCTGCCGGCAAGATAATGGTTGCGTCAATTTCGCTACGCTTCATTTTTTCTTTGGCACGATCTAGAGTTGTGACAGTGTTATCTATTTTGTAGAGTTTGTTAACCTTAGTATCTTTAACATATTGCTGAGCAAAAGAACTGTCTGACTGGTTAATAATAGCTACCTTAAACGACAAACTGCCGCCCTTGCTAAAACTACCAAAAATAAACAAGAAAATGAGCGGAAATATAACCGTAAAGAAAATAGCTAAACGGTCACGAAAAAAGCGTCGAGTGTTAAGCTTTGTGAATGTAAGAACGGTAAGAAATTGCTTTTTCATATTAGTCTCTTAATGCCTTGCCTGTTAGGTCAATAAAAACGTCTTCTAGGTCTGCTTGCTCAACATGTTGTGCCTTTTTAAACCCACGGTCCAAAAGCTGCTTAACCAAAATCTTTGGCGAATCAATCGCTATAATATTGCCCTTATCCATAACTGCCACGCGGTCGCATAAAAGCTCGGCCTCTTCCATGTAGTGGGTGGTCATAATAACGGTAATACCACGGCCTCTAATCTGCTGCACCAGCTTCCAGAGGTTGCGACGTGCTTGCGGGTCCAAACCGGTAGTTGGTTCGTCCATAAAAAAGACTTTTGGGTTATGTACCAAGGCCGCAGCAATCGAAAATCTTTGCTTCTGGCCACCTGACAGTTGTTCAATATAGCTGTTTGCTTTGTCTAGCAGACCCACCTCGTCTAAAAATTTCTTGGTGTTAATCTTTTCGCCGTAGGCAGCCGCAAACATTTCTAATAATTCTGTTAGTTTTGATTTGTCCTGAAAGGCCGGACTTTGTGGCTGAACCCCAATAATCTTGCGAATCTCATCGGGGTTTTCGGCCACGTTAATGCCATCGAGGATAGCTGTCCCACCGTCAATTGGACGGATTGCCTCAATCATTTCGAGTGTTGTTGTCTTGCCGGCACCGTTAGGCCCCAGGATACCAAAGATTTCTCCTTTTTTGACGTCGAAGGAAATGCCTTTAACGGTTGTGTTATCACCGTATTTTTTTGTAAGCCCTGTTACTTTAAGCATGATATTTGAAGATATAGCCATAGCCAATAGTATACTGGACTTACGCAAAATCGCTCGTTCTCAGGGTAAATATGGCCGAGTGAAAACTGTTTCATCTGAATAAGATGTATCCTAGAGAGAAGAAAAACAGTTTTTACTATGGTCAGATTTGGCCTGGGGGTGAGTGAGCTTTGCGTAAGTCCAGTAAACCCGTTAAGCAATACGAGGAGCAATTAAAAAGAACTCCCGTTAAAGAAGTTCTTTTTAATAAACGCTAAATTTTACTTAGCTATGCGCTTGACTGTCAAGAAACCGTTACGTGGGTTTTCGTTAACCATCATGCCTGCAGGAACTGCGTCTACAGCTTCTGGGCGCTCGTCTTTGCTGAAATAGTAAATAGTCTGCTCTTTACCGCCGCGTAGTACGACTGCCTTTGAGTTCAAGAAGTATGTTACGCCTTTTGTATTAGTGTGCTTATAAGCCATTTGTTGTCTCCCTCTCTTAACATTACTGATGGTACCCCTAACATACGCTTGATGGTTTTTATTTGTCAATGGGGCAAATATTTAATTTTGTCCTTGATTAACAATTTAACAGAGATGACCACTGTAAAAATAATGTACATAATAGCTGTAGCTGAGAAGTGGTGTGTATAAAACCATAAGAATTTTAAAGACTGTATTGCGAGTGCTCATGCTTATAAGGTACACTTGAATGCGTAACACTATTTATGTAAAAAGGAGAATATAATGGATATGGTTAATCATCCAGGTCAGCAATCTGCTGCACCAACAGCTGCACCACAGCAGGTACCGAGCAAGTTGAATGTAAAAAAAAGCAAGTTTAGTAAAGGCGAAGGTTTTCGTATATTAAATGTAGTTCTTTTACTGATGGTTGCGATTATTATCGGTTTGATTGCGCTTTATGTAGGCATCGGTGGTGACAACAGCGAGAGTAAATACGTCGACAAGAACAAGTTCCAAGCAGTCTTCCTAAACGGAGGACAGGTATACTTTGGTAAAATTCACCAATTGAATGACAAGTTCATAACAATCGACAAAATTTACTACCTACGAGTTAACCAACAGGTTCAGCCGAACCAAACCACAACAAATGCAGCAAACCAAGACGTATCATTGGCTAAGCTTGGTTGTGAGCTCCACGGCCCAACCGACTCAATGGTCATCAACCGAGACCAAGTCTTGTTCTGGGAAAACCTAAAGGCTGAAGGCCAAGTTACTAAGGCTGTAAAAGCTTATGTTACGGCAAACCCTCAAGGTCAAAATTGTGACACTGCTGCCGGAACTGGAACAGGTGCTGCTGCCGGCACTCCAGTACCAGCTGCTACTATAAAGAAATAGTACAGGTCAGCACACTAAAAAAGAGGCTCTAAAAAAGCCTCTTTTTTATTTAGCTGGCGCCATTACGATAGCGCTTATATACTGTTAGTAACATGGCCAGTAACAAAAGAAAATTACACCACCTCTTGGTTTTACTACGACCAATTAATTCGTTCTTATTGCTTGGGCTTTGCATTGCTTCGGCTTTGACTACCGTTTTGGCATTGCGTAGTAATAATCAAGAGATGGTCAAACTACGGGCTGCAGTTTTTGCAGCCGATAAAGCGAATACCAACATTGAAGGCTCACTAAAAGACTTGCGGTCGTACGTTTATAAACACATGAATACCAACCTGGCTAGTGGTGCAAACGCAGTAAAACCGCCAATACAACTAAAGTATGAATACGAGCGGCTTAACGCTGCAAATGTCACGGCCTACCAAACTGCTTCGGCAAAGATGCTTGAGGACGCCCAAAATACTTGCGTGGCGCAGTATCCTGGTACTGTTTTCAGCCAGTCACGCCTCGATTGCGCCAAAGCCTATGCAGCAGCGCACCCCATTGCACAAAAAACCATCCCAGAAGATTTGTATAAATTCGATTTTCTCTCTACGTCTTGGTCGCCTGACCTAGCTGGTTACACTTTGCTAGCAACTGGGCTATTTTTGTTCCTATTTTTGATCCGCGTTTTAAGTAGCTGGGCAATTAAGCGCGAGCTCAGCAACAACGCCTAAAACTACCTTTTTATACGGTATACTTATGTACATGCATATTTTCTTCTCAGGCATTGGAGGCACCGGCATTGGGCCGTTAGCATTAATTGCAAAAGAAGCGGGCTATACGGTTAGTGGGTCCGACAAGCAAGATAGCCAATACATTAAGTACCTTGCGGCTCATGGCATAGACTCCGTCCATATTGGGCAATCCGAAGAAGCCATAGCAGCTATACACGCCGTAAAACCTATTGACTGGTATGTCTACTCATCTGCCTTGCCAAAAGAAAACCCCGATCACCCAGAACTGTTATTTGTTGAGTTCCAAGGCATAAAACACAGTAAACGTGACGAATTTTTAAACCAAGTACTGAACGACAAACAGCTTAAGCTGGTAGCCATTGCCGGAACGCATGGCAAAACGACGACGACAGCAATGGTAATTTGGCTATTTAAAGAACTGGGTCTGCCGGTGAGTTTTTCAGTGGGAGCTAAAACTTCTTACGGGGCTATGGGTCAATACGACCCAAAATCAGAATATTTCGTATATGAATGTGATGAGTTTGATCGTAACTTTTTGGCTTTTAACCCGCATATTAGCCTTATTACTGGCATTGCGTGGGACCATCATGAAGTCTTCCCTACCCTTTTAGACTATCAAGAAGCTTTTAAGCTATTTATAGAGCAAAGCGAATCCAACGTTGTGTGGCGCGAGGATATGAACGTTACAGGTATAAAACCCTCTAGCTCAGACGTTATTTTAACCTATGAAGACAACCAACTGAGCGATATTACCCTTGATGGGCTGTATAACCGACGCAATGCGTGGCAAGCAGTCACGGCTGTGCACCAGCTCACACACGAACCAATAGACAAGTTAGTTGGCATTATTAACACCTTCCCAGGCATTTCAAGGCGCATGGAGCGCATTATTCCTAATCTCTATACCGACTACGCCCATACGCCCGAAAAGGTTGTTGGCGGTCTCAATACTGCGCTAGAGCTGGCTGCACCAGCCAAGCAAAACGTCGTGGTAGTTTATGAGCCACTTACAAACCGCCGTATGCACTTTACCCGTGACAAACATGCCAAAATTTTTAATGGTGCGCATAAGATCTATTGGGTACCCAGCTATCTTGCTCGCGAAGACCCAAACTTACCAATTTTAAGCCCCAAAGAGCTAATACAGTCACTCGACCCCGACTTGCAAAAACTGGCCGAACCACACGAACTTAACGAAAGTCTAAAAACCGCTATCCAAAAACACCTTAATGCAGGAGACTTAGTGGTAGGCATGAGCGGTGGCGGTGGAAATAGCTTAGACGAATGGCTACGAAAGGAATTTAAGAGTTAGCCCCTTAAGTTTAGGCTTATCGGTTGTCTCCACTTCCGCTTAATGCACCACGTTGTTTGCGGCTTTGAAGTTTTTCGATATTTTTGCTGGCAACATCTTGGAGTGAAATGCCTAAATAGGTCGAAACAACGCTCACGTACCATAGTACATCGCCAAGTTCTTTGGTCATTTCAGTTTTATCATCTGCAGAAAACACCCCATCTTTATCACGGTATATTTTTTTAAACTTTTCAGCAATTTCGCCTGTTTCACCCATTAAACCTAACAACTGGGCTAAAAAAGCATGCGACCCAATAGGTTGTGGCTTGCCCCCAAACACATCGGTGCTGATTGCCTTTTTTTGATAATCACTAAAATCCATAGATTCCCTCCTCTTATTCTCATTGTAGCCCTTACTTTAGCGTAAAACGCCAAGCACGAATAAAAATACAACAATTAATGCGGCGGCGATCCAAACTATAGGCATGCTCGCGTAACGCAGTATACCGCTATCTTTAAGGTGATGTTCCGGTGGTTGCCCTAGTGGTAACCCCGCGAGCCCTGTCTCGGTTGCTTTGGTTGCATCGTAGGCCTGGTCATCCTGCACATATGAAGCTGCTGCTAGGCCGCCAATTTGAGCGGCTGGATTTTTTTCAGCCTTAGTTTTATATACTGCTTTTTTACTATCTTTTTGCTCATTATCGTCCACTCTACCCACATCATCACCTAACACCTCTTGGCGCTGCTCTCGCCTAAATTCTTCACCGTAAGCAATGCCAGGATTTTTGACTGGTTTACCAGTCTTTTCGTCAATTTCGATACGGTGCCAGGCGCTCGTCTCAACTCTCCTGCCCTCTTGAACTTGGTATTTATCTTCGTCCACAGCTTGTTCCTCAGCTAAGATAGTAAGCTTTTCGGCCTGTTCTATAGTAGTATGCGGCTTGCGTTCGAGGGCACGGGCAGCGGCTACAGCTACGGTTTCCGGATATTTCACTGGTTTTTCGACAACATGAATGGTTTCTACAGTACTATCAACAAGAGCTTTAACAGTTTCTACACTTATGGCAGCAGGTTGGGACTCAAATGTCCTAGCTACAGATTGCTCGTTGATTTTAACCTCAACAGGCCTCTGTGGCGCATTTTCAGAGGCTACAGACGGCTTTGACCCCCGTTGCTGTATACTAGAGATCATCTGCTCTTGGGTACGTTTGACGGCCTCTAGACGCTGCGTGGCCGCAGCCTGCTCGGCCTTGAGTGACCCTATTTCTTTATCCTTTTTTTGTACTTCTTTTGCATGCTCTTTTGCTTGTTTTTTCTTGCCGTGACGGCCAAACAGCCACCCAAATGTCAGCCCTGCCGCAAGACCGTGTCGCAGGCCAATCTTTTGACCACGATATTCGGCATGATTCAACTCTTCTTGACGTGCTCGGTCAGCGGCTGCTGCGTCATACCATGGGCGTTCGGTTCCACCGCCACTGCCGCCGCCCCCACTGTAAGAGCCATGTGAGCCAGACCCACCACCACTTCGTAATGCAACTGGAGTTTCATCTTCGGGTGGTTCTGGGGGCCCCTCACTACCAAGCCCATCTTCTAATAACTCGGATTCCACAGGAGTATCAAATTCTTCATCAACTACCTCAGGGCTTGGAGGAATTTCTGCAAAAACTACGGGTTCATCAGGTGATTCAGGCGCAACTTCGCCGCTCGAATGACTAGCGGTTTGTTCTATTTCAGCGTCTGCAGAAAGTTCACTTTCCCAGTCGGCTGCTTCTAATACCACTGGCTGCATAACCTCGGAAGCATCTTTTGCAGCAGGCTCGTTGTCTGGGTTGGATTCTGCTGGAGGGAATAAACCCACTTCTACAGTATGTCCATCTTCCGTAACGACTACCTCAATTGCTGGAGCAGCCAATGTTTCTACAGTTACAGTCGCTTCTAACTTCTCTTCACTAGTTGCTACTTCTGGCTGTTCTTGAATCTTTTTTGTTTTGGTATCATCTTCTTCGGGTTTTACCCCAATACTCTCAAGGAGCCTGTCGGTAATGCTCATGCGCGGCTTTTCTTTTTTTTCGGTTTTTGACTCAATTTTTTCTACCGAAACGCCGAGCGCTCGCCGTGGAGCCGGCTTTTCGTCCTGCTCTTTTTCTTCATCCTCATCATCTTCTAATGATTCAGCCTTAGCAGCCCGTGCCTCATCTTCTTCTGCCTGATTGCGTGGATTATGTTCCATGCTGTCTACACTTCAACCGATAAACATGCGTGGGCAAGCTTTGTGATTTTCATGCTTCCTATTATACCCCTGTTTTAACGGCTTACGGTAGCTACAAACCGAGCGTTGTGTCGCTTAGGCTTGTTTGGTCGTAGTCTTTTGTGTCATCGACCTTGCTCAGTGCAGTATCTACTGACTTACTAGCCGTGTCGGGATCGGCGGTAGTAGTGGCGGTGGTTGTTGTAGCCGTTTTAGTACTCGCGGCAGGCTTTGCGCTGTCGGTTTTTGCAAGCGCAAAATAAGCTGCAACACCAAGAGAAAGCAAAACAAGAACAACAATAATAAGTACTGCTACCCCTGGCCCGCGCTTAGGCTTTTTGGCCGTACTGGCAGATGGAGCAGCGCTAGAAATAACAGTCGGTTCTTCAACCTTGGCAGCTGTTTCTTCAGGTTCAGGCGCTGTAACAGGCGTACTATCAGGGCTTGGGTCTTCCATCATCTTCTCTACGACAGCTTCGGCTTCGGCAGGTGCCTCAGGAACAATTACTTCTTGTACGGGTGCTTCGGTAGGTACTGGGTCTACATCGGTAACTGGCTGTTCTGCTTGCTCAATCTGTGGTGCTGGTTCTGTTGCTTGTATATCTGGTGTCGTCTCATTCATGGGCACTTGTGCCTCGAATGTTGACGCAACATCTGGCCCAGCCTGAACTACAGGTGGTTCGGTCGTTGGTTTTACTGGCTTAATGTCATCCATCATAATCTTCTATTCCTGCCCGTTTAGCTTAGATTTTAATGCTTTGAGTGTAACTTTGATTGTGTCATTAAAGTAGGAGCGGACATCTTTAGCGGCTGCTAATGTAGCTAGTTGGTCTGCACGTGCGGCTTCAAGAGCAGCTTTAAATGCAGTTGGGTCTACTTTGCAGTCGAGTGCACTTAGGTCGCCAAGTTCTTGTTGATATAATTTGTTAGATGCTGTAAATGAAAGAATTTTTGTCTGTAAAACAGCGATATTTGCCTGTAAGTCTGTAACGCTAACACTTTTTTCGCTGGCCGCGCTCACGAGTGCCTGCAATTCCGATACAATTTTGTTATATACAGTGGTACGTGCTTCGGTAGACTTACCGTTATTATTACTTTTTCCTTTAACAATTGCCTGTGCAGCCACACAGCGCTCCGCAATACGAGCCTTGGCAGCTGCGGTCAATACTTCTTTGAGGTTTTTTCTATACGTTTCTAGCCGAGTTGCTTGACCTAAGGTGCTGTCTGAAGAGCTAGTTGTAGTATTGGTAGCCGTAGTATCCATTGCCTGGGCTTGTTGAAGACTTGTGCGAGCAACATAGCCAACATGTGCAGCATTAGCAGACAACGGTGCCACAGCTATAGAGACCGCCAAACTGAACGACATACAAAAATAGATGAATTTTTTCTTCATGTTTATATTGTACAGCATAAGCGTAATAGCCTATACTCGACTTACGCAAACTACCGAGCCGTCTGACACTGCTCGGCACACCATTTTGCGTAAGTCCGAGTATACTATGACGCATATGCTGCCGTGGTTAATCAGGTCGATAAAACGTCTATTGGTTCTTGTGACCGGTCTCGTGGTTGTCTATTTAGCAGTCTGGGAGTTTTTCCCATTTTTTGATCATCGTATTCCGGTAGCTTTTGCGCTACTCTCTACCTATATTTTTACTGCGTATATTTTTATACCAGCCGGTACTCGGTTATTTAGGTTGTTTTTTAGCCCCACGCATATTCCACTCTACTGTATTACGCCTGATGGTTTTGCCAGTGACCCTATTAACATTGGGATTGTGGGAACCCGTGAACATATAATACGTGCTATGACTCAGGCAGGTTGGTCAATCCCTGACAAAAAAAGCCCCCACGCCCTTCTAAAAGTACTGCGTTCTATGTTGTATCATACGCCTTATCCACACGCCCCTTTTAGCACCTTATTTCTTTTTGGGCGCAAGCAAGACCTCGCCTTTGCGCTGCCAATTGGTGAAAAATCTAGCAATCGTCACCATGTCCGCTTTTGGGCCTGCCACCTAGATGGGCCGGAGGAATTTCATATACACGTACAATTTTGGCAACGTTTTCATCGTCCTATAAATGAGTTGGATATGCGTCAGCTATGGGTTGGTGCCGCGAGTAAAGACATTGGACTCATACCAATCCGACATAACGCGCAGATTACCCACATGATCGACCCCGATACCGATGCCGAACGCGATGTCATTGTCGACAGTCTGCGCGCTTCGCACAGCGTCCAGCACACCAACACCGTCAAAGTAGGTGCGCCATTTCAGCTCCGTAACCGCGCCCTGGGTGGCTTTTTACGAACAGACGGCAAAATGCGTATTTGCTACTTAAAAGACTAAGCTTTTTTTGAGGCGATGTATGTAAAGACCGTTCCTAAGCCAATAAGTTCTAAGATCATGGCAACTATAACCGTCGCCGCATCACGCTTATCGCTATATGCACCAATAATAATAATTACCGTACCAATAAGCAGCAGTAGATGCAACAACCAGCCTTGTGTTGTCATTGGCAAATAACTGCCTCGAACCGGCACAAACCACGCGCCCATCTTTAGCTTTGGTATTTTTTTATTTTGCCGAACATAATATTTAGTTTTAATAGTAGTACCATCTGCCAATACCGGCCGTGTCGTTAACATCCTGAATGCGCCTGGCCTCGCCGCCATTTACATTAACAATGTAGTCAGACGTTTGCTTACCATCGTTTACTCTAAAGATAGCGTCGGTATCATTAAGCCAATAGATTGGTCCCTTTAGCCCAGCTTGCGTAACAAGCGTCGTGTCTTTTTGGGCTGCCTTATCATATGCAAGCAGCAGACCCTTGCCGTCACGTGCATCCACCCACAAGCTCTTATTATTACCAAAGCCATCAATGTATAAGCGATTAACAGTTGTTGGTGCGCTAATTGCGGTTAGGGTGCTTGGTGCAGCACCAATTTTGTACGTGTAATACGTACCGGAAGCATTAATTGTTACCGTGTTGTAATCGGTACGAAAAATATTGTAGGTTTCTTTAGACGTAATAGTTACTGAGCTTGTGCCATCGGCGCCAACAATAAATAAACCTGGGCTAGGGTTATCAGCTAGAGCATTAGATGGAGCATACAGTACCTTATCACCAGCCATGACCACATCATTAAATGCATTAGCGGTCGCTATTTCTTTGGTTTCGATGGTGTTTTTAGAATTTATAGTTATAAGGCGATATCGCTTTGGGTTGGCACCGCTGGCACCAGCGGCAATCTTGACGTAGACCAAATGGCCGTCACTTGACCAGCCAACGAGCTGAATCTGTTCGGACTGATCGATTTTGGTTAAATTACCACTTTTTGTATCTACCAAATACAAGGTGCTTAGTAGATACCCATCGCTATTACGAGCGTTTTCGCGGGTCGCTACATAGGCGGCTAGGTCACCATTCTGCTGAACCGCAAGATTAATATCGGGCCGCTCAATCCCTGTACCGCTTACTATTTTTTTTTCGTTTTTGCCATCAACATCAATAGTAAACATGTCATACTTGCCCGAGCGGTTAGACATAAATACGTCTTTACGACTTGGCACCATTTTTACGCTGCTGGCCTCTTTGTTGTTGGCGCTAATTTTAACTGTTTCGGTGCGGTAGTTAGCGGCTGCTATCACAATGCTTAGCTCATCCGTATCGGCCTTATTACTTGTGTCGAGTGAGATCACAATCTTGCCATTTTTATCTGATGCTGCATTGCCATCGCCGTTGCTGGCCTCGGCTTTTTCTATTGGCTTACCGCTCAAAAAATCGGTAACCACAAAGCTATACTTTGTCCCTGAAGCAATTAATCTAATCCGGCCCAGCGGGTTACTACCCCACCCTACCGTAAGCTGCTGGCTTATTGTCGTAAAAGCACGCTTAGATATCTGAAGCTTTGCACTACCAAGTTTTATATGCGCTAACTTTGCAGTACCTTTACTATCCGTGACAGCGCTTACACCATTTGCAGCCACCGTGACGTTTTTGAGCGGCTGTAGCGTACCGCTATCTATAACCGTAACACTTATGGATGACCTTACCCCTGCCGTATTAAGCACAAAATAACGACTTGTTGGCACGACCGTGGCCCCAATAATGAGCGCCAAAACAGCAAGAATAATGCCCCATCTAACTGCGGGTTTGGCCAACAGAGCTTTAAGTTTTTGCCCTAAACCTTGTTTGGGCTTTTTAGCAGGCTCTACGTGGCCATCGCGCGCTTTATCTTCGGCTGCGAGTACCGTGTCGCTTTCGTGTGCAACTATATCTGCTACTGCATCAACTATCTTCGGGTCATCCGCCACAACACCTTCGCCAACCACCAAAGCGGCTCCATCTTCTGGCCCTTCCATAGAATCCAACCATGCTGTTGCAGCAACAGGGCTGTCATCACCATCGAAGATTTTTTCGACAGGTTCTACGGGGGTTGTAGACGGCGTCGTTAAAGAGTCTGTCATAGCTTTTAATGAAGCGTTTACTTCGTTGGCGGCGTCTGTAATTGCCTTATTAGACTTAGTAATAACAATGGGCGTTACTTGTTCGGCTGGCTTGACATCTTCAATGGTAAGTTCTTTAGGTTTAGGTGTAGGTGTGGAGCTACTGTTTTCTTCGTCTGGCAAAGGGCCCATGAGTGACTTAATACGCTCCATATCAACACCATCAGTTGGCTCTGGCAATACAATTTTTTTGGGCTTCTTAGTCATAGATGTGCTACCGATTTAATTCAAATAATTCTAACCTTAAGCATAACAAAAATGACCTCTGCAGGCCACCAAATATCTCTACATCAGCTTTTTTCGAGTTAGTACTACTTTTTTGCGGCTATTTTTCTGCGTTTTGAACGTGAAAGTTTTTTGCCTTGTTGACGAACAATTACTTTTGTAGCTGACTTTGATATAGGTGTAGGCTTAGTGGTAGAAACTGGTTTTGTAGCTACTTTATTTGAGGTAACGAGTGTGGCTGGACGCTTAATGACCCATTTAAATACCGCACGCGCAACCATAACAAGTATCACTGAACATACAATTATAAATATCCAGGTAAGTGTAGAGTTACTGGCTTTAGGTGACACTGCCGTATATGGTTTGCCTGTTTGAGTAACGCTTAACGGGCGAGTACTATCGAGACTCTCGATACCGGCACTCTGCTGAAACGAATTTGCGTCAGTTGCACCTACACTGCCGTCAACACTCTGCGGATTATCGGTTACGCCCGGGTTTTGAGCTGGGTTGAGGTTAGAGTCTGTTGTCATATGCCACTCATTTTACTACATACTGGCACTTTCTGCTGTCCCATCATTCTGTAGATTCTTGCCCTCATCGCTATCACCACAAATAGCGCCTATGTAATAATTATCGTGTGTACACAGTCGCAACTCCAAAACTTTTAAAAGAAGCCGCCGTCTATCTAGCCAGTCAAGATCGATTCCTTGCACCAATTATTAGCAGCGCTGGCATCAGCGATATTAGACCACACATTAATTACTATCAAAAACTTGTCGAGTCAATCATAGGCCAGCAGCTCAGTGTCAAGGCAGCGGCGTCAATTAGAAAACGGTTTGTGGGCTTATTTAATGACACATTTCCTCAGCCAGAGGCAATCCTCGAAAAATCAGTCGAAGATCTGCGCACTGCCGGCCTGAGTAATGCCAAAGCTCGCTACATTCAGGATCTTGCACTCCATGTCATTGAGGGCACGCTTACTTTTGAGACAATTGACAGTCTCAGTAACGATGCAGTTATCGCTAAGCTCACAGCCGTCAAAGGCATAGGCGAGTGGACTGCTCATATGTTCATGATGTTTTGCATGGGTAGGTTAGACATATTGCCCGTAGGTGATCTTGGGATTAAGAACGGCATTATGAAGTTATATGGCTTTGATACCTTGCCCACACCAGAACAAGTCCGTGAAACTGCCGTGAAATACCACTGGCACCCTTACGAAACTGTAGCCAGCTGGTACATATGGCACTCCCTCGACAACGCCCCTAAGCTCTAGTTTTATGGGTAGCAACGTTTTGTTTTACTAAACGATTACGGGGCGAGGCGATTGATGTCGCGAGGGAAGAGCGAAGCTTCTTTAACACTGTTAAGGCCAATAATTCGCTGCGTTAAGCGCTCCATGCCTAGCCCAAATCCACCGTGCGGTGGTAGGCCGTATTTAAATGCACTTAAATATGCCTGGTAGCCTTCTTCGGTTTCATCTATTCCTTGCTCTTGCATTTGTGCAATTAAGACGTCATAGCGGTTTTCACGCATTGGGCAGGTCATGATTTCGACACCACGGAATAAAAAGTCTGAACGGTCGCACATTGCTTCGTTACCTTCGGTTTTCTTGTGGTAAAACTTCATTGAGCTCGAAGGCCATTCGGTTACGAATACTGCTTCAGTACCGAGGTTTTTCTTGGCGTACTCACAGATCCATTTTTCTTCGGCTGGGGTTAAGTCTTTTTTGTCGTGGATAATATCTTTGGTTGCGGCTTCGTAAAGTTCGTGTACTTTTGCCATGGTTATCGACACAGCTTTATCAGATAACAATGGTTTTTCGCAGTTCCACATTTTGAGTTCTGCCGCACATTCTTCCCATACAAAATCTACGACTGACTTTAATAGCCCATGAGCAAACTCACGGAGCTGTTCAAAGTCTATAAATCCCATTTCGCAGTCGATGGTAATATATTCGGTCATATGACGTGTGGTAGAACTTGGCTCGGCACGATACGTGCCTCCCATTTCAAATACACGCTCAAACACCCCAACCATAATTTGCTTATAGAACTGTGCGCTTTGGGCAAGGCTGGCCGTCTTACCAAAGTAATCGAGCGTAAACACCTCAGCTCCGCCTTCAGTAGGCTTTGCAAGCAGCTTTGGAGTTTTCATTTCGGTAAAACCATTTGCGTAAAAATAGCGACGAGCACCTTCAAGTACGCGGTCCTGGATCTTAAAAATCGCCGTCTCGCGCAAGTTGCGGAGTCCAACTACTCTGTTGTTGAGAAGCGTATCGAGGTTTTCTGATTTATGATCAAGTGGTTTGTCAATTTCGATAGGTGACTCAAATATCACAGGCACCACAACATCAAGCTTGGCATCGTGAATTTCAGCACCACCTGGAGCGCGATCTTCTTTGACAACGTTGCCTTCTACTTTAAGTACTGTCCCAATTTGCAGTGCACGAAGTTTTTCAACCTCGTCTTTATCTTCTACGACAACCTGCGTAACACCTTGACGGTCGCGCACCATAATAAAACTTAGTCCACCGAGTAATCGTTTTTTGTGTAACCAGCCTTCGATCATGACTGGTTTGCCAATAAGTGTAGCCACTGACTTGCTTAATGTTCGTTCCATAATATTTATTCCTAGTTATTTAGTTCGTATGAGTGGTTCTATTGAGGGCTATTGGCAACAATAAATCAAACTGGCTTCTAGTTGCCAGCCCTAAGATTTATATCGGGATTTATTTTGGATAACATTACAGGGGTCATTTTATCACAGCAATCTCTTCATCGCTACTAAAGCTAGGCTCCATGATGTCAGGAACATCTGCTGTGGCCTTTGGTTTTTGACTAGGCTTACCAACTATTTGCTGTACAACATCTTCTATGGTAATGAGTCCTACCATGTCGCTCGCCGAATTATGTACAATAAAAACCGTTTGTTTGGTTTTATAAAAGACCTGCAAAACATGCTCTAAGTCGCGGTCTTCATCGACAAAATTAACTTTCTGTTGCATAGATTCTTCTACCGCCGCATGGTTCTTTATGTCCATTAACTCATGCATGTTAAGGATGCCAACTACGGTCTTTTTGTCTTCTGATAGTACCGGAAAGTGCGCATGACCTGTTTTGTACAGCCCATCAAGAACAACTGGAGTTAGCTCTTCGCCAACTACTACAGTAACGACCTTACTTTTAGGTATCATAACCTCGTGAACCGTTTGCTCTCCAAAACTTAAAACCGCGCCAAGTATACGTAACTCTTCGGGCTTGAGGTTAGTGTCCTCAGGCGCGACCGTGTCAAGCATTCCAATCAACTCCTCGCGGGTCAATGTTACAGGCTCATCATCAAGAAAACGGTCAAATACTCGTCCTAACGGCAACATAATGGGTTTGAACGCATTTGTAAGAGCCAGCAGTGGCGCACTTAACCAAATAAGTAGCCTAATGCCAAGCGGCTTTAGGTAAAGCTGCGTCAATACTATAAACGCAACAAACAGCAAGAGCGCTATTAATATCCAAGCAAACCATACAGCAAATGCATTGATCAATATAACTGCCAGGGCGCTCAGACAAAGCGCGCGTAGCAGCTCTAGTGTTAATAATACACCTGACCCACGTGCCTTTAATGGGTAGAGCTTCTTGGCCGCTTCATCTTTTTGTTTTGCCCAGTGGCGCAAGTGAGAAGTAGAAAGTGTGCCAAAGCCTGCCGCCATCGCACTCAGTAAAATGCTAACAATAAGAAGTAAAAAGAATAAGATAACGGTCATGGCTATCATTGTAACATCGTAGGTCATCAGATAAATAGTCTACTGTTTGTGGCGCTACCAGACTAAATCATTTATGATAAGAGGACCAAAAAGGAGCGTATACAGTATGAATAAGAAAGTTGTCAGTATTATTGTGATGATTATTGTGGTCGTAGGGGGCTTTTTATGGCTCACCAAACCAAAGGCCAAAACTGTAACCCCATCAGGTGACAGCACAATTGCAAGTAATCATATAAAAGGCAAGGGAGCTAAGGGCGTCACGCTTGTTGAATACGGTGATTTTCAGTGTCCAGCATGTGGTTCTTACTACCCAATCGTAAAATCACTAGTAGAAAAGTACCAAGCCGATATCTTCTTCCAGTTTAAAAACAACCCGCTTGAAAGTCTACACCAAAATGCCCGTGCAGGATCACGTGCTGCCGAAGCTGCAAGTATCCAGGGCAAGTTCTGGGAAATGCACGACTCCCTATACGAAAACCAAAAGTCATGGGAAAGCTCAAGCGACCCGCTCACCCTCTTTACCCAATATGCTAAACAGATTGGCATCACGGATATTACCAAATTCACAACCGATTATAAAAGTGCTGCCGTTAACAGTGCCATCAATGCCGACCTGCAATCAGGTAAAAAATATAACATCACCGGGACGCCAACATTTATTCTTGATGGTAAAAAGCTCGTAAGCAACCCAAACAGCTCCGAAGCCTTCAACAAGATTATAGACGCCGCAATTGCCAAGAAAGCTCCCATAGCTAAATAGCCACCGTGTCACGGCTATGCCGGGTCTTGCTCGCTGGTGCAGGGTTCGTGGGCTAGTAATGGATAAATTGCTGCCAAGGAGCACGTTTAATCCGCACAACAACTTGAGCAGGCTTACTAGAAACGATCCGAACTTTTATAGGCATACTATTCTCCGTTGTAGGCATAGCCCAGGCATTTATAGCGGCTGAGTTTTGCATACGTTTATTTTTTTAATTTTTGTTTCCTCACGCAGTAGGTCTCGCGTCTACGCTTCAGATATGAAATAACTATAGCCGATGCTTATGCTTAGTGTCAAGCTATTTTTTTGCTACCGCGGTGCTGGTGAACTTGCTGTAATTTTGTATGTAATTTATGAAAGGCAATAACGTTTGTCTCGGCATGCAAGCGCTGAAATTCTTTGCTTACAATGGCTATTTCTTGATCAGTTAAATCTTCGATATCAATGAAGCTATCTCGAGCCTGACTAGCGCGGATAAGCTCATCAAGTTTGAGCTGCATTGCTTTACCGTCGCGGTTTTGGGTATTTTGGATCAAAAATACCATCAAAAAGGTAATAATTGTTGTGCCAGTGTTAATAACCAGTTGCCAGGTATTGGAATAGTTAAACAACTTCCCAGTTAACGCCCAGATAACAACAATAAATAATGCACCTAGGAATGTTGACGGATTACCGGCTGCAGTCGAAACCCTTGAAGCTACTTTTCGAAATTGTTCTTTCATACTTGGACTCATTCTATATCTTATATATATAAAACGAAATCTTTATTTGATAAGCGCTGCGGAATGGTTCTTGTGAGGAAGCATACTAACAAACGCTGCACTTTGCGTATTATGGCTATGATCGTTAGAATACAAATACTACTTATGCATAGCATTTTTTCTGAACTTAGCCTGGTTATAGCCGTTGCAGTTGCCGTCAGTCTGTTTATGCGCCTCATACGGCAGCCGCTTATTATTGGGCATATCCTTACTGGCCTTTTAGCTGGCCCTTCATTTTTGCACCTTATTAAGTCACCGGAAACTATTCAGGTATTTTCTGACTTTGGTATTGCATTATTGCTTCTTATAGTTGGGCTCGGTTTAAACCCGCGCATTATAAAGGAGGTTGGCAAGATTGCCGGTACTATTGCGGTTGGCAAGATACTTTTGACGACTCTGTTTGGATATGCGGTATCACGACTGTTTGGATATAGCGCTTTGCCTTCACTCTTTGTTGGAGTTTCACTATCGCTCTCGAGCACCATTATTATTTTAAAGCTTTTGAATGATAAAAAAGAACAATCCAGGCTGTACGGCAAAATATCGATTGGTTTTTTATTGGTAGAAGATTTATTTGCGACAATTTTACTGGTTGTAGTATCGGCTTCTGGTAGTGGCGGCGTAACTCTAGATGACTTTGCGACGCTCGCTCTAAAGTGCATCGGACTCATCCTTGCCATATGGTTTGTGCGAGTGGTATTTATAAACCACATGGGTAGCATAATAGCCAAGAGTCAAGAGTTTTTGTTTTTGTTTGCTATAGGCTGGGCGCTTGGTATTGCAGCTCTATTCCAATTAGCAGGCTTTAGCCTAGAAATTGGCGCTTTAATTGCCGGTGTCAGCATGGCTTCACTACCGTATGCCCAAGAAATATCATCACGCTTAAAAATTCTGCGTGACTTTTTTATCGTCCTCTTCTTCATAGGCTTAGGGTCACATCTTCAGCTTCTTAACGTCGCGCATATTTTGCCTCAGGCTGCCATATTATCCGTGCTTGTTCTTGTTGGTAACCCACTTATTGTCATGACAATTATGGGGCTTAGTGGATATACCAAAAAAACCAGTTTTAAAACATCAATGCTTGGCACACAGGTTAGCGAATTTTCGCTTATATTATTACTTCTTGCGAACAAACTTGGGCATATTAGTCAGGACGTTTTATCACTAGTTACTATTGTTGGCCTAGTTACTATTGCTACTTCTACGTACCTCATTATCTACTCTGACAAGCTATATATATTATTTGAAAGATACCTTGAGCTATTCGAGCGCCGCAAAGTCAAAAAAGAGCATGAACAAAAACATCACTATGACCTTGTGCTTATAGGCTACCAAAAAGGCGGGCACGAATTTTTGAAAGTTTTCCAGCAGCTTAAAAAACGCTATGTAGTCGTTGACTATGACCCGGGTATTATTGATACGCTCGAAAATCGTGGTGCCGAATATTTGTATGGCGACGTTACCGACCCAGAACTTTTAGAGGAGCTAAATCTCGCTCATGCCAAGCTGGTTATCTCGACTATCACCGACATGAATACCAATAGCATGTTAGCCGAATGGCTCGAAAAAAATAATACTGGCGCCGTATTTATAGCCACAGCCGATACAAGTGAGGAAGCAGCTGGGCTGTATGGCAAGGGTGTTGCCTATGTTATTTTGCCGCACTATATAGGCAGCGAAAAAATTGGTAGCTTTATAAAGAAAAATGGCTTCAACAAAACCGAGTTTAAAAAATACCGCGAAAAGCACTTGGCTTATTTGCAATCACACTATGACTTGTTTGCCGAGCCAAGTACCGACTCGTAAAGCCAGTGTTTTTTAGCATATGTATTAACGGTAGCTAACATACCCTCGGGCTTGTCACCGTTCTTTATGGCATCACGAATATCCCGTGCTGCAATTGCTTTAAAGTTACTTATTAGCACGTGGGTTTCTGGTGGCTCAGTTGGCAGATTTGCGAGCAGCTGAAAAGCCTGACGTTCGTCTTTTTCGCCACGTACTGCTACGACAAGGCCAACTTTTTTAAGTAATGTCCTACTGTGTGGCCAAACCGATATATGCCCCAGCACATCGGTCCCAATCAGCATTAGCAGCTGGGCACGTGGATACTTTTGGTTAAGTCTTGGCAGGCTTGTGGCTACCGTAAATTGTTTGTCAGGCAGCTCTAGCAACGAAAGTTTTGGATAAGCTTTTGTAGCCAGTTTAATCATTGTAATACGGTGGCTTTGGTGTGACACGTCTAGCTTATGGCGCGGCCGTGGCTCGGGTACAAATACCACCTCGTCCAACTCTGCAGCTTCAATCGCTTGCAGTGCAAAGCTAATGTGCCCCTTATGCACTGGGTCAAAGGTTCCGCTTAAAATCCCAATCCTTTTAGCCATTACTCTATTCTACCGCTTTACTGTTATATGACAGCTAGGACAATGGATGGTTGTTGACGTTAGTTCGGCGGTAACAATTTCTTGGCAAAATGGGCAGGTTACGCACGGCATTTTTGTCGGATCATCCTGCGCAATTCTGGTATGGTCTACTACGCAGAGCCCATCACATTGAGCAGCTTGCTCATGATACTGTTTTTTTGTCATTGCACTCATACTTTGACCGCCGTTTTATTTCGCCTACGTATTTCTGTGTCGCATGGTTCACAGTAGCCGCACGGTCCACACCATACCTCATCTTCGTCTTCGCCTGGAGGCGCCTGGTGCTCTTCGCAAAACATAAGTGTATCAAAGTCATATGGCAACTCGCCCTCTTCGTCATCCTCGTCATCCTCAAACGGGTTAAGGCCTATACCAAACCCTAGCTCGCGCATCTTGGCTTTTAGCGACATTTTGTCTTTTTGGCTAGTGGTTACACCGCAGCCGCTCCACGATTTGCCCTCTTTTACGGCCGACTTGCCTGCCATCCTCATCTCGATATAAGGGTTACTGGCCACTCCTTGCAAAAAGAATGATTTTTCCTGAGATGAAACAGGTACAACTAGCTCCGCTGGTTTATTAAGCCGTGTATCCATGGCAGCCACCAGGTCATAAAAATTTCGCCCTGTTAGGCTTGTGTCTCGCCCTTCTGCAAAAAAAGCCTGTACAAGATCGTTTTGAGCACATACAAAGTCATAAGTATTAATACGCCTTTGGTCACGTCGTCCAGCATGCCATTCTCCCCCATGTTGCGCAGTCATCGAACGATCATAAACTCTCATTAATTTATCAACTAAAAATTTCTGATCTTCTGGTGCCAAATCAGCATGAATTCGTTGGCCGTACAGCTCACCTGCATCCGGCTGCTCACCCATAGACCCGTACAGTACCTCAAGCGCCGTACGATCGCTTTGGTCAAGACTTTGTGAATGCATGGACATTATGCCGTTATTCCAGCTAATAACGCATAGCATCGTCTGTTTGCGCTTATGGTTGTAGCCGCGGAGGTCACGCTTTGCGTTCCAAAGTTCTTTCGGATAATCACGAACTACCACCATAGTATTAGGCATCTCGCCCTTGGCCATTGCAATCATATCGCCATACTCATCTTTGTCGTGAGCCACTCGTCTTAACTCAAACCCCAAATTAGGCCCAAGTTTGCCTGCCTCGTGTAAAGAATCTTCAAAAATAGGGCCCAGTGGGCTACCATCATCACTGAATAGCTCCTGCCCATCGAAGCTAAATTCAATTGGCGTACGCATGTTGCCATCAAGCATTTCTGCAAGCAGTGTCTGGGCATCGTTTAAGGCACGTTTTTCTGGGTTATATACCCTTGTGATTTGTTCGTTTTCATTAAGAACTAGTTCCACTTTTATTCTCCTGCCACATAAACGTAAGCAGGGGGTGCGCATATGTACGCATTGCTCCTGCTCGGGAGTCTTTTAGAGCTGTAATCGGACTTTCCTTTGGTATAAGGATTACCGTTGCGGCACAGTGCAGGATTTTCACCTGCTTCCAGCTTATAATTGTTAACTAGCCCTAGTGTAGCATCAAACGCTTACGCTAGCTGTAGTAGTATTTGCTTTGTTTATCCACAACCTGTAGCGTGGCCTCTCTAGTGCAAATATCCAAGGCCTAAAAGCACGAAAATAAAAATACCAAAGATGATACGGTAGTAAGCAAAGTTTTTAAAATCATGTTTAGAAATGTATTGTAGCAGCCACGATACGGCTATAAGACCTGTTATAAATGCTGTCACTACACCCACAATTAATGCCGCCATTCCACCGGGGAGTTGGCTGATTTGGGCATGACCTTTAGCTATTTTATAACCAGTCGCTAACACCATTACAGGCATGCTCAGATAAAACGAAAATGCAGTGGCCGTAACGCGGTCGAGCCCCGAAAGTAGGCCGCCCACAATAGTTGCACCCGAGCGAGAAACACCCGGTACAAGCGAAACAACCTGTGCCATACCAACCCCGAGTGCTTGCTTTGGAGTAATGCTGTCAAGCTGTGCTTTTGGTGCGCGCTCTTCGACCTGCAGGCGCGCACGTGACCGACCAGGGCGGCTTTGATGATGATAGGTTTCTACAAGCCACAAGATTATACCCCCCAAAATTAGCATGATGGCAACAGTACGAGGCACAGCATATTTTTGGAGTATTTTATCAAGTGCAACGCCTATAATACCTGCCGGAATCGTGGCAATAATAAGATTAATCCAAAACTTGTTGGCTTGTTTATCACGCTTAAAAAGCCCCTGCACTCTGCTAATTATATCTAATCGGTAGTACCATATAACCGCCGCGACTGTCCCAATTTGAATAACTACCGTAAAGAGCTCGGCCATGTCCTTAAAACCAATGGCGTGTTCGGCAACAATTAAGTGCCCCGTACTACTAATTGGCAAAAACTCTGTGAGGCCCTCGATGATACCAAGGATAATTGCGTGAAATATTGCTGTCATCTAGGCTTTATTATAGCGCGCTTTAGGCTACAATAAGTTTATGAACTGGTTCTTAGCAAAAACTGACCCCGATACATACAGTATTGATAACTTTCAAAAGGAAGGTCAAACACTTTGGGACGGCGTCCATAACAACGCTGCCCTCCTTTTTATTAGGCAAATGCACCCAGGTGATCAAGTATATATTTACGAATCATTAACGACAAAAGCCATCGTAGGGCTGGCCCAAGTAACCAGCGAAGCCTACGAAAACAAAGATGACCCCCGAAGAAGCTGGGTAGTTACCATGAAATTTATCAAAAAATATCAAAATCCGCTTACGCTCGCCACCATTAAAGCCGCCCCCGATTTGCAAGACTTTGCCCTTGTCCGTCAGTCCCGACTTAGTGTCATGCCAGTTTCGGATACTGTTTCGGCAAAGCTTACCTCGTTACTATCTACATTATAGGATAAATAACTGCTAAAGAAGCCTCAATTTTGAGCTTTGCAGGGTGTGTTTTTAGCCACTGCGTTACGGCTTTTTGTGCTCCGGGGAGCGCCTCATTTTGATAGTCATCCACCAGCACCACTGCACCTGAGGCCAAAAGTGGCCATACTAGCCGTAAACTATCCATAATAGATTCATAAAAGTCACCGTCCAAAAACGCGAGCGCTATAGCAGTCGGCAGGTCGTCAGTTGTTAAGTCCTTAAACCACGCCTTTTTTATATGTGGCGTTAGCAAGCCTGCCTTCTTAAAAAGCTGTACCACTTCTTGCTTCGTTGCCGGTAGCTCCCCTGCCCTAAACTGCATCCCCGCCGGGCTGTTGTCTTGGGCTACCTTAGGCGGCAAACCAGCAAATGAGTCATATACATATAGTCGCTTTTCTGACTTTTTAGTGCGCAACCATCTCTGTATTTCTAACGAGGTCAGTCCTTTATAACAGCCCAGCTCCACAATATCCCCATCTATGTACCCGTCCAAAACTCGCCCAAGCTCACGTAATAAGACGCTTAGTTCACGCCGGTCAAATTGATCATTAAACGGCATAGGTTTTAATATGCGCTACAACTGTTGCTAGGATTGGTTTGAAGCTTTGGCGTTTCGTTCCGAAAGTTGTAAATCACATATTTGTCCCCTGCCGAAAACTGACAGTCTGGTAACATTGCAATGTCATAGCCTAGGTACTGCTTAAGTATAAAGCGGAATGGGTTAACAGATGAGTTTATGTTTTGCTCAACCGTGCTTGGGTCGACGCCGGGCATGTAGTAGCTGGCGAGTATGCCAAATTTTTGCTTTTCTTGAGTAAGTGGCAAGTTGGAAGGGTCATAATAACTCCTAGGGCCGAGGTCATACCGAAATTCTTTTGGATACGGGCCTTCATCGGACTGGATAACAATAACCGCGTTTGGCGAATGCTGACGGATATAGCCCACCATGTCTTTAATCTGGGTATTAAGATAGGTAATTTCCTTCGAGTATTTTACGGTCTCATCCTCATCGTAGTCATTGCGGCCACCATCATAGGCGGGGTCAGAACCATCGGCATCAAAGATGTATGGATCATGAGGGGCCAAAAAGTGCGCAAAAGTAAACTGAGGTACAGAGCTGCTAGTGCTGGCGAGTGTCTTGACGGCTACTTCTTGAGCAAAGAAGTTTTGACGAGGATTATTGTCATTGTCATACTTAAGCACCATCGTTTTACCCATCGTTACGCCTTTTTTAAGCCACGGCGACAAAATACTCTTATTAACAATGTCGCGAGTAAGATCACTCAAATAAAAATTTTTGCCGAAAGCACGAAGCCGAAACGACTTGGTAGGATTGCCCTCTGCATTAATGCCAACACGCGTAAAGTCCCACCAGGAGCTTACTTGGTTGTAGGCATAGCCATTACTTCTAAGCACCTGAGCGATTGGCGGATTATTAAGAATACTTCGATACGGAAACGCCGTTTGATACTTGGCGTTACCAAACAACATGCCTAAGCCGGTGTGGTACTGCATGGCTAGGGTCGAGCTTACTGATTGCATCGTAAATGGATAGTTGGACTTAGCATCTTTGCGCGTTACAAAGCCTTGCCCAGCAAGATAATCTGTAAGGCCGCTGTTGTCGAGGTTGTAAACAGTCTTTAGCGTGTCGTTGTTGCCGTATCGGTCAAAAACAAAATAGTAAATATCTGGCTTTGTAACCGCTGCTCCAGGTAAACGCTTTAGGCCGGGGTTAGGGTATTGATAGCTTAATTGTTGATGAAATAAATAGAGCTTATTAGCTACTTTAAGGCTTTGAATCGCAAAAATAAACAGTATCGCAAACAAGATAATTCTGTGGATCTGTAGGTTACGAACATGCGCTACTCCTCGTACGATCCGTGCAATACCATACCCGAGGGCGCAACTGAGTATACCCAACACAATTACGGTTGCAGTCACATTGGCAAACTGAGTTTCGAAATGTCGCGGCAAAAAAACCTTGCCTGTTGATTGCAACCAGTGTGGTAGGTAGTTATAGCTATAGAGTGAATACAGCAACAACAAGCTGGCTACCCGTGCTGCCAGAAAACTTCGAAGGGCTACCCTGTACCCATAAAAAATAACGGTAGCAATGATAGCAAACAAGATTATGGGCAAAATAACTTCACCAGGATACTGAAAGTCGGCATTGAGCAGATAGTGACCAAATATAAACGAGCCCACAAAAGCTATCTCTGGTAAACTGGTCCGCGACACTACGAAGGCGCATTTTTTTGCTAATTTTTGCAGCTTGTTTTGTAGCTTCTGTGTAACTATTTTGGACTTGGGTTGAGTCTTTTTCACTACTACGTAGTATACAGGTACAACCAACGCTCCGAATCACTAATCTGCTTTTTTACCTTAAGCTCAAAGTATGTACCCATAGCAGCCTCAAATTCTTCGATAGTATACTCTAGGAAAATATCTTTACGGGACGTGAGCAGGTGCTTTACTTTAGAATCAGTCTTAGGGATAAACTCAATAATAATATTTTTGCCTATCTTACTCATAAGCTCAGCAATTTTTGACAACCCTACATTGCGGCCTATGGCCAGGTGATGCACAACTGCCAATGCAAAAACAACATCAGCCGGACCGCGCTCAATCAAAGACAAACGCTCAGTTAACGCCCATCCAATCGCAGGGCTCGGCATGGCAACGTCCTGTACTAGGGGGATCATGTGCTCGTTATACATATCCTTTTTATAATTTGCAGCGACAGCCTTGGCGTCAATGTCCCACGCAACCACGTAAGCTCCACTCTTGGCGGCAATTTCGCTAAACTCACCGTTATTAGCACCTATATCCCATACTACGCGAGGTTTTGTATTGAGTTTACTCATAAATGACTCGACCAGCTTGGCCTTATCTTGAAATGCCTTGTCATTATAGTTCGTAAATTCATAATATTTGCCCCATTCTGTTGAAACTTTTGGTGGAGTCATGGCCTTAGTAGCCGCCTCGAGGCTCGACATTAGGCCATTCAATGCAAACTTGCTCACCTTTCGGCTCGGTACGGTTGCTGCC
The DNA here is from genome assembly GCA_043743105.1 of Candidatus Saccharimonadota bacterium. Taxonomy (GTDB): domain Bacteria; phylum Patescibacteriota; class Saccharimonadia; order Saccharimonadales; family JACDBH01; genus RYN-417. Next base: position 11,507 of record JAYTXD010000043.1, on the reverse strand, counting down.
TGGGTGCCACTACCCTGATGTTTTCGCTGTGAGCGCTCGTGCAGGTAGATATGGGCAAAAAGTCCTTTTTTTAGCTTGGCCTTTTTGGGCAACAAACCAACAGCTAGATTGAGCGGGATACCATCTATGTATGTCTGGAGCATGGTTATAGCTTGTTCGGTCGAAAAATGAGCAATAGACAATGGATTGATAAAATGCTCACAAAATTGACGGTAGCCTTCCCAGGGCTTACCCGCTTCGTATCTTGCAAAAGAAAGCGTATCGATAAAAATTGGTTTTTTGCCAATAAATTGCACGTTGTAGGCACTTGCATCTTTTAAGATCATGCCGTGCTCGAGCGCGAGTTTTTGAATGCGCAAAGTCAACAGCGCTGCATCACGAAGCTGCGGAAATGACCACTCATACGGATACGATATAAAGGGCACCTGCCTAGGCTTTATGATGGTTAGCCGGTCGCTGTCTGCCTCGATATTCTTAAGATTCTTAACCTCTGTATGCGATACCAACAACTTTTGGGCAACCAACTTTTTATATAAACCCGAGGTGTTAAAAAACGTAAATGCTTCATCGGCGATTTTATTTATTTGACGATATACAACACCGTCAATAGTAAAGATAAAACCTGCTGGGTCTCGGTAGGAGCTTGGGTCCGGTTTAATGTGCATATCAGGATTATGCGTCTTTTTCTGCATCTTCATTCTTGGCTTTTTTGCGCAAGCGAACTGAAGATAATGCTTTGCGGCCAAAAAGTGCAACACCGGCAGCAATACCGATTATAGACTGGATAACCATGCTTCCTGTGCCCGCGTCTAGGTAGGCAAAATTAAACAGATAGTGCATGCTGGTGATCCTCCAATTATTAACAAGTGTAAAATAAAATCTAAAATAACTTTATAATTGTACTACTGTACTTGTCAGATTAGCTGTAGGTTATTTTACAGCTAATCTGATCATAAAGAAACTGCTTACGCATTTTGCTGACGTACTTGGCAATAGTTAAATTATACCTAAAAGACTTTCCGGAATAAGCTTAGAGTATTGCCACAAAAAGCGAGTGCTTAGGTTTATTACTGCACCACAAATGGTTTTGGTGCGTTAGGTAGCTGCAATGTAAACGGCAGGTCGTTTAATATTGGTGTAGAAATTTGCGTTGGTATTTGCCCATACATACTTGCTCTTAACAATGCCTTTTTTGCATTGTCGTTATGGCCTTGCTGGTCTTCGTATAACGCCAAATAGAGCCAGAGCTTAAAGTTCTGCGGATATGCCTTGAGCGCCTCCTGAAACGTTCTGTCGTTAACTGTAGGGTTATTATACTGAAGAGCTATAAGCCCAAGGTTTTCATACACGGTGCTCTGATGGCCGTACCGAAGTGCTTGAGAATAAGCTTTTATAGCACCTCCGAAGTCTCCCAAACTTTGTAATGCAACACCAAGATTTTGGTAGTTATGGAGCGTTGGATAGGCGTCGATCGATTGTTGAGCATAGGCTGCGGCTTCTTTAAATCTATTTTTGTGCAGTAGACCTTGGGCGATATCACTCATTGCTGCGTAGTCTTCTTTGGAAGCGCTAAGATCATGCTGAGCAAGGGCATAGGCACTTTTATAATATGTGCCTTGCACAGCTGTGCTGATCGCGAGTGCTAGGATAATAACTCCTGCCGTACCTACAACTGTATTTGCCGAAAATCTTGGCCTGAAACCTTTGAGCGTAACGGTAATCATGCCAAGTACGCCAACCATCGAAAAGTAAAACCAACTTGGTGAGGCCGTCATATCTATTGGGTAAAGCTGAAGATATGGCAATAATCCAATACCTGCCCACAAGCCAAATAGCGCAAATAGTTTGAAATCTTTTTTGCTGTGTCTATTTTTGACCCGACGGCCAGTATATACAACGAGTCCAATGACTAGTATATCTATGCCGAGTGGCAGCAAAACGTGATGAGCGCTAAAAGTTGGATACGTCCAAAAATACCTAGTTGCAAGTTTCCATGGCATCAAGAACTTTGTAAAGTAAAACTGTAAAATCGAAGGTACCGTATATAGCCTCTGTACAAATCCTAGATGATCTATTGGCGCAATAAAGGTTTTTGGCGGGATTACCCCGACTGCATTAATGCGTAAAACTGCATACAGTGCAATGGGGGCTACAAGTATTATAAAAAAGGTTTTGATTCTTTTTTTGTCAAATAGCATGAGGTAGACCAGTACTACTACCACAAAAAGTATTGCTATCTCTTTCGCTAACAGCGCCAGAAACAAACAGCTTGCAAACCCCAAAAATGCTTTTGTAGATTTATAAGCTAGCATTAACCATAAAGCCAGCATCCCAAATGCCATAAAAAGTGCGTCTTGCAACGACGGTATTGCAAAGGCGGCCTGAGAGTTAAGCGGATGCACCAGCAGTACTAATGCGCATATGAGTGCTTGCCAAGGCTTAAAAAACCGCTTGAATACAAGGTACGTCATAAATGCCGCCATAACAAAAAACCCAAGCTGCACGATATGAAACGCAGGTGGGCTCGCCTTAAAAAGAGTGTAAATAAACGCAAAGGTAATGGTCATCATCGGACGATATGATGGGCCAGTTAGTTGTTGACCGTCATAAAAAGTACTGGAGCTTAAGAGAGTTCCGATTTTTTTAATTGAATGAACGGGAAGATTATTAACGATTTGATAATTATCATCGCCCTGAAAAGGGCTGTGCAGACCAACAAAAAACACCACCAAGGCCAACCCTGTAATAATTCCTAAAACTTGTTTATTAGTAAGTGCATTTAGCTTATCTAAAGTTAAAGCTTTTTTTATTGTCCGTGCCATTTTTATAAAGCCCTCGTATTACAAAGGTTACTGTCCCTTTTTCTCATTGCATAATACAGCAAAGGATTTGTAAAAAATACATTGCCTAAGCTGTTGCGCTTAAAAGATACGGCTCAGGCATAATGGCAAATTTGTGCATAATGTTGACAATAGCATAAACAATACATATATATATTAGGTATAGTAAAATAATTTGTAAAAATCAGAAAATGAGATAAAAATATGGCACAGACAAAAAAGAAAAAAAGTTCTGAATGATTTAATTCAATATTTAGTAGGATTATACAAAGATGCAAATGTCATAAACGGTCTTTCTGGCTCACAACAATAGAGCAAGTTATAACCGTTAGAAAACTAGATTGTCCGACTTTCTTGCTAACATAGAAACCTCAGCTAGATGCTCCCCCTAGCCTTTATAGTCATCGGGTTCTTCATAGTAATACGATTGATCAATGCCTTTCATAAAAACTTCTCGGTCGTCTATTTTATCCGTGAGGCCAGTGCGCAATAATTCACGAATCTCTAAATCATTTACTGGACTGCGCTGCATCGCGTTCATGTAGTCATTCTTATCTATCTTTTGCCAATCAGTACATTGTTTGAGGCTTTTTTTTAAAATCAAGTCTAACCAAATGCGAGTACTACGTCCGTTACCTTCCATAAAGGGGTGGGCTATATTCATTTCAACGTATTTTTTAATAATCTCTTCAAAGGTTGATTCTGGCATTTTGTCTATTTCGGCCAGGCCATTCACTAAGTAAATGGCAGAAGCAAAAGTAAAACTGCCTTTACTGATATTTTTAGATCTAATCTTACCAGCAAAGTTGTACAAATCACCAAATAGATAATTATGAATCTGCTGCAAGCCCTTTGTCGTTCCAATTTCAAAGGATGCAAGGTCGGTATTGCCAAACAGCTTAATCGCTCGCTCTTTGCTGATTTGATCTATATTTATCATATCTATATTATATCAGAAAATAGTCTTAATTTTGTAATTATCACCTCTGTTTCATGGGTAGAATTAAAGATTTCTACAAAAGTCTTTTAAGTGTAAGTATTTTGACTCCGTATGCGGGTCACGAACTTTCGGTAGTGCTTCTTAGAAAATTTGGAATATCAGTTTCTAAATACCAGTTCAGGCTTTCCTGTCTGAACGTTTCGTTACTCCACTCTTCGCCGAGCGTATCGCCTAACCATAGAAACGAAACGCAGTCCTGCAGAAAGTCACCTGGTGTTACGTCTATAAGTTTATAGCTACACCCCTCCCACTCGCATATAGTTCTGAGTGCTTCATTATCAATGTTCAATAAAATTTGTCCCTTGGCCATTGAGCTTTTTTCTCTAACCATTCCGGGGGTGGCCTTATTAACAAGCTTTGCTACAAAGTAGCCTTTGAGTACAGCAGGCGTCTTCTTAAAAGTAGAACTTGTAAGGGCATACACAATTTCATCGTTCATGAGCGATCCGTAGACGAATAAATTAGTCATCAATCTATATTAACAAAGTATGGTAACTTGAATACTTACTGGACTCGCTGTATAAATGTGCTATTGGCTCCCCATACAGGTCACGGAACTATTACAGGTGTCGCGTGACACAAGACGAGACAAATGAGACACGAAACGCACATATTTGAAGTGTCTCGTTTTTAGTCGAATTTAGTGGGCTATTTACCGAACAATACCCGCACTTTTCACGGTCAATGTGGACAATTAGGGAGACATTTACAAGGACATTTGTAGGACATAACGTGGTATAGTATAGATATGGATGATTACACGCCAATCTATAAATTGACACCCAAGATTACTAGTCTAGTTTTCAAAATTGCTCAGGATCTTGAGCGGATTAATATTATTCGTGAGCAAGTGCTTGCTCCTCATTTGCGCCGCGAAAACCGCATTAAGACAATTCGATCATCACTTTATATAGAAGCGAATTCACTAAGCCTAGAACAGGTGGCGGACGTTATAGATGGCAGAACTGTTGTCGGTCCTTTGCGCGATATTCAGAAGTAAAAAATGCCTTGGCTGCATACAATAGCCTGCTCGACTGCGACCCATATAGCGCCAAAGACCTACTAAAGCAACATGGTCTGATGACTAGCGACACTGTTAAAGAATCAGGTGTATTCCGTAAGGGTGGTGTTGGCGTGTTTGCCGGAGATATTCCGATTCATGTTGCCTCTCCTGCCGACCAAGTACCAAAATTAGTCGAACAATTATTAGACTGGGCAAAAAGTACTGATTTACCGCAAATCATAAAATCGTGCATCTTTCATTACGAATTTGAATTCATACACCCATTTTCAGATGGAAATGGTCGCATTGGACGCATGTGGCAGACGCTGCTGCTCTATCAGGAAAATCCCGTTTTCGGTTGGCTGCCAGTTGAAACGATCGTTGCAGATCGCCAAGCCGAGTACTACGATGCGATTCATCGCTCGACCAAAAGAACCAACAGCGCGATATTTGCAGAGTTCATGCTGGAAGCTCTTGCCCAAGCAGTAGCCGAGTTCAAAGAACATCAAGGTGTAGTTGGAAAACCAATCGGTGCTCCACTCAGCAGTACGGAGCAAGCTGTCCTTAATGCTATCACTGCCAACCCATACGCGACATATGCTGACATTGCGTCAGTGGTTAGCAAAACACCAAAGACCGTTCAGCGTACCGTAGCCAAACTTAAAGAACGAAACTTGATACAAAGATCTGGATCTGACAAGACAGGACGATGGGAGGCTATATGAGCAAGCAGATCAGTATAAAACAGCTCATAAAGACGTTTTTGTTAGAACGAAAGACCGTATCACCCGGCACATATATACGATACGCAAATGGTATCGAGCCCTTATCGCTATTTTTAAGTAATTACTTTGAGGCAAGTCATTCGGGAGCAGTATTACCAGAAGATATTGAGCCTGCAGACATAGATCACGTATTCAGTTATTTTGTGATCAGAAAATTTATGGACGGCACAACCCTTCGAGTTAATACCGCAATTTCTACTGCAGCCTTCTTTAGCTACTTGGCCAATAGGGGGTTGTACGACAAATCTAATGCAAGTGAAATTAAAAAGATGGCAATACACTACCGCAAGCAGTACCCGAGAATATCTAAGCTGGAGGATAGCCTGTACCAAGCGACAGAAGGCGAGATTGATAGGTTGATGAAGTTGTCCAAAAAACAGCAAGCAGAAAAACTTTCCCAGCTTAGACAGGATGCACAAGATCAGGTCTTGAAAGACGTCGGATACGTTAGCATTGAGCGAGTTGAGGCTGGTTTTGTTTATGGTAAATACCTTACGGACGAGTCTAGCGAGATTGGGCCAGTTAAGCTAGATGATACTAGCCTTGCGCTGCTCGAAATTGGCGACATCATAAACATGATTACAGTTAGTAAAAAGCCACATGCTGATTTTTGGGAGATAGCAGAGCTGGGATACGTATACCCACGCCCTTATTGTGAAGACTAGAAACAGGTCTGCTTTTCGTCTGACTGATCTTTCAGGAAGGCAGGGGCTGGGTTAGTACTAATTTACAGGGGTGAAATGAAAGAACCGTCCTTTTGGACGGTTCTTTCATGTAGTACGTTTTACACGTTCGATTAATCTTGGAAGACCAGGGAGAGAAGTTAGCGGCAGGTCTAGGAACTAGGTCTGCACTTTTCTCTGCTTGGTCTGGCTCCGGGAACTGGATTCGAACCATACATTTCTTCCACCATATTTCTAGGCTCACTTGATACTAGCTTGCTTCTGTTGACTGTCAAGTTTCACGATTTATTTTTCCAAATATATTTTGTATTGCGGGCATTACCCTTAATTTCAAGATAGCCATCACCAACGAGTTTCATGAGACGGCGCTGGACAGTGCGCTTTGAGGCACCGACTAATATTTCCGTTGCATCAGATAATGATATCGAACCAAATTGATTCGCGTAGCCGAGAATATCAGATTCTGATTTAGTGATTTTTATTCTATCGAGACCTACAGCAAGTCCAGATAGCGCAGCCACTTCAATAGCTAAAACTTTTGCTGACGATAAGAAGCCAGAAACAAAATAGTCTAGCCAGGGATTAAGCTCTGCAATCTTGCGACTCGTGTAATTATTGGCTAGACTGAGTGCATCATAGTAGGCTTGCTTATCCACTGAATAATACGATTCGAGAACCAGTGAACTACGCATATCGTAGTCTCTCATGCCCAGGTATAGACTAGTAAGCAGACGCGTCGTTCGGCCATTACCATCAGCTAGTGGGTGAATTGAAACAAATTGATAGTGCAAAATTGCAGCTGCTATCACGGGATGAATGTTGTTGCTATCCTTGAGCCACTCCAACAATTCATCGATTTCATGCTTGAGGATATCGACGTCAGGACCTTCATAGACAGTGATGTTATCTTGATCTGTAATATAAATGAGGTTTTCCCGTAACGCACCTACTTTTTTAGCTGGTAAAAGCTGATCAGCAACCAATTTGTGAATAGTCAAAATATCGCTAAGTGTAATTGGGGTGTTATCCGTTTTGCGTCTTTCGATGAAATCAAGCGCTTTTTTATAATTTTTCACCTCCATTTCTGCATATTGGTGTCGCGTTAGCTCTTTACCTTCAACCAAAACTCTCTCCACTTGCTTGAGATTTAAGGGATTTCCTTCGATTGATGTGGAGCTATGAGTAGCCTCGATACTAGCCCTATAGCGCATTTCTATCTCACGTTCAGGTAGAATGTAACTACTAACGACTTTGGTCCGTAGCGACTCAATTTCAGTAACTTTGCTAAGTAACTCATTTGTGATAGTAAAATTTGGCCTGTACATACGTCCATTTTAGCATAACTTAGATAATATTGTGCCAAAATCGTGCCAATAATTATGACATAACTTGAATGAGTCAGGTCTAGGAACCAAGTCAGCTTTTCACCTGCTTGCTTCTTCAGGAGGGGAGCGACTGGGTTAGAACTTAATTACAAGGGTAAAATGAAAGAACCGCCCTTTCGGACGGTTCCAACATTTGTAACTTACAAACTGTAAATTAGCATTTTGTCTGACCAAGGAGAGAAGTTAGGGACAGGTCTGGGAACCTGGTCTACCTATTTCTCTGCTTGCTCTGGCTCCGACTGCTGGGCTCGAACCAGCGACCTAGACGTTAACAGCGTCCCGCTCTACCACTGAGCTAAGTCGGAATATATGGTACGTACAGATTGAGATTATATGGTTTAATCTGTTAATCGTCAACCTATAGATTCTTATTTACGAATAAGCGGGAGGTTACCTTTACGATCGTAGATAATTTTGGTATCTGGATCCAAGCCTTGAACTAGTGCCAAAAGAGAAGCAGCAACTTTATTTACATCATCTTTATCTTCAACATAGAAAAACTCATCGGAAATAGACACCTGAGGCCGTGTGGCGTGCAGGCGTAGCGACATTACATACAATAGTGCTTCTTTGGTTATGTCTGTAATACCGGAATTTATATGACCGATTACCTCCACCATATCGTCTGGTTCATAAGAAAATTCTGGGGGGATAGTTACATAATTACCTTCGAGCCCCGCCCCCTGGGCGTACACCGACAGGTTTAGATTTTTAGTAACCGTACCAGGCAGGGCAACATCAAGTAACATTGGAGGGCTGTGACGAATACCCCGTCTGCTCATATCGCTTTTAACATTATGAAGTACCAGACTATTGAACTGTTTTATACCTGTTTGCTGCACTTTGCGTATATCGGCAAAAGTTTGGGTGGAGGGTACCGTAAAATATATTCTGTCGGCAGCTACCCGCAAAAAGTTGCGTACCGTAACCGTATTATCTGGCTCGATTGGTATACCTAGACCTGTTAAATACACTTCTATAAGTTCTTGTGGGGCATTAAAAGCATCTAAGTTTACGCCGAGGTAGTCAATTGCCTTGCTAACAATCATAGCCGAACGGTGAGCCACATTCTGGCGCCGTAAATAATTAGAAATACCTAAGAGCCCGAGGGGTACATCGACTAGCTCACCATGCTCCCCACCCAAAATTACATTCTGACCGCTTTCTAATATACTCCCAACCCGTGCCACACGGCCCGTAGTTTCATCATACCGTGCTATAGCGTTCGGCAACTCTTTATATCGGTTATCGACCACCGTTGCTAAGTTGTTTGCCGTATCAACATCAAGTGGCGCACCCTTAAGGCGAAAGTGATGCGGGTTTGCGGATAAGCTTTGATACCCAAATCTTTTAAAGTCTGGCTCGTAGGCGTGAAAAACTCCAGCTGAATTTTCGGATAATACCGCTGCGGAATTATAGAGTGCTTCAGTTATTTCGGTCTGTGCATGAGTGGTGAGCGAATCAATCATTTATTAATAATGGAACAACCTACAAATTTTGTCCATCGGCTTGAACTTTTATTGCGGAGAGCCGTGGTACCAATGACCGTACTGCATCATCCAGCCCCAGCACATGCAGGGCACCAATTAATACATAAGCGTCATCAAGTTTTTTTAAAGCGGGCCCAGTACTGGCTTCAAGTTCGTTTAAAAGCGCGTGGACTTGTGCTACAAGCCATTTCGCTTCATGCTCCAGAATAGATGCAGCTTTGTCGCCTAACCCCAGATCGACCCCCACGACTTCAAGCGACCTGGCTGAGCGGTCGCGCTTGCGCAAGTGCCCACGCTTAATAAGGTTATTGACATGCAGGGCAACCGTGGCTACCGATGTATAACCGAGGCCGTTCATAATTTCGCGGTAGCTGGGGCTGTAGCCGTTTTCTTTTATAAACGACTCTATAAAGCCTAGCAGCTCTCGCTGTTTTTTTGTTGGCCGTACTGCATTAACTTCCATTGAACTCATCGCTTCCTCCGCGGTTTAATGCCTTTTTTATGGCTCTCTGGAAATACCCAAAAACGGTACCAGAAATAGTTCCATATCGTAAAGAAGCCGCTTGATACGAACTGGCCAAGATACGGGGTCAGCCCGGCGCTCTTAAGCATGGCAACAATCAGATAGTCCAGCACAAAATCTACGAGTGTAATAAATATATAGCGCGCGTTTGTCTTTGCAAGATGTTCTTTAAGATGAGGATTTTTAAATACCCAGAAGCGCTGGAGTAGATAATTGATGATCCACCCAGCAATATTTGCCGCTAGCTTAGCCCACCATAAACTAAGGTGGAGCCCTTTGTCGGCGGCAAAAAAGATGAAATAGCCCGTCCAAAAATAAGCGCCACCGCTTATCATATATTCAACAAACTGTATGATAAGCCGCTTTTTGCGCTTTTGGGCAGCTTTGGATTTTTTCGTGGTTCTAGACGATTTCATGAGTGCTTACGGTTATCTAATGTTAGCATATGGTTGTACGCTTGGGATACAATGACTTCTATCAAACACGTTAACCCTCGCACTATTCGTTTTTGGCTGTTTACCACCCTTCTTGTAACGGCGCCACTGTCAAAGTATCCGTCTATAGCTACGCCATTATTCAACTTCAGTGCTTTTAGGGTTGGTTTTTATCCTCTCGTGTCCCTGTTATTTGTGCTTTTTTCGCTACCGTCACTTTATAGATCATTGCCTAGTCTCTACAAACAATCTAGAACAACTCTCATTAGTACTACAATACTGGTACTAGTATCCGTCCTGGGTGTTATTACGGCGCTATATAAGGCCCGTTCTGCTCTTTTGATTACTTCTATACTACTACTCATAGGCTTGCTCCTAAGCGCTTGGTGGTATGTTGCTAATGAACTACCCCCCAAAGCGTATCCACGGCTTCTTAAAGCAGTCCTTGTGGCAGGTTGTATTTATGGGGCAGTGGGGATTGTGCAGTTTTTATTTGCGGGCTTTGGTCACCAAACGTTTGGGCTACTGTGTGCCAACTGCAGCTCGGCGGTATTTGGCTTTCCGCGCATTAGCGGCTTTGCGGCCGAGCCCCAGTTTTATGCAAACGCCCTACTTTTATATTTCTTTGTAAGTATGGGTGCCTTTTATCATACGCGCGCTCGCCTTGCACTAGGATCAACGTTGGCCGTATTAGTTAGCATTGGCCTTACTTTTTCGCGCGGAGCATTTATGGCACTCGGACTGGGTACTATCTTGTTTTTTGTTTTACTACTTATGCAAAAACAAATTCGCTTACAGACTATAGCAAAACATGCGTTTATTTTTGCTGTGCTCAGTGTTACGGTTATGGGGCTGCTTATTGGGGCTGCAAGTTATCGCTACCGTAGCACACCCGATATTGCTTATAAAACATTCCGTAGCCTAGTACAGCAGGCAAGTGTGGGTCTGATAAAATTACCTGCGAGCAAAGCAGACCGTGGTAGCTTTACACCAGCCGGCCTCGTGAAAGCTTCTGGGCAAGATAGGCTTAATGCAGCGCATTTAAGTCTTAAGGCGTGGGGCTATAGTACTTACACGCAAGTCCTTGGTGTTGGCGCTGGCAACCTAGGGCCGTTTGTAGTACGTCATATAAATACAGCTGCTCCTAATAACCTCACCGTATATGTTTTTTATATTTTGATACTAAGCGAGTTAGGTATTTTAGGACTTGGCGCCTTTGTACTATTGAGCTACACCGCATTACACGTCTTTTTAAAGCGCTTTTGGGGCCACAAACAGGCGCCACTTTATACCGCACTCTTTTGCCTTGGCACCGCCTTTTTAATTCAATACTTCTTTTTTGGAAGTTACATTAACGTGCCATA
>JAYTXD010000042.1:0-31132 GCA_043743105.1 Candidatus Saccharimonadota bacterium | reverse complement strand
ATGATTTATCTTTTCTGGAGATATATCTGTAGATACATTGACAGAAAAACAAATCATTCAAGCCAAAGAGGGCTTGTCAAAAGTAGTGTATTTGTTTTTGGGGGGCTAAATATGCGTTTTATTAGTTCGGCCAAGTTTTCTGCCATCCGTTATATTTTCTTGGCAATCCGTCACTTTGACTCCTTAATATTCTTGCCATTTCAGTTACATCTCTTCTAGCGGCATTAATTATTAATCTATGCTCACTTATTGAGCCGTAATTTATTGGCTCTTCAGCAAGAAGTCCTTTTACAGCGAGCCTACCTGCATGAATTGTTTCTTCAGCGATATGCATTCTCGTTCCCGATGATAACTCTTGTCTTACTGGTGTTATTTGTTCATTTATCATATTATTTCTCCTACATTATTAAAATTGGATCTTCGTACGGTAGTGCAGCTTGGGATGAAAGCAGAGCACAAAGTTTGAGACGTATTTAAATACGTTGATAACTTTTGACTCAGGCTTTCGCCCAAGATGTGCACCGTACGATAGATACAAAAAAACCGCCTCTGTTGTGGCGGTTTAGTCAGCATTCTCGGATTAATATTTATGAGCGCACAGAACAAACCGCCACGGGAGTGTCGGTAAAAAAGAACGTATTTATATTTATAATCATAACTAGTATATGTTATCATATTATACAGATATGGCAAATTTTTCATTCGATATTGTAAGTGACTACGACAAAGCTGAACTTAATAATGTTTTTGACCAGACGCAGCGTGAGCTAGACAGCCGATACGATTTTAAGAATACACCAGCAGCTGTTGAATGGTTGGATAATAAAGCCGGCCTTAAGATAACTGGCAACGGAGACTGGCAAATTGACGCCATATTAGACATTGTTCGCAAAAAACTTGCAGCCAGGGGTCAGAGTCAGAAGATTCTAGATTTGAGTAAAGAGCCCGTGGTCGCTAATCTTAAAACTACAAAAGAAGTAATATTTAAAAAAGGCCTTGACCAAGAAAAAGCTAAGAAAATTGCCGCAATAATCCGCGAAAAATATCCTAAAGTGAAGCCGCAGATACAAGGCGATGAAGTGCGGGTAACAGCGGGCAGCAAGGACGACTTACAAGGAGTAATGGCGTTGTTGCGTGAGCAAGATTTTGACTTTGCATTGCAGTTCACCAACTTTCGTTAGATTTTTAAGCTATACTTAAGCGTAATGGAAGACTACACCGCCGAAGGACCTGTGCTTACCCCTGAAGACCTGCGTTCGTATTGTTTAAAAGTTTTAAAAGAAAATGACCGTGGTGGACATACTTCTCCGGCAAAGCTTTATCCGCACCAGTGGCTGTGGGATAGCTGTTTTGTAGCTATTGGACTTCGTCATGAAAACCCAGAGCGCGCAGCCAAAGAAATAGCTAACCTCGTACATGGTCAGTGGGCCAATGGTATGATCCCCCACATGATTTTCTCAAAAGGCCGCGAGTACCGCCTGGAGCGTGAAGCTTGGCGTAGCTGGCTCAGCCCGTATGCACCTGACAAACTCAGCACAAGCGGGATTACCCAACCACCAGTGCTGGCGGATGCTGTCGTAAAAGTCGGTGCCAAAATGAACGCCAATGACAGGCGAGAGTTTTATCACTATATGTATGAGCCGCTCGTGGCCTATCATACGTGGATGTATGCCGAACGCGATCCGCATAAAGAGGGCTTAACCCTGCAGATTCATCCAAACGAAGTTGGTATGGATAACACCCCGCCGTGGGTACAGCAACTCTACGAACACAGCCGTCCATGGTGGATTGCAGCAATTGAAAAGATGCATCTTGACGCCTTCATCAACTTTATCCGCCGCGATACACGAAGAGTAAACCCAGGTCAACGAATTTCTAATATGGAAGCTCTTTTACTCTGGGATGTGGTTCGAAGATTGCGACGTAAACATTACTATATTGATAAAATACTTCATCGTACGCTGTTTGCGACCGAAGACATCATGTTCAACAGTATTCTTATCCGGAATAATGCCCAGCTGCGCAGTATTGCCAGCACGCTCAAGAGAAAACTGCCGGCAGAACTTCTGGAAAGCATGAAACATACCGAAGAAGCCATAGAACAGCTCTATGACCCTGGTTCGTCCCAATATTACTCGCGCGATTTTATTACCCACAAGCTCATTATGCAGCCCTGCATTGGAGCCTTGATGCCGCTATATGCGGGTACTGTCACTAAAGAGCGTGCAGCAGAGCTCGTTAGTCTCCTCAAGGATCATAAACAGTATTGGCTGCACCATCCAGTGCCTAGCGTCCCACTTAGTTCCGCTTATTTCAGTGCCGAACGATACTGGCAAGGACCGACGTGGGTCAACACGAACTGGCTGATTATCGATGGACTCAAACGATATGGATACGAAGAAGAAGCCGAAGATTTGCGCCAACGCACAATTACTATGGTTGGCTCTGCAGGTTGTTATGAATATTTCTCACCAATAGACGGCAAGGGTCTTGGTGCCGAAAACTTCGCCTGGACCGCAGCACTCACTATTGATCTGCTTGCAAACGACAAATAGTCAGGTTTTAAAAAGCTTAGTCTAAGCCTTATGGTGACGGCGAGAAGCATGCTTAAGGTTAATGAGAGCCATTACCTTTTGGCGTTCACCTAACCAAAAACTTATTGCCATAAGCGAGACTGTTGCGTAGGAGCCCCAAGCTACTGCAAGCCAGTGCTTAGTAAGTAGTAGCGTGCCAGCGCTCAGTAAAGGATTGCGATTTCCACTATTTGATGGGCGTGTGTTGTTTATTGCAATCGATCCAGGTATCCGAATAACTGCAACTAGCTGCAAGATACTCACAGACCCGCGAGCATCAATAATCTTGAATATAACTTTATAGTGACCTGGTTTTTTGTAAACATGGCTCACGACCACCACCTGCGCAATTGCTACTTGCTGAGTAGACGTTGTGCCGTCACCCCAATTAGATACTAGTTCATATGGCGCAATGCCCCCACTAATTTCTACACTCCAGGTGAATGGTTTGTTCGATGCAAACGTCTGGTAACTAAAATTACTCGTAAGTAAGGGAAGGTCAATAGCTGCGGGAGTTTGGCTCGAACTGCTCGAAGGGTTTAAATTGGTACCCGTAGTACCAGATCCTGCGGCTGGCGTACTAGAGTGTGGGGGAATTAGTGGGCTGTACGTTACAGTTACTTCGGGGGTTGATGGCCCTGGGTCATCAGTTAAATTAAAGTCTTGCACCTTTAGAATGTTAGAGTTTGGATACAGACTTGTTTGAATTTGGTATGTTCCGTTGGCGGCACACAAAGCCATACCGCTTATTGCAGCATTGCGGTGTAGAACCACATAGGAGCTAACTGGGCATGTTCCTTCTACCACTGTTTGGCTTGCGCTAAAATTTGCGCCATTTGTGGGGGCGCTAATGGTGGCAGCATCTACAAGTGCTGGTGCCGCAACTTTACCTGTGACTATATACGTGTCGGCAGCAGCACGATATGTCCAGCTCATGATGAGCACCCCTGTACATAGTAGCAAAAATACAGTTAATGGATGGAGGACGATACGGTGATGGAACAGCCGATTTTTCTTAACAACCAATTTAGCCCTATGACGAGGGCTTTTACGAGTTTTGGTCGTGCGGACTTTAAGTTTTTGTACAGATTTCATTTTTTGTTTTTATGATTACTAGAGTAATAATACCATATTTGACAATAAGCATAAGCATTAGTGCATTTGCCGTTTTTTTTAAATCGAACCTACTGCGCAATGTTGGTCGGACTAATAGGTGCCGCTTGAATGGTTTTTTTACTAGATGGACGGTATAAAATTGCTTTGCCTGCTTTGCTATAAATCAAAACTTTATCGCCATTTTGGGCATCCTTAAAAAATTCTTGGTTCTTGAGACGGGTTGCATCATTTACGGTTGCAAGTGTAGGAGCTTCCCCTGCAGGCAATTCTACTGTTCGACCTATTTGCGTAATCAATGTTTGGGTTTCGTTTTGTGCAGATTCTTTAGGATTTGATAGCTTTTTAAGCTCTTTTTTAGCATCTAGGTAGCCTTTTCCTAGCCACACTAAGCTGCCTATAACTATAACTACGATGCTCAAACGCCAATATTTGCCGAGCCACGAACGCTTCTTAGATAAACCTTTTGCCGTCACTTTTATTTCTGCTTGCTCATAGACTGCAGATCCGTTATCATCAATTTTGTCTATCATATGCCTTGTAGTACCCTCTGCTTCATATCTTACGCTTATTGTAACAACCCCACCTACCCGTGCACAAGCTTCGCGCTTGGATTACCATTACTGAATGACCCAGTAGTTTAGAACGATACTCGTGGTTGCACTTGGAATATCTGTAGTACTCATTATAAAGCCCGTCGTTGAGGCGGTAACATAATACTTTACATTGGCAGCTGCAGCGTTTGCAGGAGTTAGTAAGATTTGCGGCGCTTTAGTATATGGTTTTTTAAACGTAACTTTTATAAAATCTCCTGCGGTTGTGCCACTACCAAGTGTTAACTTTAATTGTCCCGTGCTATCGTTACCTTCTACCGTTGCACTTGCTCCGATAGATTCTGGATTATCAGCGCTAGTCTGCGTATTACCTGCAGCGATGAGTACCATGATGTCGGGCTTATCACCAGCAGTTAACAAATGCCCCTCAAAACTTACATCATTCTTAAATATTGATTTTTCGACAAAGGTTACTAACTTATAGAACATAGTATTACCATGGAAGCTACTATCTGCCCCAACGTTTAGCCCCCCTTCAACGCTTAGATTGAGCACAATGGATGCCGTTTGAATGGTAACGTTATCAAGTGATAGCCCACTCGTTGAAGTAGTTGCATTAGCTGTTGGCACCGTAGCCGTCGTTGGCTTTTGATTGTCTTTGTCGATTTGATCTTGCAGGCTAGCAATTTTGTCCGTAAATACTTGAAGACCTTCTATTTGGTTGGCCCTAATTTTATCGGCATACAATGTACCGTGTACATAAACATCTTTATTAAATACCATATCTTCACTGGTTGCAGTCAAGAAGTCAATAATACCCATTTGGCCAGCTGTAGAGCCTCCGTTGTCATTAGTAAGCGGAGCAGGCGTCGGTTCAACGGGCGTATCGCCGGCTGTGGTATCAAGCGAAGTTTCAACGGGCGTAGTTATATCTAGGACTAAAGAAGTATCTACTGGCGCATCATCTTGCCAAGTACGCATATAGTCAACATCGATCGTAGAAGCCGATGCAACGCTATGTGCATCAAATATGGCTAAGGCGAGCGCTACAGTTGGGTTTGTATTCACAGCTACAGTGCCACAATCCTGGAAGTTAATACCATTAGATGCGTCATAGTCCATATAAAAATGCACAAGAGATGCACTTTCTACAACAATACGCCCAGTAGAAAATTGCGTGTTACTAATCGTACCCGTACATGTTACGGTACCTACATTAGCACCACCGCTACGAACCACGCCGACCCAAGAGGTGGTATTTTCATTCGAGAAAAATATGCCATCTGTAGTGGTTGCGTCATTCGTTGCACTAGCCGCTAAGGCTGACGCGACGAGCCCCCACCTGATATCTTCACCCGCATTATTAAGACTCGGCTTAATCTTCATTTGGACTACGGGTAAGTTAGCTTTTAAGTATGTTGCGTGTAAAGTACCTGATACTTTAGAAACGCCCAGAACAAAACCGTTTCCTATTGCTCCAGACAAACTAATTCTAACAACTCCGTTTAATACACTGAGTGGGGTAGAATAAGTCGTCGTTGCAGCAAAAGTGTCAAAGTTAAAGGTAGATGTATCGCCAACGTTTAACGTGTCCACAGTCAGTGCGGCAACCTGCTTATTACCAGAAAACTCTTCGTCAAACGTAGAAGTATTGCTTATAAATGCGCCCGCACTAGCAAGCGAACCAAAGTTGGCAGACATGTGTTGCACGCTAAAGATACTATTGGCACTGGAGTTGTTAATATTAAAAACTGTTTGGCCTATAGTGCTAGTGATTGCGTTAATATTTAGGGCACTGTCTATGCTTACGCCGTTGTTGAAGTCGGCATATCCATCTACTGTTAGGGCACCCACCACTCTTGTGTTGCCTGCCGTTAAGTTTCCACCGCCACCATATTCAGCAAGAGACTGACTATTGAGGCCCACTAGGTCAAGCCCCCCGGCAATGAGTGTTCGCGGCGTAGACGCATAGAAAACTGTTGAAGCTCGGTTGGTCCCGTCAAAACCACCTAAAACGTATATATAACTATTCACAAACGTTATAGCTGGGGAACCCCGAAAGTCAGGTAATGCATTTGCCCCAGTGGACCAAGCCGTCAGTGTACCGTCCCCATTTAAGTTACTGTAAAAAACAGTACCTGCTGCTGCACCAGATGTACAGCTACCAGTTGTGAGTGCGCTACAGCCACCAATAGAGTAGATATACCCATTTACTACTACCGAAACGTGTTGCGCGCGTACTGCAGGCAAGGACGCACCGGCGCTAAATGCGGCCAAACTTCCATCACTATTTATTGATGCATAATAAACGGTGGAATTCGCTCCAGAGACTGGCGTTGAGCCACTACCTCCAACATAATAGATGTAGCCGTTGGCGGCAACAGCAGAACCCATACCTCGGTTTTGGGTTATATTATTAACGTTAGTATCAAGCGTCTGCGGCGTTGTAATACCCCTGATTGAACCGTCTGCCGTTAACTTGCCATAATATGTTGTGTTGACCGCGTTAGTTGTACAGGTTGTGTCGGTGCAACCACCCATGATATAGATAATACCGTTTAGAACAACAACTGAGCTCCCCAATCGTGCAAGTGGCAGCACAACCGCGCTAGTCTGCCAAAGCCCAACCGAACCGTCACTATTAAGCTTAGAGTAGTAGATTGAAGTCTGCGCCGTGCCAGCGGTATTTGCACCGCCAACAACATACATATATCCGTTAGCAACCGTTGCTGCCGGGTAGCGGAGCACTGCAGGTAGTGCATTGGCGGCTGTTGACCAACCTTGCGTCGAACCGTCGGTATTAAGCTTAGTGTAATACACCGTGCTTTGTGCGGTTGTACCGTCGTAACCGCCAATCGAGTAGATGTAGCCATTAGCCGTAGCCGATGCAGCCTGCTCACGGTTTTGTGCCGTACCCGTTGGGCTAGCAGCACCAATAGGGCTGCTGCTAGTGCGCCAGGGTTGCAACTCTCCACTACCGGATCCGTTCAAGATTATTTCATTAGTGATTGTATTAATTTGTAGCGCTCCTGCACTTGGCGCAAAGCTTAAACCAGATGCAGCCTGCACCAATGTAATGCCATCTATATAGACATTGTCTGAAGTAGCAGTATCTGTTTGCTTAATATATAAATTACTTGGTTCGGTGATTGTGGCACCCGTAACAAATGTACAGCTAAATTGCGTCCACGTTGTTGTAAGACCAGTAGTTGTGATGTCGGGTATAGTAGTGCAATTAACGTCCGTCCCCGCTACGTCTTGACGACCTACTGCAAAAGCGGTAGATGAACCTGCGTCTTTTCTACCCCAAAAACTCAAGCTGTACTGCGAGGAAGGCTGAAATTGGTATCGATATTCTGCACCGTTTCCGGCAGCTGCGCTCGTTCCTGTTACTATTTTGAGTGACTGTGTGCCGTAATATGCAAAGTCGCTACTTGACGATATTGAGTTACCGACTGGAGTCGTACCACTCTTAACAGCCCAGCCGTTTGTGTTGCTTGACTCGAAATTTGGATGATCTATAAGATTAACCAAGCTTGTGCCTGGGTCGTCATAACTTGTTGCGGCAGCAGCTTGCTCAACTTGCACCGCATCAAGGAAGAATGTTGGCGTTGTTGCGCCTGTTTTTTGAATGTAGATATTATCTGCCTGTGTAACTGTAGCGCCCGAAGTGAATGTGCAGCTAAATGCTGTCCAGGCCGAAGTAAGCGTCGTGTTGGTTGTGCAGTCGGTAGCAGCTCCATTTATAGTACGCCCGAAGCTAAAAATAGATGTCATGGTGGTTGCTGCATAGGCTGAGAAACTCAAACTATAGGTAGTATTAGCCTTAAATGGGTATGTATAGCTTGTGCCCGAAGGGTTCGTTACTGCACTAGCGACACTGAGTGACCTAGTACCTACAAGTGCCTGCGTAGCACGGGAGCTAAGAGTTGAACCGCCTACAACCGACCAGCCGTTTGTGGCACCTTCGAAACTACCGTTCGCTAACAGGTTTTTTGTTGTGGTTGTATTGACATTCAGCACCTTATTGCCAATTTGGTCAGCTACTACAAAGCCATTTAGCGAGTCATTGGTTGGCGCGACACTTAAGGTTGCTTGCTCAATAATATCTCCAGTAAAGGTCTTAATACCGCCTATAGTTTGAGTAGTAGCCGTTATAATACCCGCCACCGTACCGCTTGCTGTGCCAATAACGAGCGAGATTGTGTCGGGGTTAGGTACTGTCGCCAAGCTAAATACTACACCTGCAACTGATGCAGTTGCAGTAGTATCTAGAAAGTTTGCATCAGTTGCAGATGAGCCGTTAACAGAAACACTGTCGCCGCAAGCTGCAAATGCGAGCTGGCCTAATGTCGTGCCGTCATTTTGTAAACATTGGCTTAATGCTGGGGCAGTTGTTGGTAGTTTGATGGTATAAGATACTGTTGGGTTTGTATCTGGGCCCTGAAATGTTACGGTGTTGGTACCGCCAGCAGACTTCATAATAATGGCGCCACTACTGGTACTAGCCGTACCTAATGTGAGTGCGCTAGAGCCCTGAATGATAACTGTGCCGGTAAAGTTAGCACTACTGCTAATAGTCTGACCGTTGATTAAACCAGAAGTAATTGTGCCACTACCAATGTTGATGTTTCCGGTTTGGGTCGCACCAAGCTGTACAAGGCCACTGGCCAAAATTCCACCAACTTTATCGGCATTTAAAGCGTATGGAACCGAAGCCATTTGAACGCGTGGACTCATGTAGCCTGCCGCATCGGCGTTAAAGCGAACAGCCAAGTAAAGCGACGGGTTGGCATTAAAGTCTGGTAGCGCCGTAGCAGAGCCAAGGTTTGTCTGAAAAACTCCGTTGGTAACTGTGACGCTCTTGGTTAGCTCATGCCATTTATCGCGCACTCCGTCACTTGGCGTGCCAAGAGTGGCATCATCGTACATAACAAAATCAAAGTTATAGCTACCGTTTGTCACATTGGTGCCATCGGCGTTAACAACCTTGCCCTGAAAGCTAATCAGAGCAGGGCCTGTAGCATGCGCAAGCGAATGGTGCAATAAACCAAAGCCCATAGCTAACAACAATGCTAATACCAATAGTTGGCTTATGCGCCACCCCTTAAACGAGCTCGCGAAATACTTCAAAACTTACCCTTAATCTTTACCCCTTAAGCATAACTGTTTTTTGAGTACCATACAAGGTGCTTACGCTAGAAAAACATAAGATTATTTAGCGTTTTTTTCATGTCTTTTTAAGTATATTTTTTTAAGCTTTTGCAACACCTTATTGATATCCTCATGGTGCTTCCATGTTAAACGGCCTATGAGTAGCAAAACAACTGCCGAGATGATAAATCCTGGCACATTACTAAAGTAAATCCTATGATCTTTGTGCGCATACCGCTCTATACCGTCATAACGGTAGTCAATCTGTACATGGTAGACTGACGGCCAAAAGCCACCGCGGGCTATTCCCTTGAGTTTTACCTCTAATTGGCGATCCGTTTCCGGCAAGACAAATGATGAATCTTCGTTAATAACTCCCTCAGATATAACTTTGCCACCTGCAGACACAAGCTTTACGGTTCCGCGCGGTACAACGTGCACATTACCTGGGTTTTTAAACACAAGCCGTACCTTGTTTGGTAGGCCAAACGCATTGCCATTGGTTATAACGTTATCTAATTTTAGGTCGTATTTTTCCCCACCTACTTTTGTAGCCAAAATAAGTGAGGAGAGTTTTTGATTAATCGAAACCCTATTTGGTTGCGAATCGTTTGTACTGTCAAGCGAGGCAACAATTGCACCGTAATGACCACCTGGCTTTAAAGTTATATCATTGATGATAGTCGCAACAATTTGTGCAGACTTTCCTGGTTCGAGTGTAAGATTTTTTGAACTAAGCTGTAGCCAGTTTGCTAAACCATATTTTTTGAGTAAGCTGCTGGCACTGCTACCTTCAAACACTATACCACCACTGTCGTTAAGAGAGCCAAAGTCCAATACTGACAGTTTAAAGTTTTGCTCTAGGCCACTGTTATTAGTAAGTGTTATATCAAAATCCTTAGTTGCGTCATTGCCCGAAAATCGCACTTCTTGTAGAAATGGTGAGATAGTCACTTCTGGCTTAGGCGCTACAGCGTTAGCTATACTGCCAAACATCGAAACACTTACAATAAGTGTTAGTATCGCAGCACTACTCCACCTTTTCATCGACAGCCTTTTTATTTATCTTTTTTTTAGGAACTTTCTTATATATCTTTTGGATAGTTGACCATAACCCGGCACCTGCAAGTGCTACAACTACCAAACTAGTGCCTATAATTCTGAGTGGTATAACCCAAAAACCAACCGTTGCTTCAAGCGGCACGTCACTAGTGCCATTGTCATAGGCTAGTACCAGATGCGCTGTATAGTGGCCGAATTTAAGGCGGCTTGCTTTAGCAAAATCCCAATGCAAACTTTTAACTGGTTTGTCGTTTTTGTCTAATACAACTTTGCCATTGTCTGTCTTTAATGTATATACCGGAAATCCATCCGTCCAAGAAGCCGTAAATATACGGTTACTACTAGGAAGTACGTTGCCTGCGATGCTATTAACATCTAGCGTTGCAACAGTCTTGCTGCCTCTACTTATAAAAATATTACCAGATGGAATCAAGTGCACGTTGCCGCTGTTATGTATCTTTATCGTAAAATTGCTAGGTAAAAATTCGTAGAACTTTTTATCGGCTTTAAAGCTAGCAATACTTGCCGTGCGCTTAGCACCTGGGACTTTTGCATCAACAAGAGCCAGCACAGCCGTCGAACCAACTAAGACGTTTTGTTTGCTAGATAAGGGCTTTGGTGGGCTGTTTCGTGAAAAGACTGCCGCATAGTAGTACCCAAACGCTGCACTTTTTGGAAGTCTAATTGTCATCTTTACCGTAACCCACTCGTTTGGCGGTGCATCAAAAACTTGCGGACTAAAGCTGACCCAGTCAAAATAATCATCCCCTAGGCCGCGGTCAAGTAAAGACGGCTTGCCTTCTTCACCGTAGGCCGAGAACTTCATTAAAGTAACTTTGAGTTTTTCATTATTAGTAGCGCCGTTTTTAATACGAATATCAGTACTAATCGTGCTACCTGGATCGCCTTGAAGGTTAATTGGTAGTGGCGAAGTAACGATGTTAAAACCGTCGTCAGCATATGCTGCTTGGCCGTGTAATCCAAGCGCTAAAATGCCTACAACAACCAAAAAATAACCTATCATAAAAGCGAAACTCCTACGCATGATCTACTCGATTTTTAGCCTCAGTTTTGGTAATGGCTTTTGCGAGCCGTCGCTTAAACCGACGCTTGGTAAGCATGTAGACCAGCATCGAAGGAATAACTGGAACTGCAATTACTAACAATATTACTCGTACAGGAATCACCCAAAAACCTACCGTTGCCTCTATAGGCACGTCGCTCGTACCATTGTCATAAGCGAGTATTAGGTGCGCTGTATAATGACCAAATTTAAGGTGACTTGCCTGCGAAAAATCCCACCGTAAGGAGCTGAGAGGTTTGTCATTTTTATCGAGCACTACCTTACCGTTTTCTTCTTTAGCAGCATACAACGGAAAACCATCTTTCCAGACAGCCGAAAATATACGATTACTACCTGGCAGTACGTTGCCTGCAATGCTGTTTACATCAAGTGTAGCGACCTTTTTGCTACCTCTGTTAATAAATATATTACCCGTAGGAATTAAGTGCACGTTGCCACTATTATGAATCTTGACGCTAAATGTAGTAGGCAAAAATTCATAGAATTTTTTGTCTGCTTTAAAACTTGTAATATTAGCGGTGCGCTTAGCGCCAGTAACCTGTGCATCAACCAGTACTAATACCGCCGTAGAGCCGACAAGGATGTTTTGCTTACTGTTTGTAGCTTGTGGTTTACTGGCCCTAGATATGACCGCTGCATAATAATAGCCAAACGCTGCTGTCTTCGGTAGTTTAATGGTCATTTTTATAGTTATCCACTCGTTAGGGGCTGCGTCAAAAAATTGTGGGCTAAAGCTGACCCAGTCAAAATAATCATCCCCAGAGCCGCGGTCTAGTATAGACGGCTTACCTTCTTCACCGTAGGCCGAGAACTTCATAAGATTTACTTTGAGTTTCTCGGTAGCTGTACTTCCGTTCTTTACCCGTATATTGGTTGTGATTGTTGTACCTGGCTTTGCCTGAAGGTTAATGGGTAGTGGCGAAGTAACAATGTTAAAAGCTTCCTCGGCGTAAGCTGTATGTGGTACTAGGAGCGTTCCAAGAACTACCACACCGCATAGGGCAGCCAAAATTTTTGTACTCTTCATATACGTGTAAGTTTACCATGTCCCCGTGATGAACTAAGGTTATTAAATGTTTTTACTTATCACTTTACAAAATTAATATACGCCAGCATATAGCCACGGTAAATCAAAATGTGTAAATTTTGAGTGATGGATGACTGAGACATAACTACTGGTTTTGTGACAGAGCATATCCATAGATATGGTGCGAAGCAAACCATTAGTTATGGCCAGTCAGGCGCAGTCAAAAAGACATGTTTTGGTTTATCGGGGGCTATAGATGAGCTGGCGGATATTAATTGTATCTGATTTGGTTTTAGAAGTTACCGGCACCAATGACAGTCAATGTGTCAGTATAGTCAGATGCTGCAGGTACTGAACCGTCGATGGTAGCGCGTTCTGTTAAACGGATAACATCGCCGTTAGCAGTGCCGTTTGCGCTTGCAACAGGACGGTAGTTGGTAGGGTCAACAACACCAGCTTTTGAGCTTGTGCCATCGTAAGCTGCATCGAGTACAACCGTACCCCCACCTGCAGCGTCAGTTGTAATAGTAACACCAAGGCCGTAATCTTGTGTGTTGGTCGTAAGCGTGTGCGAAGCGCTTGCTAATGCGTTTGCGTTATTTGTAGGTATCGTGAAGTTAGATGCCGTTGCAGATTTTAAAGCACCTTTTGTGGCTGCACCACTTGAACCGTTTAGACCTTTTACCCACACAATCCAGCCTGACGCCGCGTTAGATGTGATAGTAACTGGCTGTCCTGTTGTCGAAACCACAGAACTAGTACTTAAGTTTGCTGTAAAGCTGTCAGTGTTACCGCCAAGTACAAAGTTAAATGTAGAGGGCACAGTAGCCGTAATAACGATCTGGTCATTTGTAATAACACGCACAGCTACTACTACAGAGTCTGTGCCCTGCGTAATGGTCGGATGATACTCACCAGCTACCGTAGGTGTTGTAACTGCAGCAGCTGTTGTAAAGTCTACGCAGTACGTTGTACCAGAAGTTGTAGCGGTAACACCCGTAGTGGTTATGGTTGAACCTGCACCCGTAGCACTTGATACACCAGGGAGAGCCGTAAAGCCGTCTGTTACACACTGCGCTGTAGATGTTGTGACTGCTCCAGTCGTAACCAAACCTCCAGGTGTTGCGTTTGTCCACTGTGCAGAACCTATGTCGGTGCCGTTAAAGTCAACTGCTACCTGCGCTGTTTGGCTTGAAGCTGCTTTAAATACTACACGAAACGTTGTAGCCGTGGCTGTTTTCATACGATTTAACCTAATATATGTTGTCGTTAAGCTTGCGGCATGTGCTTGGCTTGCCATTACTACAAGGAACATTTGTATTACTAGAATTGCACTTATACCGTAATATACCAGAGGTGAGATTTTGTTTTTTATTAGTTGCACTGTTTTGTCCTATTTTAAAAGTTTATTTATCTTATTAGAATATAACCTTT
The DNA here is from genome assembly GCA_043743105.1 of Candidatus Saccharimonadota bacterium. Taxonomy (GTDB): domain Bacteria; phylum Patescibacteriota; class Saccharimonadia; order Saccharimonadales; family JACDBH01; genus RYN-417. The sequence continues at coordinate 17,131 of JAYTXD010000042.1, read as the reverse complement.
GTGCCTTTACTCTGTCAACATGAATATGCTTAAAACGATGCTGAGGCCAGCATCGTAATAGTTTCCGAATAGTCATTAGCAACTACATCAGTAGTGGCTGACTTAGCTTTAAGTTGCACTGACCCTGTGCCCCCAACGACAGGCCCCGCAGCAGTCATGATACTCCGAATTATAGTATCCATAATGCCAACGTTATTTAGAGTGCCGTTATAAGGACTTGAACTCAAAAATGTGCCGTTAGTGGCCGCTGTAGTTGTCACCTGTGCCCCAAAACCTCGCTGAAGAACGCTCATGTCACCCGAGGCTGATGGTATAGTCACAGACTTCGTGGGGCTCAGTAGCCCTGTATTTTTTCCATTAATATATACGTCCCCGCCCGATGCTGCATTGGTAGCAAATGTTATATCTATTGTAACCGGTGCGTTAACAACCGTTGCCGCCAGCAAGCTACCCATAATTATTGCGTTAGTAGACAGCGAAAATGACAGCTGCGGGTTAACTGTGGCCGCATTTGCAACTGGTCCATATTCCGACTCAGTATATTTGCCCTGGGTTGCTTTTATACGTACATAATATGTCGTGTTGGGCAGCAGGCCTATAATCGTTCCACCCGAAGCACCGCCCCACGAAGTATAGGTTTGGTAATCGGTGAGTGTTAGCGTTGAACCTACTGTAAAATCGTTTTTTACATATTTTATATTTGCTACAAAGTTATCGGTACTAATTGAAACAGCATACAACGCATCGCTGGGGTTACTTTGTTGGTCTATAACAAAATGTAGTTTGTTATAGTACACACTGCTGCCGTTATCAAATGCCGAGACTTTTGGTACGTGTGCTTGTTGAGTCTCTGTAAAGCCTGGTTTAATAGAATAATTAGCCGTTGCAGTTGTTAGGCCCGTTATTTCACCCGTTGATCCCTCCAAAGCATAGTTTGATGTTACCGAATTGGCCGTACCCCCACTGCCAAAACCATAACTATTTAACTGATACGTTGTTGTGGCAGGCAAAGCTGCAAAAAATAATAACCCCGTAAATACCCATTTCATATAGCCTCATTATATATGTATGCGTCTTATAACCACAACCGGGCCTGTTGCTACTGCCAAGTAAGGCCGCCAAGGATTGCCCTAAGTTCACTCGATAACTGATCAGTCCGTTGTCCCGCTATCATACTAATGGTCGCAAGATATTGACCGTGCGCCCACAAAGCTGTTTGTTCAAAGTTAGGGTCGGTTCGACTAGCGATAATAACGGGTTCTTCATGAAACTTCTCGTTTGTTATGGTGTAATAGTTTGGGAATGCTACAAATTGCTTGTACGCGCTGTCTTCAGTGGCACCTCCATCTGGCAATTTGGCTATAGTTACTGCTACTTTTGTCGACGGGCCTTCGTTTATTACCTGATGGGCAGTCAAAAATGATGATTCTAGTGACGCTGACTTATTTGCATTTGTCTCCTGAGTGTAGCGGCCAGGATATTTGAATGTAATAAACTGACTTACTAAGTCCTTTCGTGGTGTTTGTTTACGTTTTGGCGTAACGGTGGCTACGCTTACTTTTCCCTCGGCTGGCGTATTCAGTATGTTAATACCATACAAAACACCGCCCACAGCAACAAGGCCCGCAACCAAAAATATAACGAACTTTTTTCGCTTTAGAATAATCTGCGTAATACGATAAGCCATAAGTAATACTCCAATACATAACCTACTTTAATCATCAATGCCAGTAGTATCGAGAAGTGTTGCTTGCTCGGCGGCTTCAATAGTCTTGTCTGCCAGTAGCTGTACTTTGCCAAGTTTGCGCTCTATAGTACGCGTCTTACTGCTTGCTTTGTCGAGGTCGTTGGTTGCACTTACCAGTTTGTCGCGTGTTTTTTCGAGCAGTGTTCCAAATGTTCCAAACTCGCCTTTAATCGTTGTAAGAAGCTCCCAAACCTGCCCTGTTTGTTCGGCAATCGCAAGCGTCCTAAAGCCCAGCTGGAAGCTACTTAATATGGCCGCAACTGTTGTTGGGCCGGCAATTGTTACACGATACTGGCTCTGTAGTAGCTCAAACAACCCGGGGCTTCGCAATATTTCAGCGTATAAGCCTTCGGTTGGCACATACAAAATCGCAAAATCAGTCGTCTTCGGCGGATATATATACTTTTCTTTAATACTTTTAGCCTCTAACTTCACGCGCGCAATCAGCGCTTTATTGGCAAGCTCCATCGTCGCTATATCACCCTTTTCTTGGGCTACGACCAGCCTTTGATAATCCTCAAGTGGAAACTTAGCGTCTATCGGTAAATAAATAAACTCTTTTGCGCTACTTTTGTCGGGTAGTTTGATGGCAAAATCTACTTGGTCACGGCTGCCAGGCCTTAGCATCACCTGCTTTTCATAATGGTCCCTAATAAAGACTTGGTCGAGCAAACTTTCTAGCTGCACCTCACCCCAGGTGCCGCGCGTCTTAACGTTGGTAAGTACCCGCTTAAAGTCGCTTACGTCGGTTGCCAATGCTTGCATCTCACCAAGTCCTTTATGCACTTGCTCGAGCCGCTCACTAACCACTTTGAAACTCTCACTCAAGCGTTTTTCTAAAGTGCTCTGTAGCTTTTCATCAACCGTAGCTCGCATTTTTTCGAGCTGCTCAGAGTTATTGGCCTGGATTGCACCCAAGCGTTTTTCGATTTGTGCACCAAGTACTCCAAGATTTTCGGACTGCAGTTTGCCCAAAGAGGACATGCGTTTGTCCAATGAATCATTGGAACCTTTTAAATTGTCTGCCATTTCGAGGCGATTTTCGCGCATTTCTTTTCTAATAAGTTCGGCTATTTTAGCATCGTCAAACTTTACTGATGCGCCAGGTTTACGCATCAATAAAAAGGCTAGCGCAGCCGCAACGAACCCTAAAACAACCACTGCAATAATCATATGCTTAGTATATCATCTAACCATTAGGCAAATCTGGTCACAACAAATATAAACGCGGCGCCCAGTATGGTCATGAGTATAGTCTTGTATGAAGAGTGTTTGCTATGCGCTTCTGGCAAAATTTCGCTGGCTCCAATGTATAGTAAAAATCCGGCAAAAAATCCTAAGTAAATAGGTAGCCAGGTGTCTGGAATAGTAAACAACAATGTACTTAATGCACCAAACACTGGTGCAACAGCATCAAGCAATAAATAACCAACCGCTTTTTTGGTACGGTTTTTATTAAGTAGCATAAGATTGACAGTGTTGAGCCCATCAGTAAAGTCATGAGCAATAACGGCAATAGCTACTGCAATACCTACGGCATTCCCTGCCTGAAAACCTAGGCCAATCCCCACGCCATCCAAAAAACTGTGCCCACTCAACGCAATAGCACTGGCAACACCAACATGCGGATGATGATGCTGCTCGTATTCTTGCTCCTGGCTATGATGAATTAATATACTCTTTTCAATAATATGAAATGCCAAAAATCCCACGACAAGTGCCACCATAGCACATGTTGGGGTAGAGTTTGTTTGGTGCAGGATTTCAAAAATTTCTGGCAAAAGTTCGAATGCCACAACACCCATTAGGACACCGGCTGTATACCCAAGAAACCTGTGCAAATGATCTCTATTTTTAAGACCGGCGAGACCCCCTAGTAGAGTAGATATAAATGCAACGATTGCTAAAAGAATAATCATAGTGCCAAGTATTACCTCGAATCATAATTTTTGCAACTTTGTTGCATTTTTTTAAATATTTGCGATACAATACAGCAATGACATCTGTAGAATCTACCCTAGCACTTCATCTAAAAAAAGCTGGTTTTAGCCTTACCGAGCCCCGTAGACAGGTTTTTGCAGCATTACAAGCCGATGGTCCGCTTACCATGCAGGCGCTCTACACCCGTCTAAGAGTTAGCGTTAACCGCACTACCGTCTACCGCACCATTGAACTGTTTGAGGATCTAAACATTGCGCAGCGTGTTGCCAAAGGCTGGAAGTACCATCTTGAACTTACTGACGACTTTGTTCCGCATCATCATCACTTTACGTGTACTAGCTGCCATAAAACCATTAGTTTTGACGAGCCGAAAAGTTTTGATGTTATGCTCGAAACCGTTTCAAATCATAACGGTTTTATGCCCACTAGCCACACGCTGGAAATAGAAGGGCTCTGTAGCGATTGCCGTGCTATTGTAAGCTGAACTGGACTTACGCAAAGCTCACTCACCCCTAGTGCGAACTGCCGATGCGGCGCATAATTTCTAGAATCTCTTGATAATAAATCGCTACTAAAAACCCATTTAATGCCAGCAGCCCAGGAAAAACAAGCAAATGCTCGACCCATTTATCTGTTGTCACGCGTAACGCCTTAAGAGGAGGCAGACCAAACTTAAATGGAATTGGGAGTAGCAGCGGGACGCCCTCTTTAGTAAACATATCCATCACCAAATGGCTTACTAGGCCAATCATAAAGGACCACCACACGTAGCCAATATCCACCTGCCCCATAATTGGGCTTAAAAATACCAAGAGCCAGTGAGCAACAAAGCCAATCAGTGCCGCCCCCAAGATTGAGTGCGTCAAAAACCGGTGGCCACCACTTAGCTTACCAAAAGTACGGCCAAATATATTGCCTATCGGTAAGTTTCGCCAAAACGGTGCTGTTGGCTGATCAATATCTGGCGTAATCCCACCAATGAGGTTGGCGAGTACGCACACAATTGCTGTCGACAGCCGTAAAGGACTTACGGGGTTACTCAAAAACACCACACTCAATGCAGTAATTGCAGCTAAATCATGTGTTTTACCGGTCATGCTTACAGTTTAGCATGTAGCATCAGGGCCTGAATGGCTACAAAAAAAGGCCTAACGTTCAGGCCTACCGGGTGGCTGAGTTGGCGTTGCGCGGAAACAGCTGACAGTATACGGAAAGTCTTGGGTCATAACATAGTGGTACATATTCACGTTTTTATTATCTAAGCTTATATTGCTCACGATGCCGTGGCATTCATCTAAGTCACTCGTTGTTAATATATTTTTATCGCCTACTTTTGGCCCCGTAATCGGGAAGCCATCAAGCGCAAAGCCAATAACCTTTGATACGTTTTGTCCGGTAATACAACGGCTTAAGGAATGGTAATGGTATTCGCCTTTGTTTTGCGGATGTCCGTCACAACTGTCCTGAACTTCCCATGCCGCTGCATCTCGTCCATCGGCATCAAAGCCATTAAACAGCGCCACACCATTAGTCATAATACCGCTTTCCATACCCATACACTGCGGACCTCCATAGCTTGGCTGAGCAGGCAATGTATAAACCAAGGATTGAGCAGTAATAGTACTTGGATTAGCATCGTACTTATATGCCGGGTCGCTACGCTGAACTGGGAAAGTGCCCGTAGGATGGTTCGGAAGGTCGTTCGTGGATATAATACGCTTGCCGTCTTTTGTATCTATACTAATGTTTTGCTGCCAGCTGACACTGCCACTAATTGTACTTTTTTTATTAACATCCCATGTAGTGTTATCGGTGCTAAACCATGGCCCGCGTTTACCGGCACCTTGGCCATTTTGGCCAAAGTTTACTCGACACTCATATACATAGCCTTTTTTGGCGGCGTCGGTTACATGCATATTATCGCCAACAGGCAGTACGCCATCGGCATATTTATTACCGTAATTTTTAGTAGTTTCAAGTTGTAACCCTATTACCTTGGCAGTTGGTGTCGAGGTAATAGTTTGATTGATAGAAACAGGCGTTTTAGAAGTCGTGGACTTTGCCGGAGCGGTCGCCGATTTATGCATCAACAGCACCACAGTAACTAAAACTGCCAAGCCAAACCCTACAGCAGCGACCAGCCGCTTTTTGCTAGGTTTTTTAGGTTGTAATATTGCCGGAGTTGGCGTGGTAACGGTAGTTGAAGGTGTTATATTATCTTCCATATAAATAGTGTACTACTCCTGCAGTGCTTGTGCCTAGTGTTGGTATGGGTGCATAATGGTGGCACATGGATAATGACCTAAAATCCGCCTCTGCCTCACTTAACGAACCCTCTACCAGCGCGGCCTATCATCCTTCGGCGCCCGTAGCTCCGCGTCGTTCGCCAAAAGGCCTGCTCATTGCTTTGGTAGCTATTATCGTGCTGGCGGGCATTGGTTTTGGTGTTTGGAAGTTTGTACTAAATAAGCCTAAAAAGGCTACTGCTCCAAACCCTGCAGTTACCCAAGCAACCACGCAAACAAGTGGCTCAGATGTGCCAAATGTTGCATCAACCGAGTCATACAGCAGTAGTGCGCTGAGTGTTGGGTTTAAATATCCAAAAGGTTGGAAGGTTACCGAAGCAACAGGTGGCATACGTATCGATTCACCAGCGTTTTCGTACCCCGCAGCAAACTTAGGAACCGTTGACGGTTTATTCCGTGTTTATATTCGTCAGGGGGCACGCAAAGTCGATGGTGCTTACATTGGTGCTGGTATAGCCATTAAATCTTCTGAGAAGCTTACTTATGCGCAGCCCGCTATCGGCCAACGGGCCGACACCCTTTTGTCATCATTTGGCAGCAACAGCATTGATATTTTTACGTTTTTCTTAATTGCTGGCAACTTTCAACTCAATAAAGGCGACACCCTGGGGCCAAATTATGGCACCGAGCCCGACACCTACATTGTTGCTGGCGGATACACCACCCCACAAGCCGTTGACGACTTTGCCATGAATTCGGTTGCAATAACGTACTACGCAAACACCAACGCCTACAAACAAGCCGTCGCCATCCTTGCATCCTTACAGCTCAAATAAACTACCACGTGTGCTTTTTGCGTGTCTGTCTCCATATTTAGCTTTGCTTTACTAGACTTACGCAAAACTACCGAGCCGTCTGACACTGCTCGGCACACCATTTTGCGTAAGCCCGAGTATAGCCATCCATCACTCAAAATTTACACATTTTGATTTACCGGGGGCTATAGTTTAGGAAGCCAGGCGGAAGTCAAATGTCTCAAGTGGTACAAAAGCTTGTGCTGCATGTCGCAAAGTTGGTCTGTAAAAATCTACGCCACACAGGGTTAGTCCAAAGCCCGTCAGACTTGCGGAACCAAACCAATGAATCGTATCAATTTTTCCCTTCATAATCGGTTCGTCAACGCGTGCGTCTACAATCTGCTCTTCAGTTAAGAGCTCCGCTTCAATCTCTCCCACTGGTATAAGGTACGCCACCAAGGATTTAACATAGGCTCGCTGGTTATCTCGCCTGCCATACAACGCATGGTTCATAATATCCAATGTTGCCTGCAGCTCTTCTACACCATTATTGCCGCGTAGTTCATATTCTATCGCCATTTCTCGTGCAAATGCAATGCTGTCCGTAATCTTAACAAGTGCCATAAAAAGATCTTAGCACTTACTAAATATATTTAAAGGCTTATCACTACTTCACAACAATATAGCCATTAGTTATTGGCACTATCATTTTTATGCATGTGGGAGTATAAAGTACTTATGCTCTTTAAAATGTTGGCGGGTAAACTTTTTAATACTAAGTTATTAGTTCGTCGCTCTATTCTTGAAGCAACTTATGACTACAATCCGCGGTTGTGGCAAAGTTAAATTAAGAAAGAAGACAGTACTAAAAGCTACAGACAAAAAGCGTGGTCTAAATCAATTTCTAGTCAAAAAGCTAGCGATGCAGGCACCAAAACAGTGCCGCACGATTATAGCGAGGCAAAAACCAAAGCTATAGCCACAATAAAAACGTAAAAACAATAAACAATTGAGTTTTTACGCTTCCTGCCAACATTTTAGTGAGCTTTTATACCTTATCTTAGAAGTGCTTAATCTTCTAGCAACTTGAGCATGTGTGATGTGCGGTACATATCAGCAGTGACAGCAAGTGGTACAGTAAATTCGCCGAGGTCTTTAAGGATAGAGGCGCCTGATTCATCAATCCAGCTCATTCGCAGCCTATCTTTATCCTCTATCCATACTTGTTTTATCAAATAATCACCTAGTATAATTTTTGCGCCGTTCAACTCATTATAGGCGCTTACAGCATAGTTCAACTGGTCGTCAAGGTCTGTAAGTGGTATTCGTAATATTTAAAACTTATAAATGCTCATTCAAAAAACGTGTCCCAGTCGTTTGGCTGGATGGTATTTATTTCTGCCTGATAGGCTGTCTGAATACCCGCTTCGCGCACTTGTGCCCAGGCTTTATCGAGCTGTCCTATCATAAAACCAGTGCCGCACAGTGCATAGCGTCTAGCTAAACAACCTGGGGTAACGGCCGTATGAAACTTCAAAATCTTGTCGGTTGCTTCGCTAAACTCTGGATGCCTTTTGTGGGCCATGATTGCGGCCAGCTGAAAAGCTGTTAGTGTTTGCGCCGGGCTATTGCCAAGCAAATTCCGCGGAGCACCATATACAGACAAGGCCTTAAGGGCTTTTTCTCTTACACCATCTTCGGCATCAGCTTCATGAAAAGCCGCTGCTACAACTAGGGCGCTGCCAGTAAAAGCTTGACGCGTGCATGTATCAGGTTCATTTTGCGTGTCTGGGAGGAGCAGATCGGCCGCGTCATTTACTGCTTTGTAAATCTTAGAGCCGTTAAACGCAACCCGTGCACTAAGGATGGTTGCCGTGGCATCATTCTCAAGCGCTCGGCTAATTTCGCCAGCTGCATCAAGATTAAATTTCATAGGAATTAGTGATGGCATACACAGATGGTATCAACTGTGATAAATATCACAAGCATGAGCATTTTTAATTTTGTGCCTTGTGAAACGAGTAACAGACTACTTGTCCCAAGCTCTGCCATGTCCAAAGTGGCCATATTGCGCAGTTTCTTCATAGTGCGGCTTGCGGAGATCTAAAAAGTCGATGATGCCTTTTGGCGTTAGGTCATAGCCTTCTATGACTTCTGGTATACCGTCGACAATCACGGTTGCTTCGAGTGGATCGGCGTAGCCAATGGCATAGGCAAGGTAACAAAATACCTCTTTCGCATTTTTCTTTTTAAGGTAGTCCACCGCCACACGGCGCGCCATATACGCCGCCGAACGGTCGACCTTGCTTGGATCTTTGCCGCTAAAGCACCCACCACCAATCGGAATACTTGGGCCGTAGTTGTCGACAACCAACTTACGCCCCGTAAGGCCAGTGTCGGCATCAAAACCACCTTGGTTCCATTCGCCCGCTGGATTAATGTGCAGCTTTATATCATCGGCACTTTTAGCGAGCGCTTCTCCAGCAAGCCATGCTTTTACCGCAGTCTCTAGCTCATCGCTTGGGGCATTCTGAAAACTTGCAACAACTGATTGAATAATGCCGTCTTTCAGCGTAACCTGCGTCTTACCATCATACGGAAAAGCTTTGTATAAGTATTGGTTTAGCAAGCGCGAAAGCACCGTTTCGAGCGGCAGCAACTGCGGTGTTTGGTTGCATGCATAACCAACCATAATACCCTGGTCACCTGCACCACCCGTATCTACACCCTGAGAAATTTCGGGGCTTTGGTGTACCAACCGAACCTCAAGTTCTACGTCACCACACAAACGTTTTACGATTGGTGCTACATCAACCTTAGCCGTAGATGTTACTTCACCTACAATCCATACCTTGCCGTGACCACCCATGGTTTCGACTGCTACACGTGCCTTGGGGTCTTCGCGCAAATAAGCATCCAAAATAGCATCCGAAACTTGGTCGCAGAGCTTGTCGGGATGACGCGGCGACACACTCTCAGCAGACTTATAATTTGACATAGTTGTTACTCCTTTCGTATCGGCCTAAAACACGGAAAGGGTTTGTAATCTATCTAAATAAACTTAAACATCTTTCCTGAGTTTCAGGCTAGAGGGGGCACCATCACTTTGCATAAGGTATGCAAAGGTGGTTGCCGGCAGGTCATAAAGCTAGTTCTCTCGCTGCGCTCTTGATACGTAATTAATTAATGTGCACGACCATAGTAACGGTCTTAGACTCAATGCACAAGCTTTATTTATAGTTTACCGTAAAGTATAAAGCCCAGTACAGCAGCGCCAAGTGCACGTCTAAAGTAGTTTGTACCCGTGAATATTTCCATAAGCGCCCAGGATACTAGTGCCCCAAATGTTATGTCAAGAAAAAGATCGTGTGCCTTGCCGTGAGCTATTATCTTAGCGAGTACTGCAGATATAAACCAAGTCTCTACAGGAATATTTGGAGCCTGATAAATAGTAATCTTACCATGTTTATCGCGGAACGTTTTATCAAACAAACTGCGGTTGGTCATTACTTTATCCGTGGCACCAATAATGGCACACGCTTTTTATAGCTGGCGTAATCTTTATTACTCCCCCATTTTTTGTCAGCCGACTTTTCTAATATTGGTATACCACTCACAAATAGTAATAGCAGAATAATATAAGCCGGACTTATTGCTGCAATTAGCCACTGCATCCCCGTAAGACTAGGCAAAATGTACGCATACACACCCAGCCATACCAGGATTTCACCAAGATAATTTGGGTGACGTGACTTAGCCCAAACGCCCGATTCAATCCACTTGCCCTTATTTTTAGGTTTTTGGTTAAAGTGCCATTTTTGTAAATCGGCCGTAGCCTCTATCCCAAGCCCAGCTATAAATATAACGAAACCAATTGCGGATAGTAGTGTAAAACGAGGCGTAGATTTATGCATAAATTCAAGTGTCCCAATAAGTACCACAAACACTGTAACCCCCTGCAAAAGCCAAAACCGAAAAAATTTCACGGCACTTTCACGCATTCCGTCAAACCGAGCGTCTTTACCCTTTTTCCAGACACGCATTAGTAAAAAACCGCCGAGACGCACTGCCCACCAAGTTACAATAAGCGCGAGCAATAAATGTGGCCACTTTAGGGTGCTCCTAAATAACGCAAACAAAATCAAAAAAATAAACGATAACGCGTAGGATATATCTGTTAACTTGTCAGTTTTATATTTAAAAGCGGGTACAAACATTGCCACGTTAAAACCAACAACAGCCAAAAATGCTAAAGATAATGCGTTCATAGGCTTAGTATACCTTATTGCCAGTTGCGCTCAATCTCATGTATACGGTCGTGATCCAACCCATAATAATGTGCAATTTCGTGCCATAACGTATGTTTTACCTGCGCCTTAAGCTGGCTGAGATTTTCCGACGTCTGCATAAGCGGCAGCTTAAAGATAGTAATTCTATCAGGTAGCACAAATTGATACCCTGCATTCCGTTTGGTCAGAGGCACACCCTCGTACAAACCATACAGTGTTTGGTAAGTCTGGAGTTTTTGTTTACGACGTTGATCCTCCGTTGGCTGATCTTCATAAGTTACAAGCACGTTTTTCATACCGGTAACGTATTGTTCCGGTAGCTCATCCATACACTTACCGACAAGACGAGAAAACTCATCATCAGAAATACTTAACATATTCCCCTCTAGCTTATCACGTTATTATTGCTCATGAACGAGGCGTCCGACTGCTTGAATTATTTCAGCGCTATTTGCGCTTGCGGAGGTTTGGGTTGAGTTCTTTTTTGCGCATTCTAAGTGCTTTTGGAGTTACCTCAAGTAGCTCATCATTTTCGATAAAGTCTAAACATTGCTCTAAGCTAAATATTGTTGCAGGCGTAAGCTGCACCGTACCATCGGATGACTTTGAGCGCATGTTAGTAAGCTGCTTGGCGCGGCAGACGTTGATTTCCATATCGTCGCTGCGTGTGTTTAAGCCAATAATCTGACCAGCATAAACCTTTACTGCCGGGCCAACAAAACACACACCACGCTCTTCAACATTTTGAAGCGCATACGGTGTTGTAACGCCTGTCTCAAACGCTATTAGTACACCGGCACGAAGCTGTTGCATGGCTATACCTATTTCCTGAAAGCCAAGTGGCAAGGTGTTCATGATTAATGTACCTTTGGTGTTGGTCATCAAAATATTACGCATACCCAGAAGTGTCCTGGTAGGCATTTCGTAGACTAATTTGGTACCACCCTTGGAGCTAGAAAACTGCTCTTTGAGCGTTGCGCGCCGAGTGCCAAGCTCCATTTGTACCGAACCAACATGCTCGGCAGGAACCTCGATAATTACTTCTTCGAGCGGCTCCATGATTTTACCTTTTTCTTCGTGGGTAACTACTTGTGGGCGGCCAATTTCAAACTCAAAGCCTTCGCGGCGCATTGTTTCGATTAACACACTAAGGTGTAGTTCACCGCGGCCACTAACCGTAAAGCCTATGCCGTCTTCGGAAACTCTGAGGCCAACATTAGTCTCTAGCTCTTTATCTAAACGTTCTTTAATCTGCCTGGATGTACTAAACTCGCCCTCTAAGCCCTTGAACGGACTGGTGTTTGGCCCCATATATATACGGAGCGTTGGCGCTTCAACCTCAAGCACTGGCAAAGCTTCTGGGTTGTCGGCATCGGCTAAAGTCTCGCCAATTTTAACGTCAGAAATACCCGTAAGCTGCACGATGTCACCAGCAACGCCGCCTGGCACTTCAAAACGTGAGACACCGTGACTCATATAGACGTTGTCTACTTTTGATTTCGTGAAGGTACCGTCTTTTTTACAAAGTGTAACGGTATCACCAGACTTAACTTGCCCGCGGGTAATGCGGCCGATGGCATACTTGCCCTTAAAACTGTCCCAGGCAAGAGCATTAATAAGCATTTGGAATGGCTTATCGACTTCGATACTTGGAGCTGGTATATCACTTATAATAGCATCGAACAATACGTCCAATGAGCCATCGGCTTCCATGTCTTCTGGCACTTCTTTCCAGGCCTTTCCGGCGCGTCCGATTGCGTAGTATATAGGGTAATGAAGCTGATCTTCGTGGACGGCAAGCTCCAAAAACAGGTCGGCAAGTTCGTCTTCTACTTCGCCTAAACGGCGGCCGTCTTTGTCAATTTTGTTAATAACCACGATTGGCTTAAGGCCGTTTGCGAGTGCTTTGGTGAGCACAAATTTAGTCTGTGGCATCGGGCCTTCTTGTGCATCCACAATCAAAAGGCAGCCATCGGCCATATTGAGTGTACGTTCTACTTCACCAGAAAAGTCGGCGTGCCCCGGAGTGTCAATAATATTAATACGATAGTCACCGTGCTGCACGGCGGTAATTTTGGCAGTAATTGTAATACCGCGCTCTTTTTCTTGGTCACCACTGTCCATAATAAGGTCTTGGCTCATTTCGGCCTGGTTGTCGCGGAATGTCTGGGACTGTTTTAGAAGACCATCAACGAGCGTTGTCTTACCGTGGTCAACGTGGGCAATAATGGCGATATTACGGATCTTAGTCGGATCTTGTAGTGTAGACATGATAATGAAATGACCTTTCTTACTTTAGGCTGCACGACACGAAGCAATATCGAAGACGCACCACTGGTGAATTTGTTGTAATTATATCATAAGTAGTATCTGTTACCAACTGTTTTGTTGACAATTCTGAGAGAAAGATAATAATCAAAGCATAAGCATTATAAACAACAGGAGAACATATGTCTAAAATCAGTAAAGAACAAAATGGAATAGCTCATATAATGATTGTCGTCGTTCTTGTCCTTGTGGCAGCAATCGGAGGTGTCGGCTATTATGTATCGACTAAAAATAAAGGCTCCTCTGGCAAGAGCGCTGTCAGTAAAGAACTAGCAGCAAGCACGAAAGCTTTAGACGATGCATGCAATAAATCATTAAATGACAAAGATTTCTGTAAGTTTGCGAGCAATTGGTCGGAACTTACAAACTACAAATCAATCATCTCCACTTCGTCCCCTGAGGGCACAACTATTATGACTGCAGAAACAGAAAACAGTGACAAATCTAGAGTAGTTACGAAGACAAATGAAAAGGAAACGGCATCATACATAATAATCGGCAAGGATTTCTATACGAAAGATGAAGCCGATGGCGCGTGGACAAAATTTACGGATGACAGCATTACAAAGCCTGTAACAAACAACATCAAAGATGACGTTAAAGTCTCTGACATCACAAACGAAGCTGAAACATCCAAGATTAAGTACAAAAAAATCGGTAAGGAAGCATGTCAAAACCTCACGTGTTATAAGTATCAGATTATTGATAGCGCTGATCTCAAAACCGAACAGTTCGTATGGTTTGACACCAAGGACTTCTTGCTTCGCCGCACAACTACAAAGTCGGCCGATGGTTCAATGGACATGGTCTTAAGCTACGGTAATGTTAAGGTTAGCGCGCCAACTCCAGTTAAATCTACGTCTAGCTCCAGCCAGAGTGCCGCCGAAGCACAAAAGCAAATTGAGGAGTCAATGAAGGCAATAGAAACGACTTATCCAGATACTCTAAACGACGGTAGTTCAAACTAGCCACATTAGTCTTCAAAAAAACACCGTATAATAGTGGTATGAGCTATGTACCACTTGCCGAAAAGATGCGTCCAAAGACACTTGATGAAGTGGTAGGACAAGCGCATGTTTTGGGTGAGGGCAAACTTCTTCAGCAGCTCGTAACAAGTGGTCAGCCGTTTTCGGTTATCTTTTGGGGGCCGCCAGGTAGCGGCAAAACTACCCTTGCAAGGATATTGGCAACCGAGATGGATGCCGACTTTATAGAGCTTAGTGCCGTTAGTGCCTCCAAAGCAGACGTTGTGCAAGTTATTAAACAAGCAGGAGAAAACCAGCGCTTGCAGCTCCGAACGCTGCTATTTGTAGATGAAATTCACCGTTTTAATAAAGCCCAACAAGATGTATTTTTGCCACATGTCGAAAGTGGTCTTTTAACGCTAGTTGGTGCTACCACCGAAAACCCCAGTTTTGAAATTATTACGCCACTATTGTCTCGTAGTCGTGTGATTATACTTGAGCCCCTCAGCAAAGAGGACCTTATTTTACTACTTAAACGCGCCGCCAAAGCCGAAGGTGTTACTGCAAAACATTTGCCAGCCGAGTCTTTAGATATGCTTGCCGAACTTGCCAGCGGCGACGGCCGCGTAGCGCTCGGCACACTTGAGCTAGCCATTAGCCTCGCGGTTGGCAAAGCAATCACCAAAGATATTATTTCCAGTGCTGCACAGAGGCGGCTGCCAGGCTATGACAAAGGCGGCGAATACCACTACAACATTATAAGCGCCTTCATAAAGTCTATGCGCGGTAGCGACCCAAATGCCAGCCTCTACTATATGGCCAGGATGCTTGATGCCGGTGAAGACCCTAAATTTATTGCCCGACGAATGGTAATATTTGCGTCAGAAGACATCGGTATTGCCGCGCCCGCTGCCCTTAATCTCGCTGTTTCTACCTTTCAAGCTGTTGAGCGCATTGGTATGCCAGAGTGCCAATACAACCTCTTCCACTGCGCTACAGTCCTTGCCAAGTGCGAGAAATCACGCGTAGTCGTGAGTGCCATGAACGCCGCATTGCAGGCCGCAAAACTCTACCCCAATGCCGCCGTACCACTACACCTCCGTAATGCACCAACCAAACTTATGAAAGATCTCGGCTATAACAAGGGTTACGAATGGAAAGCTAACTTTAAACACGAAGGTGGTTTTTTGCCTGATGAGCTAAAAGACTTACGCTTATTTTAATTGCGCGTATTCATGACGGCCAGCCTAATAGCTGGCACTGCTATACGCACTTCTTCAGATAAAGTTTCGTCATCATATCCTACTTCCGTAACTAGTTGCAGTATAAAAAGGCGCTTTAGGCTTTCCCTGAATGGTGTATAAAAACGCCCGATGCTTCTGTCGCCCTGCATTATTTTCGCAGTACCACGAAATATACTATCTAATTGTTCTTTGTTGGTTTTATAGTCAATGTACTTCGTAAATATATATCGGCCTATTTCATTGCCTGTGGCGTCCATGACTTTATAAGAGTACCGACCTATATTTTTACTTGTCGGTTGATAGTACCATTCCGACTTTATTATTGCGGTATGCTGGCCTAAAGCGTCGAAAAGATCATATTCCGCAAATACGTCTTGTACGTTTTTAGCCTGCAGTGTAAACAAAGGCTGCTGTTTTTCTTTGTCTTTGTAAACTGTCATTTTTTCTTTTATCTTGAATGCTCTGCGATCAAGCCGTGCAATAAACATGCCGTCTTTATAAATATCAACGTTTGGCGTGAGAATGAATAAAAAGTTTCTTATATATTTATAAACCATATAATCTCCTTAGTGCACACTATATGGATAAACATCTTTAAACACAAAGATTTTTGAGGCGTGGTAATATGTAAGCCTGTTTATGCAAC
The DNA here is from genome assembly GCA_043743105.1 of Candidatus Saccharimonadota bacterium. Classification (GTDB taxonomy): domain Bacteria; phylum Patescibacteriota; class Saccharimonadia; order Saccharimonadales; family JACDBH01; genus RYN-417. The sequence goes on along the minus strand of JAYTXD010000042.1, from coordinate 928 downwards.
GAAAAGTATCACAAATTATTGGTATTATCGGGACACTTGTATGCCTAGGCATTTTTATACGCGAGCCAAGTTTTCCAACACCAGACAAATTGCTGGTGTTTGTAACATTTATTTTTATGGCGTTTAGCCAAGGCTTAGAAGCACTCAAACGCCTTGTGCCGTTTGTTGGCATATTACTCGTATACGAGTCCTTCCGTGGGCTGGTACCGCACCTTAACAAGCATGTACATTACCAAGAACTCATTAACGGTGACAAACTTTTCTTTGCCGGCAACCTGCCCACAAAACAACTCCAAAACTTGTTGTGGGATGGCCATGTCCAATGGTATGACTTTGTATTTTATATGGCTTACATGCTTCACTTTGTACTGCCTATCGGCCTGGCATTGCTTATATGGAAAACCCACGAAAAACACTATTGGCGCTTTATTGCTACCTACTTGACTGTATCGTTTGCGGGCTTTGTAACTTTTTTATTGTTTCCGGCCGCACCACCATGGTTGGCCGCGGAAAAAGGTTTCATAGAACCAATAACCCGTGTTTCTAGTAGTGTATGGTATGCACTTGGTATCCACGATTTTCCCAGTGTCTATAACAAGATTTCGCCCAATCCGGTTGCTGCCATGCCTTCATTACATGCTGCTTACGCAACACTTTTAGTTCTCTTTATCTACAAACTATATGGCAAAAAATGGGCACTTATTGCAGCTATTTATCCACTTTTGATATATGTCGGAACTGTATACCAGGGCGAGCATTACGCAATTGATGAGCTTATTGGCGCACTGTACGCTATAGCCGGATACGGCGCCGTACGAGCTTACTGGAACTATAGCCATTCCAAATCAAAATATGTAAATTTTGAGTGATGGATGACTGAGACATAACTACTGGTTTTGTAACAAAGCATATCCATAGATATGGTGCG
>JAYTXD010000041.1:0-14059 GCA_043743105.1 Candidatus Saccharimonadota bacterium | reverse complement strand
TGATTTGTTTTTCTGTCAATGTATCTACAGATATATCTCCAGAAAAGATAAATCATTCAACCTCAAAGATCATCTAGCCAAAACCAGCGTATTTGTTTTGCGGGGGGTGGGGGGGCTATACTAAGAATAAGGAGTGACAATGATTACAGATTTAATGTATACGAGAGACATGCAGTTGCTTGAGGCAGAGGCATATGTTGAAGACGTCGAACAATCAGAAAATAAAGCTATAGTTTATTTAGACAAAACAGTTTTTTATCCTCAAGGAGGTGGCCAGCCTTATGACACAGGGACTATATCCATGGGAGACATTGTTTTTACAGTAGAAGAAGTCCGCTATAGCGAAGGAGCTGTGCAGCATATCGGACATTTTAGTGGTGGTAGATTTATGACCGACGAAACTGTACAGCTCAAGGTTGACGCTGATAGGCGGGCGCTAAATACGCGCCTGCATACAGGTGGTCATGTGCTTGACATGGCAGTAAACGAGCTTGGGTATACGTGGATACCTGGCAAGGGATATCATTTCCCGGACGGTCCGTATGTTGAATATACGGCAGACCTAGGGAATGAAACAATCGAATCTGTAACCGCTAAACTAAATGCTAAAATGGCAGAAATCCTTAGTCGTGGCATAGAGACGAAGATTAAATTTGTAACGAAAGACGAAATGGCTGCACTGTGCAGGCATGTACCACAAAACTTGCCAGTAGATAAGCCCAGTCGTGTTGTCTTATATGGAGATTTCGGTGTACCGTGCGGTGGAACCCACGCTAAAGAGCTTAAAGACATCGGTCTTTTGGAAATACGTAAGATCAGAGAAAAAGACGGGAATCTGCGTGTTTCATATATGGTAACAAACTAACTAAATAGTAAGGGTAAAAAATCAGGAACACTGTATAATGTCTCAAGATATGGCAGACAACGCTAACATTCAAAAAGTACGTGCAACACTATTAGACCGTCTTAATTCGATTGAAAATAAAGCGGATATATTGAAGGCGGTTGAACTTAAGGCTTTGTATGAAGAACTCAAAACACTTCCAGCAGATGAGCGTGGTGCTTTTGGTAAAGTAGTTAACGACTTACGACAAGAACTAACTGACGCTGCACAGGCGGGTGCTGCACATGCAAACGAGCTGCCGCCAATTGATGTCACGGCACCATTTGACGTTAATGTTACTAAAAAGCCTCGACTGCTTGGTCCGGAGGTTGGGTCTATTCACCCACTTATGAAAGAACAAGATTTAGTTATCAGCATATTTAATCGTATGGGCTTTGAAACTATTGAATCTCGCCAGATAGATGATGACTATCATATGTTTGAAAGCTTAAACTTTCCAGAGGGCCATCCTGCCAGGGATGATTACGACACTTTTAATACTGTCGAGGGCTTTGTGGCTCCAGCGCATACCAGTACCATGCAGAACCGCGTGCTTAAAATGTACAAAGACAAGTTAGAAAAAGGTGAAAATATTGCCGTATTATACCCAGGACGCGTATACCGCAATGAAGACATTGATGTCACCCACGAACACACCTTTTACCAATACGAAGGAATGGTAGTTGGCAGAGGCATAAACGTGGGAAACCTCATAGCTACACTTGGAGCATTCATGAATGAGTATTTTGGGCAGGAGCTACGAACCAAGTTACAGCCATTTTATTTTCCATTTACTGAACCATCTTTTGAATTTGCCATTGAAAGGCCTGAAATATTAAGAAAAGGTAACACCGAAGCTGACATGTGGCTGGAACTTTTAGGTTGTGGAATGGTAAACCCGAATGTACTAAAAATGGCTGGCATTGACCCAAATATATACACCGGTTTTGCATGGGGGGGTGGTTTGGAACGATTAGTTCTGTTGAAATACGGCATTGAAGATATACGGCACTTCGAATCAGCTAAACTAGAATTTTTAAGGCAATTTTCATGAAATTCAGCTTAAATCTTGCCCAGTACTATAGCAATGTGGATTTGAAGTCGATTGCTCATGAGAAAATCGTAGCTAAAGCCGGTGCACAGCTAGGCGGTATTGAAGAAGTGATAGATTGGGCACCACGGTATAGCGGCGCAGTAGTCGTTAAGATTGTAACCGTTTCAGATCACCCGGATGCTGATCGTTTGCACATATGCATGATTGACGATGGCGGTGTAATCAAAGATGCGAATCGTAACGACACAGGCCTTATTCAAGTTGTTTGTGGCGCACCAAATGTGCGTGACGGCTTATTCGTAGTTTGGCTACCGCCTGGTGCAACCGTACCAGCAAGTTATAACGACACAGAACCATTTGTTTTAGGCGCACGTGAGCTGCGTGGAGTTATAAGCAACGGCATGCTTGCAAGCGCCAAAGAACTTGGTATTTCTGACGACCACGACGGTATCTTAGAAATAGACGCTCGTGATGCTGGCCGCTCGCCAAAACCTGGGGAGCCATTTGTATCATATTTCGGTATGGATGACTTAGTGCTGGATTTTGAAAATAAAATGTTTACGCACCGTCCGGATTGTTTCGGTGTGCTTGGCATTGCGCGCGAATTAGCCGGTATAAACGGACTTAGATTTAAAAGTCCGGACTGGTGGTTGAGCGAACCAGAATTTGAGAATAAAAATGATGTAAAACTGTCAATAAAAAATGAAGCTGGCACATTGGTGCCGCATTTAATGGCGGTTGCAATGAGCAATATAACAGTTAGTAAAAGCCCAGTGTGGCTACAGGCTGCATTGGCTCGTATGGGCATGAAAACCATAAACAATGTCGTGGATATAACGAATTATATTATGGCGCTCACAAGCCAGCCGTTGCACGCATATGATGCGGATAAACTGGGCTCTACATTAATAGCTCGTATGGCTCAAAAAGGTGAGACACTTGCACTTTTGAATGGAAAAACCGTTACGTTAACTGAAGCTGATATCGTTATCGCAAATACTGAAAAACCAGTAGGCTTGGCGGCAATTATGGGTGGCAGTGAAACTGAAGTAGATCTTAATACTAAAAATATTGTTATTGAGTGCGCCAACTTTGACATGTACACCGTTCGGAGAAGCTCAATGCATCACGGAATATTTAGTGATGCATCTACACGTTTTACCAAAGGCCAAAGCGCTCTCCAAAATTCACGGGTAGTTTGGTATGCCATGAAAAATTTAATGGAACTGGCAGGGGCCAAACAAACGAGCAGCGTTTATGATGTCCATAGCATATTAAATGAACCGGCGGACGTTACTGTTACCGCTGAGTTTATTAACGAACGTTTAGGCAGTAGATTAAGCCTTGCTGACATAACGAAACTTCTGGAAAACGTCGAATTTACCATAAAAACCGTACCAGCTGACAAAAATCATTTGCATATAAAACCACCTTTTTGGCGTACAGATATTGAAATGCCAGAAGACATTGTTGAAGAAGTCGGGCGCCTATATGGTTTTGAAAACTTGCCGGTTGCATTGCCAGCTCGTAGTGCAAAAGCAGCACCATATGACGAACACCTGACGCTTAAACATGACATACGGACAATATTAGCTGAAGCAGGCGCAAATGAAGTTTTGACTTATAGTTTTGTACACGGTAATCTGTTGAAAAAAGTTGGCCAGCCAGAGGACCAAGCCTATGCGTTACGAAATGCATTGAGTCCTGACTTGCAGTTTTATAGAATGAGTATTACGCCATCTTTACTAGACAAAGTACATATGAACCTTCGTGCTGGATACGATGAGTTTGCGCTGTTTGAGCTTAATAAATCGCACGTAAAACAGCACGGTATGACAGAAGAAAACGTACCAAAAGAGCTCAATATGGTAACAATGGTTTATGCAGCCAATGACAAATCGGCTCCAGAAGGCGCAGTATTTTATCAGGCGCGTCATTACCTCGACTTTTTAGCCCACAAGCTTGGTATTGTACTTGCATATGGCCCGATACAAGAAGACATGCCATACCCTGTAACCAAGCCGTTTGACTGGAAGCGCTCAGCCCTTGTGTATGATGCCGAAACAGGTACGTTGTTTGGCCAAATTGGTGAATACCGTGACGAGGTTCGTAAGAATCTTAAACTGCCAACTCACAGTGCTGGTTTTGAACTTAGCCTTGAGGCATTTGCACAGTGTAGAAAACCGCTCGGTTATAAAGTAACCTCGCGCTTTCCATCACAAAGCCAAGATATAACTCTCCAAGTAGGGAGTGAAACAGCGTACAAAACAATTACCGATGCACTAGTAGAGGCGGTAAACCAAGAAAGCAGTAACCATGGTTTCGCGTGCACTATAAGTAGCCAAAACATTTACGCACCGAGTGCAGGCATTTTACGCTACACTTACCGAGTAACGCTTAGTCATCCAGCCCGCACACTTGTTACTACTGAAGTAAATACTCTGCTCGATAATGTTGCGCGGATTCTTAAAGAAAAAGTCTCAGCTGAGCGTATATGAAAAAGCTGCTCCTCTTAGTGCTATTGCCACTTCTGCTCATTACATTAAGCCTAGGCAAAGTACACGCTAGCACGCAAGATTTCGTTATACATAACTTTGATGCTGACTACACCCTCAGTAATGTCGATCAACAAGGGCAGTTACATATTGTCGAAAAGATCGACCTTACTTTTAATGACAATAATCACGGTATTTTACGCGCCGTTCCGAAGTCTTATAAGACACACTCACTTAAATTAAAAATAAATAAAGTTACTTCTACTACAGGTGCTCCTGCGCAGTACACAACGTATAACGACAATGGCAATACCGTGCTTAAGATTGGCAGCCCAAGCAGTATAGTAACGGGCAACCAACAATACACAATCGACTACACGCTCAATAATGCCATAACGTTTTTTGACGACCACGATGAGTTATATTGGGACATTAACGGTACGGAATGGTTGCAAAAAATTGAACATGTTTCATTAAAACTGCATTTGCCTAGAGGCTTAAATAAAAGCAACAACAAACCGCTTTGTTATGCGGGCGCTTTTAGTGCAAGCTCAAAGTCGGAAGATGGCTGTACGATTTTTTTTGTGAGTAAGGATTTAGTGTCAGAAACGACACGCACGTTAGGATATGGCGAAACATTAACCATTGTTGCGGGTTTCCAAAAGGGCTACTTTACGCCACTTGGTTTTAGCGACTACATGCGCGAATATGGCCTTAATATTGCGGCGCTTGTTGTGGTACCTTTTGTTGCTGGTATATATGCGTTTCGACGGTGGCGCAAATTTGGGCGTGACCCCAAAGGTGCAGGAACTATTGTGCCAGAATATGATGTGCCAGATGGCTTAAAGCCAATGGAAGTTGGTACTATTATGGACTTTAGGGCAGATAACAATGATATGAGCGCTACCATTGTGGACTTAGCTGTTAGAGGCTACATTAAAATTATCGAAACAAAAAAGGACCGACTGATTGGCAAAGACGCCCCAACCTATAGTTTTGAATTTACCGGCAAAGATGAGACAGAGCTTTTGCCTTACGAAAAAAAGGTACTAAATGGTTTACTTGGCTCAACGGCAGATGCTACTTTTAACCCGCAGGTTGCTGGATTGGTTGTTGCGCTCGATAGTCTTAAAAATAAGTTTTATCTTGTTGCTAAGGCAGCGCAAAAAGATGTATCTGAAGGTATGATCACAAAAGGTTATTTTGTTTCTAATCCGCTGACCGCAGGTGGCAGGCTGTTTGTTATTGGCGGTGTGCTGTTTTTACTCGGAATATTTGTATCAGGCGGAGTGCCGGGCCTCGGCGTAGGTATGATAGCTGGCGGTATATTGTCATTTTTTTTTGGATTTTTTATGTCAGCTCGCACTCAAAAAGGGGTAGATACCAAGGACAAAATTAATGGCCTAAGGCTATACCTTAATACTGCCGAAAAAGATCGCATTGCCATGCTTCAAAGCCCCAATGCACCATATGCGGCAGGGCATACGGCGCCACAAAAAACCGTTGATTTATTCGAAAAACTTTTGCCGTACGCCATGGTACTAGGTGTTGAAACAGCTTGGGCCAACCAGTTTAAAGACATATATCGTACCCCTCCAGATTGGTACAGTGGCAACTGGAGCGTTTTTAACACTGGCCTATTTATTGGTAGCCTCAATAGCTCTATGGCTTCAGTGAACTCTGTAGCGTTTAGTTCACCAAGCTCTAGTGGCAGCTCGGGATTTTCTGGTGGGGGCGGCTTTTCTGGCGGTGGTGGTGGCGGTGGTGGTGGGGGCGGTTGGTAGTGAAACATTTGTGGCGAATTATTAAGTTTACCCGCGAGCTATGGCCGCTATACATCGGCATTTCGCTACTTACAATTTTATTGGCGTTTGTTGGACAGTTACAGCCAATTCTTACCAAGGGTGCGGTCGATCAAATTACAAAGCTTGCGGCAGGAGGACACGCCAACGTCAGGCTGGTTGCTATTTTTGCAGTGCTCATTTTTATTACCGACCTTGGTCAAACGATACTGGGTAATATAAGCGGCTACTTTGGTGACATTATGGGTGTACGGCTTACGGCAATTTTATCTAACCGTTACTACAAGCATCTGCTTACGCTACCACAGCGTTACTTTGACACAGAGCTAACAGGCAAAATTATCAACCAAATGAGCCGTGGCATTACCCAAGTCGGTGATTTTATGCAGGTGCTTAGCAATAACTTTTTGCAGTTTGTATTTAGTACGGTATTTTCGCTTGTAATCGTTTTTTACTATTCGTGGCAGGTGGGTCTTATGCTTTCTGTTTTGTACCCAATTTTTATTTTGATGACCACCAAAACGAGCACCAAGTGGCAAGATTTTCAACACAAAATTAACAAGAACCTAGACATAGCAAGTGGGCGTTTTGCCGAAAGCGTTGGACAAGTGCGAGTTGTCAAAAGCTTTATCCAAGAAACACGTGAGCTCAAGTTTTTTAACAAACATATGCAAAAAACAATCGATACTACCCATCCACAAAGTAGGTTTTGGCATATGCAGGACTTACGCCGGCGTATTGTCTTAAATATTATTTTTCTTGGTATTTACACCTTTATATTTATAGAGACGGCACGCGGTCGCTATACCATTGGCGAGATGGTTTTACTTATCCAATATGCTGCGCTTATACGTATCCCAATATTTAGCATCAGCTTTATTGTTGATAGGTTCCAACGTGCTATTGCTAACACCAAAGACTACTTTAAGGCTATGGATGAACGTCCTGAGTTTACCGACAAGGTAGGTGCTTTGCCTCTAGTTATAAAAAAAGGCGGCATTGAGTTTAGCGGTGTGACATTTGCCTACGATAACGAGCCAGTCTTAAAAGATTTAACTTTTAGCATTGATTCAGATAGTAAGGTGGCATTGGTAGGCGAGTCGGGTGAAGGTAAAACAACAATTACGAGTTTGCTGATGCGCTTGTACGAGCCCCAGTCGGGCAGTATTTGCATTGATAACCAAGATATTAGTGAGGTTACTCAGGAGTCATTACGCGGCAGCATTGGCGTGGTGTTCCAAGACCCGGCACTTTTTAGTGGTACAATTCACGAGAACATTAGCTATGCTAACCCTACAGCTTCGGAAGCCGACGTTTATGCCGCAGCTAAAGCGGCTAACGCGGATGAGTTTATTAAGCATTTTGAAAAGGGCTACCAAACCGAGATTGGCGAGCGTGGACTTAAGCTCAGTGGTGGTCAAAAACAGCGTATTGCCATTGCGCGCGCTTTACTTAAAGACGCACCAATTTTAATTCTGGATGAAGCTACCAGCAGTCTCGACAGCAAAAGCGAGGCCATGGTGCAAGAGGCTTTAGAACGGCTCATGAAAGGCCGGACAACAATTATTATTGCCCATCGCCTTAGTACCATTCAAAGCGTTAATCAAATCATCACCATAAGTAAGGGTAGAGTGGGCGAAATAGGTAGCCCCAAAGATCTTGCCAAGACTAGCGGTATCTACGCTCAGTTATTGCAGCTGCAAAACAAAACTCCAACCGATAAAACCAAAGAACAGCTCAAAGAATTCGAAATAGCCAGTTAGCAAAAGTTTCTCAAAAAAAACTTCATGAAGGTGTGAGGGTACGCTATACTAGAGCAAGCATAAATAACGGAGGAGTGATGGCAGATAAAAAGGAGTACGCAACGCGGTTTGGTATGGGAGTGCTAGCTGCACTATTTTTGACAACTTCTGCAGGGTTTAGCTTGCTAGTTATGTGGCAAGTTAAGCAGCAGCACAAGAAAGATACCATTCAGACAGCAGCCCAAGCAGCTATAAGTAGCAGCAATAAAGATACAACTAAGAAAACAGGAGCAACCAAATTGGAAGGCACACAACTCGCAGGTTTTACACCGATAGCAAGTATTCCAGAATTACAAAAGATTGATCTGGTAGTCGGTACCGGTACTGAAGTTAAGCCAGGTGACACGGTAACGGCTCACTACACTGGTGCGATTGCAGCGATTGGTATAATTTTTCAAAGTTCACACGATGGTGCTAATAAGCCAATACCGTTTGGACTCAACCAAGTTATCAAAGGCTGGACAGATGGCGTTCCAGGCATGAAAGTTGGTGGCATAAGACGCCTCCTTATACCGGCAGCTCAGGCTTACGGTGCCAACCCGCCAAGCGGCTCAGGCATCCCGGCTAATTCTGACCTTGTGTTTGATATCGAACTTACTGCTGTTAGCAAATAGTGGCTTCTACACGCCCTCAGATTACTTCTAAGTAAAAAGTTTGCGTAGTCTTTAAATGTATGCTTAACTTGTTAAGCATTAATAAGGAACTATCTTAAGATGGCTCAAAAGACAAAGTCTACGCTTACTCTATTTCAACGTTTCGGCCTATATTTTTACGACCGAATCAAAACAACTGCAACACTTTGGATTGCATTAGTTATCTTCGGGGTACTCAGTTATGGTGTTTTTATGCAACGCCAGGGCTTCCCAAATGTCGAAGTGCCAATTAGCGTAACTAGTGGTACGTACTTTGTTAATGATAAAGCCAAAGTTGACCAAGATGTTGTAAGACCGATATCTGAGCTAGTCATGAAACAGCCAAATGTTAAGAAGGTTACTACCACAGCAGGTGACAACTTTTTTAGCGTGGTTATTGAATATAAAGAAGGTACCAATGCCAAAACTGCCCAGAGTGCTATAGAATCATCCGCACAAACTGCCGGTTTTATGCCAAAAAGTGCCGAGGTTCAGTACAAAGCTATTAACGCATCCAAGTTTAACAACCAATATGACGTGTTGCTTTCAGTACACCAAAACGAGGACACCAGTGCCAAAGTGCTGGCAGATGTAGCCGCACAAACGGTCAAAGATCTTGCAGGCACAACAGGGGTAAAAAGTCTTACAGCACTTAACCCATTCAAAACCGGTGTTAACCCAGTGACAGGCGATACGGTAACGTTGCAGCAAACCTTTGACCGCGTGGGGGTGCGTAAAGGTAAGAGTACTATATTCTATCCTGCGGTCGAGATTGGTATAGTTGCCAAGACTGGTACGGATTCCATCCATCTTGAGCGTGCCATAAATGAGCGCATTAGTACACTCAACAGCAAGAATGTTGAAGCTGGTACGAAGATTGCTGTGAGCGCGGGCGTATCAGAAAGTGTCGAAACCCAAATTTCAAATTTGCAGACAAACCTTATCGAAGGTTTGATTGTGGTTATTATTGTTAGTCTACTGCTTATTAGCTGGCGCGCAGGTATAGCAACGGCGCTTGGCATGGCAAGCGTCTTACTTATTACAGTTGGTGCTTTGTATGTCTTTGGACTTAGTCTGAATACTATTACCTTGTTTGGTTTGGTGCTGTGCTTGGGCTTAATTGTTGATGATACGACCATTATGGCCGAGGCTATTGATGCCGGCAAAAAGGCCAACGCTAGCAGCCGTGAGATTGTGGTGTTGGCTATGAAAAAGGTAGCACGGGCCAGTACCGCAGGTACACTCGTTACAATGTTGGCTTTCGCGCCAATGCTATTTATAGGTGGTATATTGGGGAGTTTTATTCGCGTTTTGCCAGTTACTATAATTATTAGCCTTGCAGTGTCATTACTTGTTTCATTAACGCTCATACCATTTACGAGCCGATTCTTGCTCCTCAGCAAAAGTAGCAAACGCGATCATAAAACCCGCAACCCTATTTTAAAACTTGAAAATACTGTGTCAACTGGCCTTGCAAATCTCATCAGAGTTGGTACTAGAAGCCGAAAAAAAGCTGCAGCAATTGGCGTGGTTGCTATTATAGTGAGTTTTCTTTTTTTGGTTGGTAGTGGGGTTTTCTTCCAAAAATTAAAGTTTGATATTTTTCCATCTACCAAGGACGGCGATAACCTTTCGGTGACACTGACGTTCCCAGCCAACACATCAATCGCCGACAGCCAAAGAATAACTAACGATGCTAATGTGGTTGTGGGCAAAGTGCTTGATGGTAACTTGCGCGACGTTAATTACCTAGATTCTGGTAGCACGCGTACGGCAACCGGCTCAATCCGCCTTGTAAGCTTTAAAAAGCGGGAGATTAAGTCGCCTGAATTAGTTTTGAAGCTTAACAATGCATTTGCAGACTTTAGAGAAGCTCATGTTAAAGTTTCCTCACTTGACGCTGGGCCACCAAAAGATGACCTACCTTTTCGCGTCCAAGTTTTTGGTGAGGATACAATAAAGACCGCAAAACTTGCCGAAGCTATTGCCACCTCACTCAAGGGTAAAACAGTGACCCGTTCTTCCAATAAAACTACGGCTCTAATCACACGGGTAGAAGTGGTTGGTGATACCGATTCTATTAGCCGCAGTAATGCCAAGCGTGTCATAGAGATTCAGGCAGGCTTTAACTCCGAAGACACCTCAGCTTTGGTAACAGCAGCTCAAAAGGCTGTCGAAGCTGACTTTACTCCGTCCAAGATAGAATCGTTTGGACTTAAAAAGAGCGACGTCACCTATGACTTTGGTAATGAGTCCAGCAACCAAGATTCGTTCAAGAGCATGTTGCTGGCATTTCCAATACTTTTACTCGTTATGTTTTTCTTGCTTGCATTCTTGTTTCGGTCACTCCTGCAGCCCATGCTAATCTTTACAGCTATTCCGTTTAGCTTCTTCGGCGTTGCGGCCGGTCTACACGTTACCAATAACCCACTTAGCTTCTTTGTGATGGTTGGCTTCTTTGCGCTCATTGGTATTGCTGTTAATAACACTATTTTGCTAACCGACTTCGCCAACCAGGCACGCATAGAGGGCAATGGTGGCTTTGAATCTATGGCACTGGCCGTTAAGGCACGCTTTCGTCCGCTTATTACAACAAGCCTTACAAGCGTTGTTGCACTTATTCCGCTGGCACTCAGCGATCCATTCTGGGAGAGCCTGGCATTTACCCTTATATTTGGCTTACTTTCTAGTACCTTTTTGGTGGTAGTCGCTTTTCCATACTTCTATCTTGGGGCTGAGTTCCTCCGAGCTCGCTACAGTCGTCGTTTGACGATAGCATGGCTTGTCGCGCTCATTGCGGCAATTGTTGGGGCAAGCAAGATTAAGGCTTCGTTGGTGCCAATGGTTTTTGCCGTGTTCGCATTAGTTATGTTTACCACTTGGCTTAAGGGTAAGTACGCCAAACACCTTGCTAAAAAGCGTGCCTAGTTGTAACATCAAAAATCTTTATTTCAATATGTAATGAGCCCCCAAAAAGGGCTATACTAAAGTTCCACATAAGAGTTATGGGGTACAAAATTGTCCATGGTATCTGTTAGTAAGGCATAATATGTCCAAAAACCGATATACGAAACAGACAAAAACACAACATATAGCGTATTGACGTTAAGCACAAGCGCTATATAATGGGTGTATAGCGTTAAAAAAGTAATAAAAAGGTAACTTTATGGCTAAAAGCATCACTATCTATACCACCAACACCTGCGCTTATTGCGTGATGGTCAAAAAGTGGTTATCTGCAAAGGGTCACGTCTACGAAGAAGTTAATATAGATAACGAGCCACACCGTCAAGCTGAAGCTATGGCTGCGAGTGGTGCAATGACGGTTCCTGTAACTGTCGTTACGAAAGATGATGATAGCCGCGAAGTTGTTATAGGCTTTAACTTACAAAAGCTCGCTCCAGCACTGGCCTAAAGAACTAGCAATTGTTTAAAGGCATTTTAGCTTAACGCAAGTATTTATTGGTATAATTACGGCAGTATTAGAACTTAAGTAGTATTGGATATTTTTATGGCTGAAGCAAAGATTCACGACCTTGTTATCGTAGGAGCTGGCCCAGCAGCATTGAGCGCGGCAATTTATACAACCCGCGAAGACATAGAGACTGTTTTATACGAAAAAGGTGTTCCGGGCGGTCTAATATCTACTACCGATTGGGTAGACAACTACCCTGGCTTTCCTGAAGGAATAGAGGGTTTAACGCTTGGTGACAACATGCGTAAACAAGCCGAACGATTTGGTGCAGTCATTGAACTTGGCGAAGTAATGGGCCTCAAAAAATCTGGCGATATTATCACGCTTGATACAACTGACGGGGATGTTAAAGCCAAAAGCGTGCTGATTGCCACCGGTAGTGGTTATAAAAAGATTGGTGTGCCCGGTGAGGATGCCTACTACGCCCGCGGTGTGCACTACTGTGCCACTTGTGATGGTGCTTTCTACCGTGATAAGCGCCTGGTAGTTGTGGGCGGTGGCAACTCAGCCGTGCAAGAAGCTATGTTTTTGACTCGTTTTGCATCCCATATCGACATGCTTGTGCGCAGTGACTTCCGTGCTTCAGACGTTTTAGTTAAAGAACTCACAGAAAAGTACAAAGATAAGATCATCATCCATAAAATGGTTACGACTGACGAAATTGTTGGCGAAGACGGCAAACTGACCAAAGTTGTTGGAACCGATAAAAACACTGGCAAAAAGGTGGAATTTGAAACTGACGGTGTGTTTGTGTTTGTTGGCCTCCAGCCAAACACGGTCTTCCTTAAAGGAACCGATGTTGAGTTAGACGAAGTAGGGCTCGTAATGAGCGACTCCGAAAGTCTTAAAACAGCTATTCCTGGTGTCTTTGTAGCCGGTGATTGCCGCAGTGGAGCTACACTCCAGATTGCTACGGCAGTTGGTGAAGGTGCCACGGCAGCTCTCCGTATCCGCGAATTCCTTGAAGGCCATCTTTAGAAATTTTCTCTGCTTGCTTGTGAGCTGATTTAGTTTTATTGTAAGCGTTATGAGTATAGAATGGGACAGTGAATTTCAGCGTCTAAGTAGTGGCGAAGTACCTCATCCTGAAACCGCCGAGTTATTGGGCTGGCAGGTTAATGCCCTTGTAGAAAATGAGCCACAGCAGGTTGAGACTTGGTTTATGTATGACGTAGCTACTGGTAGCGTTCACTTTAACCGTCGGTTTGGGGTTGATGACCCTACTAAAATTACCCATACAATAGAAGTATTTATGGCAACTAATGAAACTCAAGAAGCGGTTAGTATTATTGAACTAGAATATACGCCGCAAAGTACTATTATATATCGTTACAACACCAAAGCCCCAGACCCTATAGGTGCGACACTAGGTATTATTAAAGACATCAAAGCAGTAACTAACCTCAATAGACAAGAATCAGGCATGCTCGATAATCTTGGCATACTTGCTGAGGCTATAGTACTCAATAAAGACGATGACCTACCCGATGGGCTAATTGTTGACCTTGGCAGGTCTATGACGGAGACAATAAGCAGACGTGCGGACACTCACATTATTAGTAATGAATTTAGTGCCTCGAATGAAGACGAGGAGCTCTGCGCCAAGCTACGACGTTATGTTGATCTATCTTTTGAGAGGCCCGAGCTAAGTGATGGGGAAGGTGAGTTTGAGCTACTTATTACCAACAAAGAGTCAAACATTGCAAAAACTTTGTTTGGTGGTGTCGACGGAGTATATGTTATGGATCTTTTTGATACCGAAACTGGCATAGGCGAATACCGCCCAGCAACGGCGACTGATGAACATGATATGGCAATAATGCTTGCCGCGCTTATACGCCCCTCATTGCCTATACGGTCGCCTGAATGGCTTAGCCAGTATTCGGGTTATTTGGGCTGGTCAATTCATAGGGAGG
>JAYTXD010000040.1:0-5953 GCA_043743105.1 Candidatus Saccharimonadota bacterium | reverse complement strand
ACCGTATAAAGTGGTTGAGTACAACCAGAAGGTAATGGGCCGTGGCGGCTCAATTGTGAATGTTAAAATTAAGAGTTTGCTTGACGGCAAGGTACTAGCTAAGACATTTAAGGGCAACGACCAACTTGATTATGCTGATGTCGTCAACCAGACGGTGCAGTATTTGTATAATGACGGTGCCGCGTTCTTCTTTATGAATAACGATACGTTCGAACAATCAGAAATTGCAACTGACATCATTGGAGATCTGGCCGGTTACATGAAAGAGGGCGATACGGTCCAGGTGCAGCTTTTTGATGGCAGGGCCATCAACATCGAGCTGCCAAAGAACGTCTATTTGGAAGTGACTTATGCCGAAAACGCCGTAAAAGGTGACACTAGCAGCTCTATTCAAAAAGATGCAACTATGGAGACAGGCATTACAGTGCGCGTGCCAGCGTTTATTAAAACAGGCGACATCATCAGTGTCTCCACCGAAGACGGCACCTACCGAGAGCGGAAAAAGTGACACGAAGTGTCATCCCGGGCTTGACCCGGGAACCAGGCAAACATGAATACTTACTTCGTATACATCCTCGCATCTAAGCGCAATGGAACTTTGTATATCGGCATGACAAATGACCTTATTCGGCGAATTAGTGAGCATAAACTGGACTTACGCAAAGCTCACTCACCCCCAGGCCAAATCTGACCATAGTGAAAACTGTTTTTCTTCTCTCGATGTATCTATAGATACATCTTATTCAGATAAAACAGTTTTCACTCGGCCATATTTACCTTGGGAACGAGCGATTTTGCGTAAGTCCAGTAAATCAGGTGCAGCCGAAGGGTTTACTAAGAGGTATAATGTCCATGAACTTGTGTACTACGAAGAAACAGACGATGTATCGACGGCTATATCAAGAGAAAAGCAACTTAAGAATTGGCAAAGAGCTTGGAAGATAGCTTTAATCGAGAAAGATAATTCACAGTGGAACGACTTAAGCGATTTATTATAACTGGGTACCGGGTCAAGCCCAGTATGACAATACAATGAAACACCGGCTTGATCATTTGATGGTTGCAAAAGAGTTGGTTACAACGCGTAGCCAGGCTGAAAGCTACATTCGTTTGGGCGTGGTCAAGGTGGACGGAAAAGTGCAGACAAAGCCTGGTTATTTTATTGATGAGAACGCCAAGATCGGGCTGCATAGCGACCAATATGTTTCGCGCGCCGGGCTAAAGCTTGCTAGCGTAGCCATTATTCTGAAGCTCGATTTCAAAGGCAAGGTAGTGCTCGATGTTGGTAGCAGCACGGGTGGATTTACAGATTATGCCTTGCAACATGGAGCTAAAAAAGTGGTAGCAGTGGACGTTGGTACCAACCAACTGCATCCAAAACTCCGTAAAAACGACAAAATAGAACTTCACGAGCAAACCGATATTCGCGCTATGGATTACCTGTCTGAAGTGCCCGGCATCATCGTGATTGACGTTTCATTCATTTCACTCCGTGACATTTTGCCGCATCTGGCAACGCTCAGTAACAAACAGACCCAGATAGTTGCAATGGTTAAGCCGCAGTTTGAAGCAGGCAAGAGCCAGATCAACAAAGGCGTCATAAAAAATGACAAAATGCGCCGAGACATTTTAAAAGACTTTGAGACATGGACAAAACAGCTCTTTGTTATCCGCGATAAAGCAGACAGTGATGTGCACGGCGAAAAAGGGAATGCCGAACGGTTTTACCTGCTACACAAACTTTGATGCTATCATAAGGATTATGGCAAAAAATAAATCTAAGCATTTAGGGGATAATACTAGAAAAATTGTTGTTATCACGGCATTCGCAGCCGCGTTTGTACTACTGGGGGCAGTGGTTGTTACACAAGTATCACGGTCAGTTGAGGCTAAGAAATACAATGATATTGTTGGTAAGCGTGATGACGTAACAGTTAAGAGCGATATGAACGCCCTTTTTGCGGTTTTAGAAATTTATTACAATAAATTCGGCAATTACCCAATGTTGTCTCAACTAAAAGACGCGTCATTTTGGAAAGGTATAGACTATGCCGAGAGTAACTTTGAGCAAGCAATTATCAGTGGTGATGCGCGTATTTCTCAGTCGGCAGCAGGTGGAGCAATCTCCTACATTAGCTACCCTGTGGGGTGTAACAATACGTCTGTGCCATGTAAACGTTATGAGATAACTGCGGGTACAAGAACAAAGCAGCCCGATAAAAGTCACTACCTAAAGAAACATAATTTATAAGAACGAACGCAGTGTTTCGATGTCTTTGATAATAATCTGTGCTTTGCCACTATCGATATAGCCTTTGCGGTCGAGCATATTAAGCTCACGGCTCGTTGTCTCGCGTGAGGCATTAATGGAGCTTGCAATGTCCTGCTGTTTAAGTGGCACTTGTATCACTAGCCCATTTTCAACCTGTTTGCCGAAACGGTCGGACATAGACAGCAAGAACGAAATCAGCCGTTCACGCACCGTGCGATATTCCAGATTAATAATTCTTTCCGAATGGATGCGGTACATCTCTACCGTCATATCTAGTAGAGGGGCAAGGGCCTCGCTGTTTTTTTCGATGAAGTTGATGTAGGCTTTGCGGTCGAGTCGCCAGACTACAGTAGGGGCAAGCGCTTCATAAATAATGTGGCGTTCCTGACCGGTAATTGCCCAGATGAGCGGAAAGATCTCTTGCTCTTTACGGACAATGAGGAGGTTTTCTTCACCGTATTTCGTAATGTTGTAGGCTTTTACGAGGCCCGACTCGATATAAAAAATACCAGATGGAGTCTCGCCTGGCCTGATTATAAATTCGCCTTTTTTGTAGGGTAGGCGCGTTCCTAGATGGAAGAAGTTTACCAAAGCTGCTACTTGGGCTTTAGAGGCTAACATAAGATTGATTATGACAGCAATTGTTTTATTGTACTAGCCACCCTAAAAACAAAATGACCATTTTGTTTTTAGGGTGGCTATAGACAGCTGGTTGGCGCTTAGTGGATGTCACCAAATGCTACTACCTTTCAGGCAGCGCGCATGTTACCATGAGCATAATTATAATAGGATAATTTATGAACCCTGATCCAAATCTCATGCCTGCAGACCCTCGCGTGCAGCCATCGGCGCCAATACAACCGCAGCCAATTACAGCCCCTGGTATAACTACTCAGCCAGAGGTTAAGTTTGACTCAACTGTGCCCCAGCAAGCACCAGCTCCACAGCCAATGTTTTCACCGACGACACCACCTATGCCAGGGCAACCAATGCCTGTTCAGGCTCCTATGCCAGCGCAGTCTCAGCCAGTGTTTACGCCAATGGCAGCATCGCAGATGCCGAATCGTGGTTTTAACAAAAAAATTCTTATTGTGATCGGCGCAGTTGTTGCATTTATCGCCATTGTTGCAGTTGCAGTGCTTGTATTTTCGAAAGCAGCTTTGATTGGTTCCTTATCGCCTGACTCTTACGAGGGCGTTAATTATCAGCGACCGACATCATGGACAAAGGACACATCGGGATCGGGGTATATTAGTTATCACCCAACGAATTCGGTTGGTAAGGGTAGCGACGGAAAGCCAACCTACGCGCTCAAAATGAATATTAGTGCTCAAAAGAATATTTTTGGTTCATCACCAGATAAGCTAAGCCCGAGTGATAAGGCTACATTGCTTGCTACTATTGATAAAGAAGTTACTGATGCTTCATCTGAAATATTGCCATCAAAGTCGGAAATTGGCTGCGACACAGCGCCAATCTATAAAGACAAGCCAAAAAAAGTAGACATACCCAACGCCTTTATTGCCATTAAATATAGCCTGACATGCAGTAGCGGAACGGGCAGCACAATGACAACCTTTTACTACACTATTATAGACGTCGTACCAAACGATAAAGATGTAGAGTACATAATGAACATAGGCGCTGCCTCAAAAAATACTTATGACACCAACCTTGTCAAGGCCGACAAAATTATTGGCAGTATATCTTTCTAAATGGTTATAAAAATAAAATATGTGATAAATATCACAGAGTATTATCACATGTTGTAAGTGACTTAACTTACGGTACCTATACTAAAAACATCATATAGTTAAAGCACTAAGGAGGTGCAGCGTTATGGTACATATGCAAGTTGTGGAGGACCAGCTAAACGCCATCGGCGCTGAGTTCAGCTTCTGGGGAGGAGCCGAAAAGCGAGAGCTCCGTAAAATATTGGTTGAAGGTGAGGTGATAAGGCATTGTTTAAACGGCCGCTATGAAGGTGGATTTGCAATGCTGTGTGCAACCGACAGACGGTTGCTTCTTATCGATAAAAAACTGCTGTATCTTATGCTTGAAGACGTACGTTACGACATGATATCGGAAGTAGACTTTAGTCACCGACTTGTAGATGCAACTATGAGAGTCTGTACAGTTAACAAGGCAGTTTCGTTTACAAGCATACACAATAATACGCTTAGGGAGCTGACGTCATATTTGCAGGACAAGGTGATGGAAACGCGCCAGCAGCACATTCAGCCAACGCAGGTCCAACTACCAGCCTATCAACTTGGTCAAGACTTAGGCGGGGTAGCGCAGCTGCAATATAAAGCAACCAATCCATATACCCGCGTGCCACTTATGATGCGCCGTCGTGTATCTCGCTACTATACTTAACTGGACTTACGCAAAATCGCTCGTTCTCAGGGTAAATATGGCCGAGTGAAAACAGTTTTCACTATGGTCAGATTTGGCCTGGGGGTGAGTGAGCTTTGCGTAAGTCCGAGTTAAGAGCTTTTACTCCAGTAATTAAACGTTAAAACGGAATTCGACGATGTCGCCGGGCTGCATAACATATGTTTTGCCTTCGGTGCGGACTTTGCCAGCTTGCTTTGCTGCCTGTTCAGATCCGGCTGTCATTAGGTCATCATAATCAACAATTGAAGCCGCAATAAAGCCTCGTTCGAAATCACCATGAATAACGCCAGCGGCTTGAGGAGCGGTGGAGCCTTTTTTGATTGTCCAAGCTTTGACTTCATCAGCACCAGCCGTGAGGTAGCTTTGCAGCCCAAGTGTGTCATAGGCTGCATGGATCAACTGCACAAGTCCTGATTCGGTTTGGCCGTAACTTTCAAGCATTTCAGTGCGGTCGTTGTCGTCAAGACTGCGGAGTTCATCTTCTAACTTTGCGCAGATAAACACCGCTTGCTGTGGTGCGGCCAGTGCAACAAGTTCTTGTTTGCGCGTATTATTCACCAGCGTATCTTCGTCGACATTAAACACATATATAACTGGCTTGAGTGTCAGTAGCTGCAACTCTTTTTGCAGCCATTCAACGTCTTCGGGCTTCCATTCGCTCACCACTTTAAACAGAGGTGTATCACTGTCCAGCGCTGCTTTAGCAGCCAGCAGAATATCTGCCAGTGGTTTTACTTTTGGATTGGCCTTGGCTTCTTTTTCGATCACTGGCAAACGCTTTTCAACGCTCTGAAGGTCAGCCAAAACAAGCTCGGTATTGATAACCGCAATATCTTTTTTGGGGTCGTGCTGTTCGTCCACATGCAGGACGTTGCTGTCACTGAACGCGCGGACAATGTGTGCAACCGCATTACAGCTTCTGATGTTTGCTAAAAACTGGTTGCCCAAGCCTTCGCCTTTGCTCGCACCAGCGACTAGCCCAGCTATGTCCACAAACGTCACAGTCGCTGGCACCTTTTTCTTGGCGCTATACAGTTTTTCGAGCGCGTCCAACCGCGGGTCGGGAATGGGCACAATGCCGGTGTTTGGCTCGATGGTGGCAAATGGATAATTAGCCGCCAAAATATTATTGTCGGTCAACGCGTTAAAAAGAGTGCTTTTGCCTACGTTTGGTAGGCCGACTATACCTATTGATAACATTTAAACCAACCTTTCATAGAACAAGTCTAACAGATGAACGACTAAATGCATATTGACAAACTCATACAAAATACATACCAT
>JAYTXD010000039.1:0-10023 GCA_043743105.1 Candidatus Saccharimonadota bacterium | reverse complement strand
CGCACCATATCTATGGATATGCTTTGTTACAAAACCAGTAGTTATGTCTCAGTCATCCATCACTCAAAATTTACATATTTTGATTTGGAATGGCTATAGATTTTAAACCTGGTAGGTTTCACAAATACGCTGCAGGTAGCGCAGGTTGTGGATGCTCGCTAGGCTGCCCGCGACTGGTTCATTTACCTTGAACTGGTGGCGCAAGAAGCCTTTAGAATAGTTGTTAGCGCAGGCATAACAGTCACAACCCGGATCAATCGGCTTAATATCATCAATAAACTGCGCGTTTGTAAGGTGAATCTTTTCGTCATTCGTTGCCCAGACTGTTGCATGGCGGGCATTCCTAGTTGGTAGAACGCAGTCCAACATGTCAATTCCGTGTTCAATCGCGTAACGAAGGTCACGCGGGTCGCCAACACCGAGCAAAAAGCGTGGTCGCTTTGGGTCATAAAGTGGTGCCAAATGGTCTAAAACCTTATACATTTCCTCCCGTGGCTCACCCACAGACAGTCCGCCGATTGCAATGCCATCGACATCAGAATCTTGGATGATCTTCAAGCTTTGAGCACGCAGCTCTAGGTCTAATCCACCCTGAACCACACCAAACAACAGTGGTCTTTCGCCCTGTTTCATGCCGTGAGTCAATTTTTTAAACTCGCGCACGCAGCGCTCCAACCAGCGGTGTGTCCGCTCATATGCTTCACGGGTGTCTTTGATAGATTCTTGGTCCAGCCCCGTCAGATGATCAAAGGCCACAATCATGTCGGCACCAAGTTTCAGCTGTATCTGCATAGAAATTTCAGGCGATATAAAGCGCATATCCCCTGTTATGGGGTCTTTGAATGTCACGCCCTCTTCAGTTATCTTGCGTAGTTTGCTCAAAGAAAATACCTGAAAACCACCACTGTCGGTCAATATCGGCCCCTGCCACTTGCCAAACTCATGAAGCCCGCCAAGCTTGGCCACCACATCTTCGCCGGGCTGTGAGTGCAGATGAAAGGTGTTGGCTAGCACAATATCAATGCCTGCCGACTTCACTTGCTCGGCAGTCAGGCTTTTAACCACCCCACGCGTGCCATCAGGCATAAACGTGGGCGTTTGAACATCACCACGACGTGTATGCAAAACTCCGCTACGGGCTCCATTATCAGAGCTCACTAGGGTAAATGCCGTCTTTTTATTAGGCATTAGGGTCAAAAAATCCAGAATCCGTTATTCCTATTTCAGGGTGCATTGTAACGCCGTGACCTTGCCCTACAAGCAAACGACCGACAAGTTCACTCGCTAGTGCTAATGTTTCTCGTCCGACTCCCTCCTTGAAAAACCTACGTTGGCCTTCTGCTGCGCCAGTACGCCACCTTGCCTCATCTGTTTCATATAATACTGGGTTGGTCCGTAGAGCATTGCCAGCAATGTGTAGTGCATACATATCTGGTGGTGGAATTACAGTAATTACACCCACTTTTCCATCCCAATCGCGTGATAGATAGAGGTCATAATGCTTTTGCTCTGCCATAAACTTACTTTTCCTTAGCTCGATAAATTGTAGTTTTTACACCTTCAACAGATTGAAGTATAGCATAAACATTGACTTTATTATGTATATATGTTAACATAAGCGTGTTAATCGGGAGAACTGAGTGAGTACCACTCGAGCACACGCGCTTGAGGGCTTTAAGTTGTTTTACGAAGAGTTAACAACACCAAAGCCTGCCAAGCAGCGCCTAACCAGGCCTCGGCCAGTGATAGACGCTAATTAACATCTTGATCCGAAAGGATCATTAGAGGTGGAATATTAGGCCGTCGGAGTTAAAACCGACGGTTTTTTATATATTAAAAAGATTATGCTTACTTTATAACTTTCCTAATGATTATCAAGTTTTTTGCTATACTACTTGCATGCTAAAAACTCCAAAAATATACGCCTTTATTGACAGCCAGAACCTGAACTTAGGCATTAGAACGTTAGGTTGGCAGATTGATTATAAGAAATTCCGTCTTTACCTTAAGAACAAGTACGACGTAGATCGGGCTTTCATGTTTATCGGCCTAGTTGCCAATAACCAACAGCTATACACTATGCTTCAGGCCTCTGGATTTATCCTCATTTTCAAACCAACAGTACAATACTTTGAAAATGGCAAACAGACCGTTAAGGGTAACGTTGATGCCGAACTAGTACTTCACGCCGCAGCGATTGAATACTCAAACTACGATAAAGCAATAATTGTCAGCGGTGACGGTGATTTTGCATGTCTCGCTCAGTTTCTTGAAAGCAAAGATAAACTACTCCATATCTTTACTCCAAATCACAGATACTCTCAGCTTCTCAAGCCTCACTCAAAGTATATTGTTAAGCTAAGTTCACTTAAAACAACCCTAGAGCACTAAAAAGACCAGCATCGGCGGTCGGTCGAAACCTTAGGCCTATCTGGTCATGGTGATACTTATAGTATAACTATATTATAAAATATGTCAATGTTAATATGCTTATGCCCAGCATAGCAATAGTTTTCCACTGGTAAAAACATCAGCGTTATGTCAATATGTAGTCATGGTTTGTATTTATTGCAAAAGCGGAACTGAAGTAACAAATAGTCGTGCCAAAGCGCTCACCCCTTCTGTCTGGCGTAGGCGCATGTGTAAGAGTTGTGTCGCACAATTTACTACCACTGAACTCCCTGTTTATGAAAAGTCCCTTTCTGTTAGCAGCGTAGCTCACAAAAAATCGCGACCGTTTAGCCGGGATAAGCTATTTCTGAGCCTCTACAAGTCCCTCGGACACCGCCAGGATGCCCTAAACAGCTCTACGGCCCTTACAGGCACAGTTATTGGTCATCTAATCAGTTCTAGGCCCCATGATGGTCTTATAAATCCCCACACAATCAGTAAGTTAGCCTATGAGACCCTTAAGCGCTACGATACTCTTGCCGCATCGTCTTACAAGGCCTATCACCAAGCTACGCTTATACTGGACTTACGCAAAGCTCACTCACCCCCAGGCCAAATCTGACCATGGTGAAAACTGTTTTTCTTCTCTCGATATACATCTTATTCAGATAAAACAGTTTTCACTCGGCCATATTTACCCTGGGAACGAGCGATTTTGCGTAAGTCCAGTATAGGCCGCTAGAAGCCTGCAAGGCTGCTGTCAAATCAGAAAGCACAAGTAGGTTATTTTTTTACGGCCTTATCGGTTACGTCAAAGTCACCAAGATACTTTCCAAACATCAGTCTCGTCTGCGAATATATTGCCGCCATTGTGTTATACAAAATGGTCGTTACTGGTAGCAAAACCCACTGCAGCACCATAAAAATATTGCGATGATTTTTGTAGCGTGCTGGCTTTGGTGGTAATGATTTAAAACTTAAAAACAGCGTAACAAAAATTCCAATTAAGGCAACCGTTTCGATGTTACTGGCAATGTGCGGTAACTGGTTGGCCACATAGTTTTTGGGTTGCACGATAACGGGGATTAATGCGCCAAAAGCCAACAACAACGATGCTGTTGCCCACGATATATGCCCTTCCACAAGCCGTGCAAACTTAAATATAATATCTGTACGTGGTACTTTGCTGCCTCTTCTAAAGCCCTTTTGCGCAACATAGGCAATGTCACTGGCGCCCCAAGCCCAACGGCGTAACTGAATAAACTGCGCCTTGAGTGTTTTACGGTAGGTGCTACTAAGTACGGCGTCCTGATATATCGGCAAAAAGATTGGATACACCTCATGCCTGCCGTCGTATCGGAAATAGGTCCGCCAGAACTGGTGCCCGTCTTCCACGATTGTCCGCACGCTCCAAAAGTCACAGTCAATCAGCGCTTGCATGCCCTGGGCATGGCTACTAAAGTTACGCAGCATGTGCGGCCGCATACTAAGCGTTATGTTCCAAAATGAGTTACCGGTGGCAATCACACGCATTGGCCCGGGCGCATCCCAAATATTGTTGGTATACATAGGTATAGGTTGGTACGAAACATAGCGCGGGTCTTCGGTAGAACAATATGTGTAGGTTAACGCCGACATATACAAAGCATGGGGCCGGTTGTCCGCATCAAGCGTGGTTACAATGACTCGTAATGGATCAATCTTTTCCTGCTCAAGGTATTTTTGTAGATGCCTACCAGCAAAAGTCACGTTACCTCCCTTACCACGTACTTCGCCTGCAATCAATGGGTGTTTTACGGCTACTGCATACAAAAAGTCTTTGCCATATTCTTTGACCAAGTCAAGAGATGCCTGCTCCGACTGTGCCCCGTTGCGCTCCTCGTAGGCAATCATCAAGATTACTTTTTTCATATCGTATTTGCTGGCTAGCACCGACTGGATAGTTGGTTCCAAAATCTCACGGCTTTCGTTATAGGTTGCAATAATGAGCGCGTGAATTACCCCGCTCGGTGGCAAACACAGCGGCTGCTCCTTTAGGCGCTCAACATTCTGACTATGCCATTTTGGTATCCACTTTGAGTTGTGCCTAACTTCACCCGCCTCAATGTCGTCGAGTAATATCTGCCAATCCAGTTTTTTTTGTTTGCTCATTGCACTATAGCCTTGTAAAGACCGAACATTAAGCCCTACCGACTTTACGAACCATATCAACAAAAATGCAATGATATAAATGGCAAATAGTGTTGGGTTAACTAAGCTTAAGACTAGCGGTAATAGCAAAAACGTCCAACTTACCGCGCCAGGAAAAATCTCCCAAAATCTATAGCGCCAGCTGCGGTCTTTTTCGTAAGGTATTTCTATGTCTGTCATGGTTAACGTTGGCCCAATAACGATCCACTCACCACAATTGCAAAAATGGCAAGAATAGTTGTCATCGTCAATGCACCAAGCGCTAAATTACGACGCTGATGATAAATACGTGTGCTTAGCAGCAATGACACTCCAAAACTAATCACAAAAAACAGCACAAAACTGCTCATATCAAAGGCGTTGCCTGTCTTAAACTCGCCTGAGCTCGATACGCCACGGAATTGGATATAATAGGTGTTCCCTTTGGAACTATCCAGCTGAAACAACACCAACAAGATGCCGGTTATAACCAAAATGCTGTTGACCGCCAGTAGTAATAGCACGGAGCGGTCATGAAAATACTTCGTAGGTGTCGTCATATATTCATATTATTATACACTACGCTACCCCAATAACAGGCTTGCGAAAGAGCGTATAATTAAAATATGAACCCGCCAAATTTTCGCACTAATGAATACAGCAAAGGTCATAAATAACAGATGATTCTGAAAGATGAACGAAATTTTAGGTGGGTGAAAAAGTATTTTAAACCCATAGTTTATATAGCAGTCCTAACAATTATCTTCGGTACAATCTACGGCATTGGCCAGTTCGTTCTACGCTCCACTGCCAACGACCCACAGATCCATATGGCCCAAGACGCGGCCGCCAAGCTCGACAAAAACGATGACCCCGCATCTGTACTTACACCTAATGTTGACGTTGGCAAAAGCCTGGCGCCTTTCACGATGGTTTATGACAAACAAGGCAAACTTGTGGCAAGCTCAGTCTACGATGGTTCAACGCCCCTGATTGCTGTACCTGTTGGAGTCTTAAAAAGTGCTAATTCTGGCTATCACGCCATTACCTGGCAGCCTGACTTTAACACCCACATAGCCAGCGTAAGCGTCAGTGCCAAAAACTATTATGTCCTTAGCGGACGCTCATTAACCGAAGTCGAAAGCCGCGAAGACATGGTTATGAAGTTATCAGCACTTGGCTGGGTCCTGTCCGTAGCAGCCCTAGCAATCTACTATAAGTTCCGCCCTCAAATGTCCGAAAAACGTAAGTAACTGTAACCGCGAGTTAAACTAGAGACAAAGAAAAATTCACATCTGGGGCCCCCGCGAAACTTGTTTCGTGGGGTATGGTGCGAGTAGAGAGAATCGAACCCTCGACTCATCCTTGGGAAGGATACATTTTACCACTAAACTATACTCGCTAATATTCATGGAGCCGAAGACGGGATTCGAACCTGCGACCTGCTCGTTACGAGTGAGCTGCTCTACCAACTGAGCTACTTCGGCATTAAAATGAACAGAGGTAATTATAGCAAACAATCTATAATATTTCTCTGCCGGTTATACCGTTAGCAATATTCTGCGCTGCCGTTTCTCTTCTCTAATAGTTAGATAAATAACAAAGCCGTCAAAAATAGTTAGCACAACCAACCATATCGCCGGCTCATACAACAACCTATATACCTGGTACACAATAAATAGCCCCAGTAATATAATCATCCCTTTGTAGGCCCACAAGCGTTCGCGCAAAATTTCGATTACCAAAATAATTTTCGATAATCCGTGCACCAACAGATACACAGCCGCAAAAATCTTACCCCCGGTCGCAAAGTGTTGAGCACTACGCAGTATATGTGTTGCAACAAAGTCATGCGGGTCACTGCTCAGTTCATGCTGGGTTATTTTCGTTGCCCAATGCGTGACCTTGGCCGGATCAACAGCCAACAGTACCAGCCCTCCAATAGTTTCGAGTAGCCCATCTAGTGCCTTGAGGATTATCGAAACCTCAAACACCTTGTCTAACTTATTCGTAGCTTTAAATAATGCCATAAGCTAACTATATCAGGATGTAAGGTATTTGCTTTTTAACCCCTGTTCTGATAAGATTAACAAAACGTGTGACAGGCGTATTTGCTTTATCACAGCGTTTTTAGGCAAATACGGATTCGTGGTGTAGTGGTTAACATGCCTCCCTGTCACGGAGGAGATCGCCGGTTCAAATCCGGTCGAGTCCGCCATAGAAAAAGCCTCAGGCCAAAAGCCTGGGGTTTTTTCTATTGGTAGGCTTGATTGGATTTGAACGGGTATGCCAGTGGCATACCCCGAACCTTGCCCCAGAACGACCAAAGGGAGTTGGGGTCGACTAAGCAGCGCACTTTGCGATGCGGTCGAGGCAAATCCGGTCGAGCCCGCTAATAAAAACTAGGAGTTAGGCTGGTTAAGGGACATGCTCCCAGAACCTATATAGGGCTTGGGTTCTCTTGGCTCTCTATCGCCGACATTGCCGCCCTCATCTGGGCCTTCTCCAAATTCCTCTTCCTTTGCAATAGCAAGCTCTACGAGATCGAGTGAATCTAGATCCAAATCATCATATTCGCCAAAATATTTTTCCATCTTACAATTATTATAACAAATAACGTACTCTTAGATTCTAGTCCGAATCGCAACACTACCACTTTGACTTAAACGTCTGCTCTGGAGTCTTGTAGCCTAGTCGTTTCCTTGGTCTAGTATTGAGTTGTTTGACGGCTACGTCAAGTTCTATCTGTGTGAGATGAGCGAAGCTCATCTTCTTCGGGAAGTAAAACCGTAGCAGCTGTAGGTTCAAAAGGTCTCTGCTGTTTCAAAAGTTCAGAAGGTCTCACCTTTTAAGGTGTTAAAGTCTGTATATTTGACGAAAAAGCATAAAAGTGCTATCATATATTAATGAAAGCATCAAGTACTTTGAGTACGGGCCCCAGTTTGAATAGTGCAGATATTCAAAAAATTACAGGTCCTCTTTATGCTGCATCAGGCGAGCTCCTTAATCTATCAACCGAAGCAGAACATTCCCTAAACTCAGGCAATGATCCAGTACGATGTTGTACACCAGGGGAATGAAATATCTAGACAAGCTAGTGAACAATTTCGCGAAGCTGCAGGTTTAGTTTCTGTCGGTATGTATGATGACCTAAGTCGAAAACAGCGTTCGGCGATTAAAGGCATATCCGAAACTACAAGCACAGATTTTTTAGACATCGCCGAAGGCATATTTGGTGATCCTCGTCAGGTACTCGCGCTAAATTTTATAGCAAAAATGGGTGATAAAATCGTAGGTACTGGACCTGTGGGCGAGCGATTGAGAAAGCTGGGCAGCCCCATTTTATCGGCGGGTTTAAGTGATTATCATAGCCCAATAGAGCTAGGATTACTTCGCCCAAATGCGTTGAAGGCAATTAGTCGTGCTGGAGCCAATGGTTATGTAACGCACCAAGTTAAAGGTGTCTATTTAGGTGTACAGTATAGTCATCCACTTAGAGGACTGCCTAGTCATATTACCGAAGATCCTTACCTTGCAACGGCTGCTAAATATTGGTCATTAGGAGGAGGAGCATCATCATCGTACGATAAAACACATTATTTAATGAATGTACCTGAATCGCAACGAATAAGTTTCGAGGCTGCTGCAGATGAGATTAGAAAAATTAGAGATAACAATTACTGGGGTAGATATAAGAACTTTCATAGCAACAATAGATCAAGCAGTGAGGGCTATGGAAGCCAATCGGGTACGGACAATAATACATATACAAAACCGGACGTACCTAAACCTAATGATTTTGCATTAAATGATATTATTGAACTAGTTGTAGATACTAAATGTCGTAATACTCTAAATACAATAAATCCTTTGTCAGTTCGTTGTGTGCTTGAGTTTATACGTGATATGCGTGCTATCAACGAGGGTATCACGGATAGACAAGTTTATTTGACTTGCAGACAAAATCTTGAAACAGGCGACACAATTGGAGAACTTAATTTAAGCCCACACGAAGTAGTGACAATTATAGATCTCTTATTAAGTGGTAACGTGTCAAAGACAGCCAAGTTCCCGCAATATTAGAGCCCGTTGTAAGTATTATATAAATGCTTATCCAGAAACACGAACCTTAGAATCTATTTGCCATGACAATTTTTATATTTCATAGGGAGGCCATTTGGCCGCAAGGCACCACAGATACAGGGTTCATTTGGGCCAACTTTACTATCGAGAGATGCGGTTAATCTCGTTTTTTGACCATCGCCCATGCTTAAGTCGATACCAAGTTCATAAAACCAGTCTAGATAGTCAAACACTTGGCTCGAGTACAGCTGGTCGTGCTCCTTACTGAGTGGTTTGTAGTAGCCCGAATCAACCAAGCTACGCACCTTTTTGGCAAAGTCATAGCCTGGGCACATTGCCTCCGCTTCTTCTAGTATTTCTGTACCCATTTGCAGGTATCCCGCAACCAGATACGTATTGGCCGCGTTTGTGAGGAGCCTATACAGGCTAGCGCTAGTTGTCCGATCTTCTAACAAGTGGCCAAAAAGTGATTCGTAGACTTCAATGGCCGTATGCGGGTCATTATCTTGTATGGCCTTATCGGCTAGCTGGGCATCGTCCATCCAACGCCCCATATTAAGGAGGCTTACTTTAAGTTCACCGCCCTGCTTTTTTCGTGCTTTAAGCTTTTTGGATGGGATAAGTGAGTTCCAATATGCCAACACCGCGGCCGAGAGATTTTCTGTGTCACCCGGTTTATCTACATTAACAAGGCCCATAAGCAACCTCGCCCCCATCGGCGGTGACATCGGCAGCCGCTTGGCCCTGTATTCCTTTTCTAGAATCTCTGCAATTGCATCAACACTTATATAGCGGTACACCCCGCTCGCAAACATCGCATCAGCCAGCAGTTTATGGGCATCTTTTTTGGGCATTTGCTCAAAAGTTTCAGCGGCCGGCGTAAAATCATTTTTTTTACTTATGCCTAGCGATTCCACAAGATATTTATAAGCCATGGTATCTTTAATAGTGATGTTCCTGGGATACTGCCCCGCAAAGACTTCAGCGAGCATTTTATCTACTATTTCTATAGGCGTTATGCTACCGTTAGGCATTATTATTTCCCAGTGGTCTGCCTGCTGGCATAACCGCAGGATAGCAACATCGCCAGTATGTACCTGTGATGCCAACGAATATTCCCGTACGTGGTAGTGCACACCGCTCCGCAGATCTATACACTCAATATTACCAGGCTTTACCGTGCCTATTTGGAATATTCCCATTATTCGGGTTGTTACTAGCTGTGACAAATGCTGTGACGTGTCTTTTTTTAATCCATCAGCCTTTTGGTCATAAAAATGCTCGATCATAGACTTGTTTTTAAACTTATAGTCAAACCATAGCCATGCTATAAACAGGTCGTTTATTTGTACTACTCCGTATATTGTGTCGAAAAATGTG
>JAYTXD010000038.1:0-25578 GCA_043743105.1 Candidatus Saccharimonadota bacterium | reverse complement strand
GGAGGTCTAGAAAACGGTACAATTGGCTGAACCCGTTTGAGCTACGAGAGCTAGTCCTAGGTAAGGCCTAGGTGGATAGATTCGAGATGGAATTCAGGTGCCCCCTGAACCACCCACACTTCTAAACCTCACCCCTGTAACCCCATAAGACCAGGCCGTAGGCCTGGTGAAGCTGTTCGAGAGCCTGTCTAATCCAGGAGATCCGTTTCTTAGGATTAACATTGTTCACCTGTTGTTTAGTCGGTTTGGTGACTTTGTAGAGCAGAGCTATACCTATGAACATAAGCCATAGGATAATCTTCAAGCTGTTTGGTTTGTTGAGGCGTAAGGAAGATTATAAGGTGAGACCTTATAATCTGTAAAATCGTGTAAAATAGGATTATGCCATCAAAAAATGTAGTAAAAGTCTACGCAGAAGGTCATTATTATCATGTATACAATCGGGGAGTAGCGAAGCAACCTATATTTCTGGACGCCAGCGACAAGCAACATTTTTTGCGAATTCTTCAGCGGCACTTAGACCCAGCGGACAAATCATTGAAAATGGACGCCATGCCTTACAGAAAATTCGATCAAGAGTTAGAATTACTTTGCTATTGTTTGATGGGAAATCACTTTCATCTGCTCTTTTACCTGAATCAAGACAACACGAGCCTAAAAACCTTAATGCAATCAGCGCTTACGGCCTATACAATGTATTTTAATAAAAAATACAAAAGGGTGGGTACATTATTCCAAGGCGTGTTCAAAGCGTCAAAGATAAATAACGATAGCTACTTAGTACATATAACGCGCTATATTCATTTAAATCCTCGAACTTATAAAACGTACTTTTACTCAAGCTTAGCTTATTACCTAGGTAAGACTCCTCCTTCGTGGATTAGACCGCAAAAGATTCTTGATATGTTTGAAGGTGAGGATTATCTGCAATTTTTAGAAGATTACGAAGGAAACAAAGCAATGCTTGATGAATTAAAATACGAATTAGCAGATAAGTAATCTAAATTACACAAAATAACACCTTATAAGGTGAGACCTTATATTACTTACTTATATTATTATATTAGCTTAGCCTATGGGCGCAGTGTGCCGGCAAAAACTTGCCAGGCAAGTAATGACTTAGCAACGAGGCTTAGGATAATGTAGGAGCGTTCGCCGTAGAGATAGCTGCTCCATTTACCGATTTTTTTGTACTGTAGCACCATGTTAAGTGCAAAGCAGCTAAAGAATAAAAAGATCGACACAAAAATCCAGTACACAAAGGTTGGCGCGGCGCTGCCGCTGTCGGCTGCTAGCCAAAAGTAAAAGGCAATCACAACCCATGGCACGGCGCCCACAAAACAACCAATGATGTAACTGAGCCAATTGGTTTGCTTGGTGGTTTGGTTGTGCACCTCCATAACGAGGCCCATTAGGTTCATTGTGGCCGTAAGGGCAAACAGCATACCGAGACTGCTAATGTCGTAGACGCCAACCAAGAGGGCAATGGCAACCATCATAGTGCTGGCAGACAGCGCGTACTCAAACCAACGGGCTTTGTTCATACCTAGACTCAAGTTGCGGTTGTAGGTGTGGTTGTAGATAGTGGCTATAAACAGGTGCGCCAGTGCCGACATTGCGAAAAAAGCGACTATTAATAGCGGTAAGGACATATTAAATAATGTACGTGTTGCAGGCTCGAGCTTTTGGGTTGATTCGTTAAAGCTTAGGTAGCTGCCGCTAATTGGCAGAGAAAAACTTTTGCTTAAAACTAGTACGGCACCGGCTTGTGCAGCATGCAGCCCAGCCATAATAAAGTTAAATTTACGTAATCCTTGGGTTGTGATTGTTTTGCTCATACCTCAAAATATAGCACAAGCTATGCAACATACTAGTCCTTAAAACAGACACTTCCGAGTAGGCTAAGGCTTTTGTCTTGTTTGATGACATTATTTGCATAGTACATAGAGCCGGCACCACGGCCGCTAAACTCACCATTTGTCTGGTAGTGGGAAGCGTAGATCTGGGTTGTAACAGAGTTGTATAGCGTGCATGTGTAATTTGCGTCGGTGCCAGTTGCCTTGATCCAGTATATGCTCAGACCCTGATTTTCTTTAGGATTAGTTATGGTTTTTTGCTCCGAGGCGGCAGCCGAAATGGGCCCCTGAAAATATATTTGGTTGTCAGAAACGGCACCACTATTTGCAGATAGCCCTGGCGTGCCGGAGCTAGTAATAGTGGACTTAAACAACGCTTTAAATACGCCCAGCGTAATAATAAGCCCTATGATGATAATAAGGACAGCAATAGGTATAAAGAGCCTCGTGTTTTTCACCATACCATATTACCACATTTTTACAATTTTTTGCCGCTCATGGCTACAATTAGCAGGGAAGATAGCGGTTATCCGCGTAACTACTAGTATGACTTTTTATCTTACTAATGACACGCTAGTAACATACGATAAGGACTTTGCCGTTTTTTCAGATATATTGGGCGACAAACTTGTTGTTTTAAACATGTAATTGCGTAATTATTGACATGAGCGCAATGTAATGCTATCATAAGCATATTCAATAGGAATTAACGAGGGTCTATGTGCATATGCACGTGGACCTTTTTTATTTCCTGGCGAGGTTCTATAACCCTAACAATAAGATGTTAAGCGGTTATTTGGGTGAGTGCAGTTTGTCTGAAGGCTGAGGACCATACCGGAAACGTATAGTGGGATACGTTGCAGGATCGGACCGGAGGCATTCAGGCAAAATGTGCCACACGAATAGGCGCGCGCATTAAGGAGAATTCTCATGGCAGGAACAAAGACTGGCGGCAAAGCTGCTGCTTCAACCAACAAAACTAAATACGGTTCTGATTTTTACGCAAAAATCGGTGCTATCGGCGGCAAAAAAGGTCACACCGGTGGCTTTGCTGCAAACCGTGAATTAGCCCGCATTGCTGGAGCTAAAGGTGGACGTGTTTCACGCCGCACCAAAAAGACTGTATAACAGATTTTAATATTTGATAGTTAATGTCTAATATTTGAGAAGGACTTCCGTGTAAGGAAGTCCTTTTTATATCAATGATCAGATATCATATATCAATTATTCCTTGCAGCCTTTCTTCGGTAGGGCCGGCAGAAGCGGGAGTTACTGACGTGCCAGCTAGTACGGCAATTAAAACATTCGTAGGTGTTGGGGTCTTTTTGAGCGCTGACGGTATTACAAGTAGGGCAGGTGGCGCGCATATGGAGCCAGTCGCGGTAGGTGTCTAAGCAGTCTTGGATGTGCTCTGGGTCTATTTTAATTTCATACTTTTTGGCTAGTTTGCGGGCATGTTGCCAGGCAGCTACTTCTAACTGCATTAGTTCGAAGTCGCTGGAGTAGTTTTTGTGCCCTAAAATGCCGTGCGACACCTCGTGCAATATTGACCATTGCGCTACTTCTGGCTGAGTTGAGCCGGGCATATAGGTAACGCTTCTATCTTTTGGTGACCAAAAAAAGCTATCTCCTTGGACAAATGTAATCTTTGAATAATCAGTTTTTAATTTTTTTAAGAGATCCTGCATAGCCCTAGGTTTTCTTTACGTGGCGCTTTATATCATCTTTCATCAGTTGGTAACAGCCGTATATAACGGCTTGTTCTGGATTTTGGGCAGCAACAATTTTTGGTGCTTTTACCAAAGCAGATTCGTATTTTTTCAGGGCTTCATTAAGCGGGGTTTTAAACTTTTTAAAATTGCTACCTACACCTCCACCTATGATAACAACGTCCGGTTGTGTAATGGCGCATACATCTATAAGGCCAATTGCTATATCACGGCTAATAAGTTTCCAGATGTGTGGGTCGGTAATTTCGCTGGCTAGTTTGCCGAAGCGTTTTACGATTGCACTACCACTAGCAAAAGACTCCCAAGTGACTATTGTGCCATTACGCTCATGCAACATCCAGCCTATCTCGGCATCTGTTAAATCTTTGTCTAGGACGCCGTCAACCACGAGTGCGCCACCTATACCAGTGCTGATAGTAATGTACAAAACTTTGTGCGGAATTGGTTTGAGCAACCTGGCTTCGCTGAGTCCGGCCAGCTTGGCATCGTTTTCTAGTAGCACATCGCAGTTGGCAATGGCTGCAACGGTGGCAACAAGTGGGGTATTAATCCATTTGAGGTTGCCAAATGCAACCACTTCACCTTTGGAGTGGTCTACTTTGCCAGGGCCCGCGACTGCGGCCATGGTCCATGGCTTAGTTGTTATCCTAGCAATATTAGCGGCTAGCTCTTTTTTAAATTCTTTAAAATCTTTTGGGGTAGGAAACTTGAGCGTCTCTTGCAGGCCGCCATCTTTTGTAAAGCGTGCTAGCAGTGTCTTTGTGCCCCCAATATCGATCCCTAGATACATGTAAACAGTTTATCACAAGCCCTAGATTCGACTTACGCAAAGCTCACTCACCCCCAGGCCAAATCTGACCATAGTGAAAACTGTTTGTCTGTTAATAATGTACCTAAACATTATTAGAAGACAAAAACAGTTCTGCATTCCTGGACGATGTCTCTGGAGTTGACGAGGTTCTTACGTAAGTTGAGTAGAAGACAATCAGAAAATGTTCAAAGGATATTGACAGTATGTATACAAAAAATGTATACTGAAGGCATGAACAGTATACAATACACTATTCGCGGAATTCCAGTGGATCTAGATAAAAAGCTGCGCCAACGTGCTAAGAAGCATAATCAGAGCTTTAACACAGCACTGGTCCAGGCCTTAGAGCAAGGAGTGACAAGGGTAGGCAAGCCTGTGCAGACAAAGAATGACCTGGCTTGGTTTTATGGTAGTGGAGGAATTAGTAAAGCAGAACAGTTAGCATACGAAGAGCAACGGGTCATAGATAAAGACGCCTGGACTGGGAAGTGAAACTAGCTCTCGATACCAACGCTTACTCCGCGCTGCAGCGGGGCATGGCGCCAAACTTGAAGACTGATGTGGAAACTGCCGATGAAATTATGCTTCCATTCGTAGTGGTTGCGGAACTGAAAGCTGGTTTTGAGAAGGGGAATCAGGCAGCCGCAAATAACCAAAAGCTGCAAGCTTTTCTTGAGTTGGATGCCGCATTTATTATCTGGCCGGATAATAATACGCTGGAGCTGTATGCCCGGCTCTGGGCGGAACTTTCAGCAAAAGGCAAGCCAATACCGACCAATGATATTTGGATTGCTGCCCTCTGTTTGCAGTATAGTCTTCCACTGGCTACGGCTGATTCTGATTTTGAGTATATACCGCTACTACAAAGAGTCGCGGTAAGCTAACCCTAAATTTTTGGAGTCTCACGTTCAAGTTTATCGAGAGTTTCGGGTTATACACCCACCAGCTTCACTACATGCTTATAGCGAAGCTCTTTCATCTGACTTTAATGTGAATACTTCATCTACTGGACTTACGCAAAATCGCTCGTTCCCAGGGTAAATATGACCTGGGGGTGAGTGAGCTTTGCGTAAGTCCAGCCTACTGCGGCTCCTTTTTCTAGCTTGCCTACAGAGACGCAACAGAGTATAATTACCAGCAAGTCTGATTGGAATCATGTGCTACGGTACACCACAGAAAACAAGGAGGCATATTTATATGTCTAAAAGTTTAGGAATACATGCTACAAACCCATTACAAGTGCGAAGTGTTCGGTCTGGCTTGCTTGCAAGCGTGTCAGGTGAACAAAGCGTAACTAAAGTTACGCTGCGGAGCGGTACGCGCTTGCAAGCTGCCAGCTGGATGCTGCAGCGGGAAGGGGTTTGTTAGATGCATTCCCCAATTACAATGGATGAGTTGCTCGCTGGCTCAGAAATACAACAGCTAAAAACCGGAGACGTTGTCGAAGGTACAGTTACAAATGTTCGCAAGCACGAGGTCTGGATTGACCTTGGAGCCAGTGGCGTCGGTGTTATTATGCGCCGCGAAATTCCACACGGACAACTTTTAGAAGAGGGCGGGAAAGTAACTGTTAGCGTTGTCGATCCGGAACTAGACGAAGGTTATGCGCTGCTTAGTATGAAGCGCGCCGCAAAGGACCGTGGCTGGGATGGACTGCAACGCGTGTTTGACGACCAAGAAATTATTGATGTTATAGCGTATGACGCCAACCGTGGTGGTCTTTTGGTAGAACTCGAAGGTATTAGAGGCTTTTTGCCCGTTTCACAGCTTGCAGCCGATCATTACCCACGAGTATCTGGCGCCGACAAGGATGAGATTTTACAGAAGCTAAATGCTCTTGTAAACATCCCACTTCGTGTCCGTATCTTGGACTCAAACCGCAAAGAAAACAAATTGATTTTCTCAGAGAAGGAAGCCGTTAAAGATGACATGCAGTCACGTCTCACCGAGCTTAAGGTTGGTGACGAAGTAGACGGTGTTGTGACTGGTGTTATAGACTTTGGTGCATTCGTAAACGTTAAGGGCATCGAAGGCCTTATTCACATTTCAGAAATATCATGGGAACGCGTTGAAGACCCACGTGACTACGTTAAGAATGGCGAAGATGTTAAGGCCAAGATAATCGCTATCGACAAAGATCGTTTGAGTCTTAGCTTGAAGCAAATGAGTGACGATCCTTGGGTCAATGAGGTCAAAGCATTTAAGGCTGGTGACGTTGTTGAAGGCAAGATTACACGCATTACGCCATTTGGTGCCTTTGTGCAGCTATCCTCAGCCGTAGAAGCTTTGGTACACGTCAGCGAAATGGGTGGTGAATCAGACGCTACCGACCCAACTGAAATTTTCAAGCTCAACGAAAAGAAAGAATTCAAGATTCTCGACATCGATACTGAAGCTCGCAAAATTGCACTTAGCTTAAAGAAATAAGGAAAGAGGCTTACCCACAATGCACATTTTGCCCGAGATTCTCCGCTACGATGCTCGACGTATGTCACAATACGCCTCCGCTTCGTTGCTCAAATCTCGAACAAACTGCGCTATTGTGGGAAACCCTTTCACCGGTTGTAAGTTTGTAGGGAAGGTTACGGTTTAAAATGGCGACCACTATTGAAGTCGAAGACATGATTACCGTGGGAGCTCTTGCTGAGCGGCTTAGTTTACCCGTAGGCAAAATTATCACTGAGCTCATGAAGAACGGTGTGCTTGCAACTGTTAACGAAAAGATCGACTTTGACACGGCTCAAATTATTACCGGCGAACTTGGTCTCGATGATATTGAGCTTGTTCGCAAAAGCTCGGCCGTAGAAGAGGCCCCGGTTCGTCAAAAATTTGTTAGTACCGATCCCAACGCCGAAGCTCGTCCACCAGTGGTAGCGGTTATGGGTCACGTTGACCACGGCAAAACTAGCTTATTGGACGCAATCCGTAGTGCTAATGTGGTAAAGGGCGAAGCGGGCGGCATCACCCAACACATCAGCGCTTACAAAATTGAGCACCCAACGCCAGACGGCAAAACTCGTGGCATCACGTTTTTGGACACGCCTGGACATGAAGCTTTTGCTGCCCTCCGCGAGCATGGTGCCATGCTGACCGACCTTGTTATTATTGTGATTGCGGCCGATGACGGCATTAAGCCACAAACGTTGGAAGCCATCCGTTTTGCACGTAAGGCTGGCGTAAAAATGCTAGTTGCTATTACCAAAATCGACAAAGAAGACAGCGACATAAACCGTATCAAGCAACAGCTTTCTGAGGCCGAATTGATGCCAGAAGAGTGGGGCGGAGATACAGTTATTTTGGGTGTCTCGGCTAAGACTGGTGAGGGCATTAAAGAGCTACTCGACATGGTACTGTTGATCGCTGATGTAGAAGAGCTAAAAGCCGTTTTTAAAGCTCCCGCAACCGGCCTTATTATTGAATCGCACATGGAAACCGGCCGTGGTGCTGTAGCCGAAGCGTTGGTCGAACAGGGCACGCTCCGTCCGGGTGACTTTGTAGTTGCCGGTGGCACCTATGCTAAGGTCCGTAATCTCGAAAGCACCACTGGCGGCGTCTTGAAAGAAGCTACACCTTCAACTCCCGTTGTTATTACAGGCTTTAAAGCTTTGCCAGAATTTGGCGATGCCTTTCAGGTAGTCAATAGCGAAAAAGAAGCTCGTGCGATTGCTAGCAGTGAGGGCGCAAGCCGCAAGAGTGGTGCTGGAACGCTCGAAATGAGCAGTAACGAACTGATTCGTCTTATTAACCGCAGCAACAAGCTCCAAGAGCTTAATATTATTGTTAAGGCCGACGTCCAGGGGTCTTTGACCTCTGTTATTGATAGCCTAAAAACTCTAGACAACGAAGAAGTAGCCGTACGTATTGTGGGCAGTGGTGTGGGTGCAATTACCGAAAACGACATGCACATGGCGCATACCAGCAAAGCTATTATTTATGGTTTTGATGTCACTCTACCTACTAACGTAAAGCAGCTGGCATCGCGCGACAAAGTTAGCGTGCG
Source organism: Candidatus Saccharimonadota bacterium (assembly GCA_043743105.1). GTDB lineage: Bacteria > Patescibacteriota > Saccharimonadia > Saccharimonadales > JACDBH01 > RYN-417. The sequence goes on along the minus strand of JAYTXD010000038.1, from coordinate 17,181 downwards.
TATGTACAAAGTTATTTATGAACTGATTGATGACGTTAAGGCTGAGCTTACTAGTATGTTAGCCCCAGAAGTTATCGAAACACCACTCGGCCGCTTGGTCGTCAAAGGCATCTTTAAAACAACCAAAACTGAAGTTATTTGTGGTGGCGAAGTAACCAAAGGCAAGCTCGTGGCTCCTGCCTTAGCACGCGTTATTCGTGACAAAGCAGAACTTGCAGAAGTTGAAGTTACTATGCTTAAGCGCGGCCCTGTAGAGGCCAAAGAAGTTCAAGAGGGCGAAATGTGCGGCATGACGTTTGTTAGTAAAGCTCGTGTGGATATCGCCGAAGGTGACTGGGTCGAATTCTTTACTCGTGAGCTTAAGACCCGGACATTGTGATAGGATATTTATAGATGTTTAAGTTAGACAACGACTTTTTAACTTCACTAGGACTTGGCGGCTTGCCAGTCGAAGAAAAGAACAAACTGCTGCAGATGATTTACGAACGTTTGGAAATGAACGTCGGTATGCGTTTGGCCGAAAAAATGACCGATCAGCAGCTTGATGAATTTGAAGCTTTTATAGATCAAAACGACGAAGCTGGCGCGCTCAAATGGCTCGAGACAAACTTCCCGACCTATAAGGATGTTGTAGCTGAAGAACTCGAAAAGTTAAAGGTTGAAGTAACCCAGGTTGCACCACAGATCCTTGCCGCTCAAGGCGGTGGCCAAGCCCCTCCGATTATGACTGACCCTATGATGCCAGGCGTCCCCCAGCCTGTTCATATGCCCCAGAACACCTCGTTGCAGCAGCAGCCCGCCAGCTCGCCAGTTCAGCAACAACCGGCTTTTCAGCCACAGGCACCTGTTATGCAGCAACCAATGTATGACCAGCCAATGCAGCAGCCGCAACCTATGCCGATGCCAGCCCCAATGTCGCCAACACCAGACTATGTCCAGCAGCCAGCCCCTCAGCAGTTTGCCCCTGCAATACCTGCGCAACCTCAGCCAATTCCACAGCCTTTGCAGCCTGAGCCATTCTTGCCATACCCAGCCCAGCCACCACAGCCAGTACCTGGCTTTGCACAACCGCAGCAACCCACGCAGTCGCAGCAGTTTACGCCACCACCTAACTTTACCCACAATCAGTAAAAGTAATACGCTTGATTAACGTATTACTAAAGTGATAGTGTATTACTATGAAAACAAGCAGTACAATAACTTCAAAAGGGCAGATTACTTTGCCCGCCCAGATGCGCCGCCGCTTAGGTCTAAAATCAGGTGAGCGGGTAAAATTTGAAGTTAAAGGTCAAGATTTGGTTGTATCAAAGGATAATTATTGGGAAGAACTTGATGAGTTCCGCAAAGAAATGAGCGCCAAAGTCAGACGAGCCGGGCTTGCAGGCTTGTCGATTGAGGAAATCAGGCAGGGTACGAATGAGGCAAAAACTAAGTATTATAAGGAGCGTTATGATAGCCGCCCTTGATACGAACTGCCTATTACGTTGGCTTGTAGATGAAGGCTCGGAACAGGCAGTGAAAGTTGATGCCGTTCTGCGTAATCCAGAGAATAACATCCATGTTGCCGATTTAGCCATAGCTGAGGCTGCGTGGGTTTTGCAATCTTTTTATGGATTAACGAGGGTCGAGATTGTGGAGTTTATTACTCGTCTTATTGCTAATCCTCATATTCACTGCAATCGAGCGTTATTTAACGATGTGCTACCAGTGTACTTGGAGCATAAAAGTGTATCATTCACCGATGTCTGCCTCGCTACCTATGTGAGTTTGTCCGATGCAAAAAAACTGCTGACATTCGACAAAAAACTTGCCCGCTTACTACCACTATTGGCTGAAGAATTATAGGTCTTTGCCATAGCCGGCTAAGAATTCGCGGGTGGTCATTTCGTTTTTGCCCGCTGGTTTTAGTGTGTCAATACAAAGATACCCCTCACTACAATTAATCATCAGAACGCCTTCAGCTTTAATTACTTCAACGTCGCCTGGTTTTTTACCAACGCTGGATGGAACGGCATGTGCTTTAGTAATAATGACGTCCTTGCCAGCAAGTGTCGTGTAACTTTTAGGCCATTCTATATAGGCGTTAATTTCACGTTCAATCTGCTCAGCTGGTTTATTCCAGACAATACGGCCATCTTCTTTTGTAAGTTTGCGGGAATACGTCGGCTCGTATGTAATGCCACGCATTTTGCATATTTCTTCTTGGCTTCGCGGAGTTACAGTGGTACCTGTCTTAAGCATTAATTCTCCACTGGTATAACTAGGAAGCATGTCCCTTAGGAGCGCATCACTCAAGAGAATAAGGTCATGAGTAAGGTGGTAAGAGGTAGTATCTTGGATAATATCGTGTTCGCCATATCCAAGCAGCGGGCCTTCATCCATTTTCTCAACCAGCAGCATCAGACTTACGCCCGTTTTTTTCTGACCAGATAAAATACTGAAAGTAATCGGGTCGGCGCCGCGCCACTGCGGAAGTAAAGAAAAGTGGCTGTTTACAATGCCTTTTGGAAAATAACTAATAGCCTTTTGGCTGACAATAATGCCAAAATCAATTAAGACGCCTACTTCACTTTTAAACGGTTTCGTAGCAACGAGTTCATCTAGCTCGGCTTTGTTTGAAACGGTTCTGATAGGTATTTTTAACTCTTCTGCAACGTCAAGTACAGGAAAGTTTCCACGGTGATGTTCGGGTTTCGGCTTTGTTACAACGGCTTCAATTTCGAAGTTTTTCGCAAGTAATTCTAAAGATTTTGCAGCGACTGGCCCGCTTCCAAAAAATACTACGCGGTCCATAGGTGTACCGTGGCCTTGTCGTATTCAACTGGGAGCAATTTACCGTCTTTTTCAAGGTGAAAAAAGGCTTCTTTATGGCCTTTTATGTGGTCTACAAACAGAATGCCGTTGGTGTGGTCAATTTCATGCTGTAAAACCCTGGCCAGAAAACCCTCGGCAGTAATACGGATATCTTTACCTTGTTTGTTGAGCGCTTTGACGCGCACCTTGTTGTGGCGTTTAACCTTGCCATAGATGTCTTTGACGCTCAAACATCCTTCAAAATCTTCTTCCTCTTCGCCCTCATATTTCGTAATTTCGGGGTTTAAAAGGGTTAAGAAACCGCGGTCTTTTTTATCGTCAAAGTTGCTGCGGATCACGACAACGCGGAGGGGTATGTCGATTTGGATTGCAGCCAAAGCAACACCCACTTCATGCTCGCGTGAATCTTCCCAGTCTAGCGTGGCAGCTTCCATGTCCTCAATCAGCTTCTGTATCTCGGGCGTAATTAAACCAACTTTTTTGGAACGCTGCCGCAGGTGATCATTGGGCAGGGTGATAATATCGTCTTTAGAACTCATTTCTGTAAATTATAACAGATATGATGTTGCATCTATAGCAAATTAGCTGGGTCTAAATCGTAGGTCCAGTTGCCGTTTGGAAGCGCTTTGAGCGCCTTAAGTAACTCTTTTCTATCCTTGGATTTTAGGACTAGTTGCCAGTGGTAGAGGTCGTGGCTGTGTTCGTAAAAACTAGGAGACGGGTCGCTTAGATTAACTTTAAGTTTGGTGGTTTGTATAACGCTGTGCAGGGCAGTAATGGCTTTTTCAGCGCTTTCAGGCGTCTTTCGTGAGGCGCTTAATTTTAATAAATAGCAAAATGGCGGAAATAAAAATGTCTGGCGCTCGATAAGCTCACTGTTATAAAAACTATTCCAATTTTTGGCAATGGCGGCCTGTAGCACTGTGTTTTCGGGCACATAACTTTGGATAATTACGCGCCCTGCGCGGTGCCCGCGGCCGACCCGGCCAAACACCTGGTGCAGTAGCTGATAAGTCCGCTCGCTGGCCGTAAAGTCGGGCATGTAGAGGCTGGTATCGGCCGCCACAACGCCTACTAACCCAAGTTTTGGCAGGTCCAAACCTTTACCCAGCATCTGCGTGCCAACCAGTATATCGATGTTACCGGCGTGAATATTTTCGTAGTGCTTGTCTAAGCGGTCGGCCACGCCAAGGTCGGTGTCGAACCGTTGCAAACGAGCTTGCGGAAAAAAGCCCTGCAGAGTTTCCAGCAACGCCTTAGTGCCCATGGTGCGGTACTGCAAGTTGGTACTGCCACATGTTGGGCAGCTGAGCGGCGCCTGGGCTTGGTAGCCGCAGGTATGACAGCGCAAATGATGGCCATCACCATGGTAGGTAAGCGGCAAATCACAGCGTGGGCACAGTGCTTGCCAGCCACAGTTTTGGCATAGTACTAGCCGTGCAGTACCGCGCCTGTTTAAATACACCAGCGCTTGTTCTTTATTATGTAACGCCGTTTCAATCGCTTTTAATAGGGTGTCAGACAAAAATGGATGACGGCTAAAGTGTGTTTTATCACTCAGGTTTACTACTTCGGTTTTAACGTCACTTAATGTGCCTTTGGCCGACTCACTAAGGCGGATAATGGGCATGCCAGTTTGTTCGGCTAGGTAATATTCGGCCACGGGCGGGGTAGCACTACCGTAAATAATTTCGGCATTATGTAGGCTTGCGAGTGCCGCTGCTGCGCGGATGGTTTGGTAGCGCGGTGCTTGCTCTTGTTTATAAGCAGGCTCGTGGAACTCATCCACCACAATTAGACCGAGGTTGCTGATAGGACTAAACAGTGCCGACCTTGGCCCAATGATGATGAGCGGCTCGGCGGCATGCGCAATCTGTAACCAATATTCTCGGCGCTTTTTAGCGGTAAGGTTGGAGTGCATAATAATAACCTTGTCTTTAAATTGCTCCTCAAATGTAAGCGCCAGCTGCGGCGTTAAGCCAATTTCGGGGGTTAAAATAAGGACTGATTTTTGTGCACTTATGCTAGCTTTTGCGCGCTCAATATATATACGTGTTTTGCCGCTGCCGGTTTCGCCGTGCAGCAAAAAATGATGCGTGTTATGGGTGCTAATAATGTCCAATGCAGCAGTTTGATCGCGGGTTAAAGGTGGCAATTTTATAGATGATTGAATCTTGTCTTTCGACGAGACAGCCGCAAACGATTGAGCTGCTAGTTTTTGCAACACTGTTGCATTAACTTCTTTCAAATTGGCACTATTTTCTAAAGTTTTGGCTTTTTCGGTTAATAAACTGCTCGGCAAAAACAGCTGGGTTATGGCACCGCTGCCGCTCGGATAATAGCTTTGTAACCAAGTAAAAAGTTTGGCACTTTGGATTGGCAAAATAACGTCTTGCAGGCGCCGGGTAACTGGCTTGCAGGCAAATGCTGGCTTACTAACTTCAGTATGTACAAAGCCCAAAACTTCTTGGCGGGCAAGTGGCACAACAACTACCATTCCTGCAGCAAGATCGAGTTCTGAGGCATAAGTAAGTGGCTCCATTTTTTGGTAGCGTGCGCTGGCCACAAATACTTCGTAATACCTCATCGTACAGCTAAGTATAGCAATGTACGCGTAAAGTACTTATAGCCCCCCCAAAAACAAATACGCTGGTTTTGGCTAGATGATCTTTTAGGTTGAATGATTTATCTTTTCTGGAAATATATCTGTAGATACATTGACAGAAAAACAAATCATTCAAGCCAAAGAGGGCTTGTCAAAAGTAGTGTATTTGTTTTTTTTGGGGCTATATTATCACATGGACTAGCTTACACACTTTCTGTAAGCGAGACCCGTGGCCGCCTCGGCCAGCCGAACTTGCGCGGGCTCGCTTCCAGGGACCCGTAGAGTGCGTCTCGTGTCAGAAAGTGTGCAATTGAGCATATAAAAATAATGTATTTCCCTCATGCTTGCATGTGCAGCTGTTGTACTTTATATTGCATACCTAAGCAGTCGGAGTTATACTGAGTGTTGTCAGGAAAACAATAAGAGGTGAGTAACTATGTTAGACGTTTTTATTACATCACGGGTTCGACGTAAGATCATAGTTATCTATGCCAAGTACCCAGACTTTAAGACGCATGTTCGTGGTCTTGCCAAGCTTATCAAAGAAGATGCAGGCAACATTCAACGTGAACTTAAGCGTTTAGAAAAAGTTGGCTTCCTTATTTCCGAAAAACAAGCGAACACCAAGATTTATCACACCAACAAGCACTTCCCAATCTTTAAAGAACTCCAAAGCATCGTCCTTAAGTCGCAGCGCGCTACGCAAAAGAAAAACCAACTGTAGCCTGAAAGGGTTGCGTAATTATCTCTGTTAAGGTAGAATAGTTTTATGATTTCAGTTACACGTAAAGACAGCAAAGAACCAGTCGAGAACTTGCTCCGCCGTTTTGGCCGCAAGGTTCAAAGCGCTGGTGTTATTATGACCGTCAAAAATGGTCAGTATTTTGAGAAGCCTCTTAGCAAGCGCGAACGCCGGATTAAGGCTATTATCCGCCGCGAAAGAAAAGCTATCAAAGTCAAGAACCTCAAAATGGGCAAAAAGTAATCCATTTACGGATTACTAAAAAGACCTCTTCCAAGAGGTCTTTTTTATATTAAAAGGATTAAAATTTCGGTAATTTTTAACTTCTTTGGTACACTTTAGACATATGACAAGAATTCGTTGGAATATCTCCTTCGTTAATAAAAAATTAACACCGCTAGTGCCAGGTGATAGTTCTGGTGCCAAGGCGTATCTAAAGATACGGTGCGAAGCCAAACTATTGACTGGTGCAGTGGGTGAATTTTTTAATAGAAGGGAGATATTTTAATGAGTTCTATAAAACAACAGATCGAAGCAGACCTAAAGACCGCCATGCTTAGTGGCGACAAGGTGTTAACAACCACGCTAAGGGGGCTTAAAAGCGCCATTTTAGATGTCGAAATTTCGAGCGGCAAACGTGACAGCGGCCTGAGCGATGAAGAAGTTACCAGTATTTTGGGTAAAGAAGCCAAAAAACGCCAAGAAAGCGCCGATATGTACACATTAGGGCGCAGCCCAGAAAAAGCTGCTGCCGAAAACTTAGAAAAACAAGTGATCGAAAAATATTTACCACAACAAATGGATGACGAAGCGCTGAAGAACCTGGTTGAAGCTGCGGTTACGGAAACCGGTGCCGAAACCATGCAAGACATGGGCAAAGTTATTGGACTTGTTAAACAACGCGCCGGTGCCAGTGCCGATGGTGGGCGCATAGCATCGATCGTTAAAGAGAGGCTTAATTAATGAGTGAGCAGACTCAACTGTCAGGGGTGTTGAAGTGATTATTTTTATGGGTGTTGCGGGTGCAGGTAAGAGTGTCCAAGGCAAAACATTAGCCGATAATTTGGCGCTTCCGTGGCTGTCGACGGGCGAGTTTTTGCGTATGTTGATTGCGGGTGATAGGCGCCGTGATATGGTCAGCGGTAAGCTGCTGGGCGACGAAGAAATTATCCGATTGGTCCAAAAAATATTTACCATGATCGACGGTCACGAAGAGTTTATTTTGGATGGTTTTCCACGTACTACCGCGCAGGCCGATTGGTTGCTTAACCAAGTTAAACACGGCCAGCTAGCCATTACGGCTGTCGTGCATCTTGCCGCCGACGAAGACACGGTGCTTAAACGCCTACTCGGTCGTGGTCGCCAAGACGACACCGAGGTTGCCATCCGCGAGCGGTTTGAAGAATACGAAGCGCAGATTAAACCAATATTAGAGCATTTTAAATCTGCCAAAATACCTGTTTATGACATTGACGGTGACCAAACTCCCGACGCCGTCCAGGCCGATATTCGTAGGGTACTAAGCTAAAAATAACAAGCATGTATACCAAGGTTAAGACAGCTGAAGAAATCGAAAGTATGCGTGTAGCCGGCAAAATGTTAGCAACAGTGCTTCTGCATATTAAAAACCGCACTGTAAAGGGCATGAGTACCCAAGATTTGGCCGACAAAGCAGCGGCAGAACTTAAGCGCCTAGGCGGTGCCCCATCTTTTTTGGGCTACCAGGGATTCCCTGATGTCTTGTGCGTTTCTGTAAACGACGAAGTGGTACACGGCATCCCCAGCAAGCTGCATATATTAGAAGACGGTGATATCGTGAGTATCGACTTTGGTGTGACGTATAAAGATATGGTAACTGATGCGGCAGTGAGCTTTATTGTTGGCACCCATAGCCCCAAAGCGCAGAAGCTAGTTGCGCAAACCGAGCGGGCGTTAATGGCGGGCATTGATGTATTAAAAGCCGGCGTACGAGTTGGTGATATTGCAGCTGCTGTGCAAAAAGTTTTGGACGCGGGTGGTTACGGTATTGTGCGCGATTTGGTAGGTCACGGCGTTGGACACATGCTGCACGAGGATCCAAACATTCCAAACTACGGCCATGCGGGGTCGGGTGATGTTTTAAAAGCCGGTATGACGATTGCAATCGAACCCATGGCTACACTGGGTGATTATCATGTCATGCAGGACAATGATGGCTGGACAATCCGCACCCGCGACCATAGTCTGGCGGCCCATTTTGAACACACCATTTTAATTACCGAAAAAGGTTACGAAATTCTCACGCTACTGTAATTAGGCGCATTGTAAACGGCTCAAATGGTGCTTCAATTTGAAAAACAGGTACCATAAGGGTTATACTGGCACGTATATGCGATCAAAAAAAGTTATAAGATGAAGTCAGCCGAATTTCCGCACTTTGTAGGTATAGATATAGGCACCAGCCATGTCCGCTGTGTCATTGGTATGTTCGATAGTCCGGAAGCTACTGCGCCGTCATTGATTGGTTATGGTTCGGCAGTCAACAGGGGTATGAGAAAGGGCGTGGTCTCGCACATTGATGATGTGGCCCAGGCTATTGCCCAAGCAATTAATGAAGCTGAGCGCCTAAGTGGTATGCGGATTCAAACAGCAACTGTTAATGTTGGTGGTGCCCATGTAGCTGGCGTCAATTCACGCGGGGTTATTGCTATACCGGCCGCTAACCGCGAGATTACTATCGATGACCGGCTACGTGTTGAAGAGGCCGCTACCATAATCCAGCTGCCGCCAAACCGCGACATTATCCAAGTTTTTGCCAAAAGCTATCGCCTAGATGGTCAAGACAACATTAAAGACCCAGTTGGCATGAACGGTGTCAGGCTTGAAGTTGACACCCATATTATTACCGCTGCTACCCCAAGCCTAAAGAGCCTCACAACAGCGCTCGACAAAGCGGGCGTGCAAGCTTCGCACTACACGGTCTCGGCATTAGCCGCCGCCGAAGCAGTCCTAAACCGTCAGCAAAAAGAGTCAGGTACGGTGCTTCTGGACATTGGTGCAGGTACAACTAGCTTAGTGGTGTTTGAAGACGGCGAAGTGCAACACGTGGCCGTACTGCCTATTGGTGGCATGTATCTTACTAACGACCTTGCTATTGGGCTCCGCACCGATCTTGATGTTGCCGAGGCTGCCAAGCTCCAATTTGGCTCTGTTAAGACTTCGGCCAAGATCAACCGCCAGGTTAAGGTTAAGCACGATGGCCAAGAATATTTGTTTAACCAGGGTGATATTCATATGATTTTGGAGGCACGGATCGAAGAATTGCTTGAATACGTCGATAAAGAACTCAAGAAAATTCAAAAGTCACGCAAGCTACCTGGGGGAGTCGTGATTGTGGGAGGCACTTCAAAGCTGCCAGGATTAGCTGAATTTACCCGCGAAGCCCTTCAGCTTCCGGCGCGCCTGGGTGTTTTGCTGCCACTTGGCGGCTTAGTTGACGCAATCGAAGACGAGCCATACGTAACGGCTATTGGTCTCATGTGGCTAGACATGTTGCTTGGACAAACTTCTGATTCACGCTCATCAGGGGCAGACGGCATAGCAGGACTCAGTGCAGCCGCCACAAATGTATTCAAACGCTTCCGCAAAAAGCGCTAACGCGACCTGAAACAACTTTTATGTGCTCCCCAGGTTGATAGGAACCATTTGTTGCTCTATACTGTAATTATTGAGTATAAATAGGAGTAGACAATGCCACAGCTAAACCCAGATATTGAAACATTTGCCCGTATTTTAGTGGTTGGCGTGGGCGGTGCCGGTGGAGCGGCCATTAACCGAATGATGGAGTCAGGCGTTGGTGGCGTCGATTTTGTTGCCATTAACACTGATGCACAGGCCTTGCATCATTCGCTTGCCCCAACCAAAATACACATTGGCAATGATGCTACTCGTGGTTTAGGCGCAGGTGCTGAACCTTTGGTTGGCAAAAAAGCCGCCGAAGAATCGCGCGAGGACATTTCAAAGGCGCTTCAGGGTGCCGACATGATCTTTGTTACATTGGGCGCTGGTGGTGGTACGGGCTCAGGAGCAGGCCCTGTGGTGGCTGAGATGGCCAAACAAACAGGCGCTCTGGTTGTAGGCTTTGCTACCAAGCCGTTTGCCTTCGAAGGCGTTAAGCGCCGCCGCAATGCCGAAATTGCTATCGAAAGTCTCCGCCGGTCGGTTGATACACTTATCACCATCCCAAACGACCGTTTGCTTCAGACCATCGACCGTCACACGCCGCTATTGGAGGCGTTTAAGGTTGCTGATGATGTATTGCGTCAGGGTGTACAGGGTATATCTGATCTTATCACCGTCAACGGCCTTATTAACCTCGACTTTGCCGATGTTAAAACCGTTATGACTAATGCCGGCAGTGCGCTGATGGGTATTGGACGCGCCAGCGGCGAAAACCGTGCCGTCGAAGCCGCACAGCAATCTATCGAGTCACCGCTACTTGAAGTTTCGATTGATGGTGCCCGTGGCATCCTGTTTAATGTTATTGGTGGCAACGACATGACCATGCACGAAATCAACACCGCTGCCGAAGCCATCACTGCTGCAGCCGATCCTGACGCCAACATCATCTTTGGTGCCACCATTAACCCAGACCTCCAAGGCGAGATGATAATTACAGTGGTTGCAACCGGTTTTGATGCGGCCTACTTCCAGGATCGTTCACAGCCTTCGTTTGGTACCAACTCTAGCTTATCTGACGACGATAACTCTACGCCAAGTGATAGCACTGCTAAGACAACCGACGAAGACGTTACCAACCTCGACATGGACATTGAGCGTCCCACCAATGAAGATATTGCAAATGACTTCCACAAAGATGATACAGGCCCCAGCATCTGGCACATGCCTGAAGCCGAGGAATCTGAAGTAGACGATAAAGACAGTGATGACAACAAAAAGGGCAAAGATGCAGCCGGCTTTTTTGGTATCATGGACAGAAAAGACGAAGAAGATGACCTTGAAAAGCCTTCATTCCTCCGCCGTTTAAAGCGTCATAAGGACGAAGACAAGAAATAAAATAGAAGCCAAAAATGGCTCCTTACGCAGCATACTATTACTACAACGCATACTGTTACTGAAACAGTTCCTGCCCACTATATTTCAATACCAGAAATTGCTCAGGCAATGATTACAACCGAAAAGCCTAAGCCAATACCAGATATTTATATGGAATGGGCGCGTTTATTTAGCCAAGATCCCAACTCTGACAAATTGGTAAGCGGAAATGCACTCAATGATGCAGTAAACGCGATTTTGGCATTGCAGACTAAAGGATCTGTAATTAAAGAAATAGTTTGTACGGGTTTTGCTTCTGACGAAGATGATACTTCTGATACACATCCCACTACCCTTAACCCAGGTTTTGGGATTCCTAGCCAAAAAAATATTGATCTTGCGACAAAGCGAGGCAGTGTAGTTACTACAGGATTAGCAGAAATGCTTAGTGGCTCATTACCTAACGTGCCAATTATTAATGCCCAGGGCCAAGAGGTTCGAGATGATGAATTAGCTAATGCAATATTTAATATTTCTGCCAATAATCATATGAGCCCTGTGCAACTAGTAAAAGAATTTAACAGGGGTTATTATCGGCATTTAAGCGCAGTAGACCTAACTGTATTGAACGGCTTAGCGTCTCATAGGTTTGTCCGATGCGTTGTATTCATAGAGGAAACGAGCTCAGGAGATTCCGTCAATATTATCCCGGCACACGTAGAACATGTACCAGCCTCTCAAACTACGCGGCTTGTTACTACTACAAAAGAAATTGCTGACCCTGGAGTTAATGGTGCAGATACTCATGTTGCAATAAGTGACCAAATAAACACAGGCTCTTCCAACTCATCAGGTGGCGGGAAGAGATTTAAAATCGTTTTTATACCGATAATAATACCTAGTCGACGAAGAACTAAAGGCACTGAAGAACCCGTAAATGTTAATGTTGATCATTTGCCAATTGTACCGCCGTCTATAGGTGTAGGTACTGGTTCTGTACCACTATCATCACGGGCAAATCATATTGCAGCTGTTAAAGTAGTGCCATTATCACGAACAGGGCCAAATATAACTACTGATCTAGAAGATAGAAGCAGTGGTGTACGTAGTGGAGGCGGTGGCGGCACAATACATATAAACCCACCCCTACCCCCATTACCACGAGTGAGACCGTCGCGTATCCATACGCCACATCTAAGACAACCTAATCAAAGTATTAAAGGACAGGGTATACCGACGACTGCTGCCCACAGGGTTAAGCAGCCGCGTCCTCATAACTATTCAAAAAAGGCACAAGAACAAGGGGGTAGGAGAGGGCGTGAAAAGGGTGGAAATATTAACCGTTAAGGCAGACAGCCTCAGAAGAATACGTATAGCCATTCCAAAACAAAATGTGTAAATTTTGAGTGATGGATGGCTGAGACATAACTACTGGTTTTGTAACAAAGCATATCCGTTGATATGGTGCGAAGCAAACCAGTAGTTATGGCCAGTCAGGCGCGGTCAAAAAGACATGTTTTGATTTGGGATGGCTATATATGTCGTACCATTTGTTGAGGATGATAAAAAGATTTTTTTAAAGACTATATATATCAATATTAGACTCTCTGAAAGAGATGTCTATAAGCTAAAGGCTTGTGCTGCAAAAGAGGGTTTGCCATATCAGACACTTGTTGCCTCAATTCTTCATCAGACCGCTTCTAAATAAACGGTGAAAAGCGCTCATTCCTCCGCCGTTTGAAGCGCATAAAAAACGACAGTAAGTTTGCAAATCTTAGTCAAAGGTATATACTTTTGGTATGACTAAATATGCAGTAATTAATTTAAAGACTGACCCTGAACTTAAGAAGTTTGCCGCCAAAACGGCTGACAAGCTGGGGATTAGTATTAGCGCGGTTCTTAATAATGAGCTAAAGCGGTTTACGGCCGAGCAGAGTGTAACTTTTGACATCCCAGAAGTCCCAAACACCGTGACCGCTAAGGAGCTTACAGCTTCCCGAAAACAGATTGAGGCTGGTAATTATCATCCGTTTAAAAATAACGATGAGGCTCTCGATTTTCTGACAGACAAGCTCAGTTTGAAATGAAAATAGCCTATTCGAAAGAATTCGTAAGGCAGGCCGAAAAGTTGCCACCCAAATTAAAATTGCAGCTGCTTGAGCGAATTGTTTTATTCCGGTCCAACCCACTTCACCCAAAATTGCGCAACCACGCGCTCAAGGGCAAATACTCGGCCTACAGAAGCGTAAACATTACTGGGGACTACCGGGCGCTATACCTGCAAAAAGACGATGAAGCTATTTTCGACAAGATTGGTACTCATTCTCAGTTATATGGCTAGGTTGGGGAGCTTGAAAAGCCATCATTACTCCGCCGTTTGAATCGCAAGCAAGACGACAAGAAATAATAAAAACCCCCGAAAAAGGTTTTTATTATTAGAACAATGCGTACTATAAGTATCTAGTAGATTGAACTATTAATTCCAAAAAGATTTTTCAACCCTTCGGTCTTCACCGCTAAATTCAATTAACTTAAAACCGGCGACCATACGACTTCTTAAACTCTCGCTTATTTTTTGGGCTGCATCATTGCGCTGGTTATTAATTTTTGCAGCGATTTCAGGGAGTTCTCTTTCAATTATAGCGTCCCGAACTATTGTCTCTTCGTCTGTAGGTTCCGCTTGTTTTTCGACAAGCAAGAAGGGGTCAGTAAAGTTTGAAGTTACAATAACAAACCCACCATATTGGGCGGCAGCTTCTACTGCATTGTATAGTAGTATCTGAGCTTCTGGTTAGCGATGCTTGATAAATATATGATGATTTTTCAAGGCTGTTCCACCTCTGTTAAACAGCTTAAGCTGTATGTTTATTTTACATTAGATTTTTCTTGTAAAGCGCTAGTGGTGGGGGTATTATCATTAGCACATACACCATATGTGGTTATAGAGGCCATCAGGGGTAGTACATTCAAACTAAAATTAAGTGAGGAATACATGAAGTGTAGTCAGTGTACTTCGAACGACTCAAAAGTCGTCGAGTCACGCGATGTCGCGGATAATAAAGCCATCCGCCGCCGCCGTGAATGTATAGCCTGCGGACATAGATTTACAACCTATGAACGGATTGAACGGCCCCAGCTAATCGTTGTGAAGAACGATGACACACGGGAACTGTTTGACCGCGAGAAGCTCTTGGCTGGCCTGTACCGGGCATGCCAAAAGACACCAGTCACAAGTGTGGAGCTTGAGCAGCTGGTGACGCGCATAGAGGACAAGCTGTACGGCTGTGGCGAGACCGATATCTCCACCCAGGCAATTGGCCAATATGCGATGGACGAACTCGCCGCGCTCAATGAAGTGGCATATGTCCGGTTCGCAAGTGTCTACCGACGCTTTAAGGACATTGCAGGATTTGAACGGGAACTCGGTGTGGTCAAGAAATACCGGGACGCAGAGCTTCGGAAGGATCTTGAGGCAAAGTTAGCTCCAGCGCCCGCGGCCGGCAGCAAAGACGTCAACGCTTAGAGCTTATAACAGAGTTGTTTATAAGGTAGTTGACGGCTCCCCATTAGCTTGTATATGATATAAAGGCTAGAGGAGAGCAGACTTATTTGTTACCGCCTAGAGACCGGTGGCAAAAAGTAACTCTAAGACAAAAATCATTAAAAATAACAAAATAAGTGAGGGTAGTTTTTATGGCACAAGCAACAGGCCTAGGGGTTCGACGCCTCTTTACAAAGCCGAAATCTAAAGCGTATGACGCATTCAAATGGGTCGGTCGTGACTCTGTTATCGTTAATCCAATGACCAAACAGCCGGTTTTTGAACAGCTCGGCGTTGAGTTCCCAGAAAACTGGTCAATGAACGCAATCAATATCGTGGCGCAAAAGTACTTTACTGGCACGCCTGGCGATGCTGGCCGTGAAGGATCTTTAAAGGACCTGATCGACCGTGTGGCCGACACTATTACGCGTCAGGGTATGCAAGAGGGCTATTTCGAAACCGAGACAGAGGGCGAAGATTTTAGGGAAGAACTTAAGTTTATTCTTGCTTCACAGCGCGCAGCCTTTAACAGCCCGGTGTGGTTTAATATTGGCGCCCAAAGTCGCACCCAGCAAGCCAGCGCCTGTTTTATTTTGGCGGTCGAAGACACCATGCCGGCAATTTTAAACTGGTACACCGAAGAAGGTATGATCTTTAAGGGCGGCTCAGGTTCTGGCATTAACATTAGTCCAATTCGTTCTTCCAAGGAACAACTAGGCAAGAGTGCTGGTACTGCCAGTGGCCCCCTAAGCTTTATGCGCGGTGCCGACGCCAGCGCCGGGGCTATTAAGAGCGGTGGCAAGACACGCCGTGCCGCCAAGATGGTTATTTTAAATGTTAACCACCCTGACGTCGAAGAATTTATTTGGTGCAAGGCCAAAGAAGAGCGTAAAGCCTGGGTCTTAAAAAACAACGGTTTTGACATGGACCTTGATGGCAAAGATAGCTATAGCGTTCAGTACCAAAACGCTAACAACTCCGTACGTGTTGATGACGATTTTATGCAAGCTGTCGAAAACGACGAAGACTACAACCTAGTAGCCGTCACCAATGGTAGGGTTGTTCAGACAATCAAAGCTCGCGCATTGTGGCGCCAAATTGCCGAGGCCGCATGGGAATGTGCCGACCCCGGTTTGCAGTTTGATACCACCATTAACAAGTGGCACACCACGCCAAATGCTGGACGCATCAATGGCAGCAACCCGTGCAGCGAATATATGCACATCGACAACTCAGCCTGTAACTTGGCCAGCATCAACTTGTTGCATTACCTTAATGACGACTTTAGCTTTGACATTGAGTCATTCAAGCACACGGTTGAAGTAGTGTTTACTGCCCAAGAAATCTTGGTTGGTTACTCAGAATATCCTACCGAAAACATCACCAAAAATACCAAGGCCTTCCGCCAACTTGGGCTTGGTTATGCCAACCTCGGCGCACTTTTAATGGCAATGGGACTGCCATATGACTCAGAAGAAGGGCGTGCTATTGCTGCTTCTATCACGGCACTCATGACGGGGCAGGCTTATGCTACCAGCGCTCGCTTGGCTCGCCAAGTTGGTCCGTTTGCTGGTTTTCATAAGGACCGCGACGGCATGCTAAACGTGCTTAGAATGCACCGTGAAGAAGTGTCCAAAATTAACGCCAGCTTAGTTGCCGAAGAGCTTTTGAGCGCTGCAGCCAGCGCTTGGGACGATGCAGTTGAACTCGGTGAACTCTACGGTGTCCGGAATGCACAAGCTTCGGTGCTTGCGCCAACCGGTACGATTGGTTTTATGATGGACTGCGATACGACCGGCATTGAGCCGGACCTTGGCCTCGTAAAGTTTAAGAAATTAGTTGGTGGTGGCACGATGACTATCGTGAACCAAACCGTACCGCGTGCCCTAAAGACGCTTGGGTACACCAAGAAACAAGCCGACGAAATCGTAAAATATATTGACGACGAAAAGACTATTCTGGGTGCACCGCACCTTAAAAAAGATCACGAAGCAGTCTTTGCATGTTCGATGGGTGACAACGCTATTCACTACACAGGGCACGTCAAGATGATGGCTGCTGTGCAACCATTCCTCAGTGGTGCTATTAGCAAAACCGTCAACATGCCAGAAGAAGTCACGGTTGAAGAAATTGAACAGCTCCATACGGACTCTTGGAAGATGGGCCTTAAGGCTGTCGCTATCTACCGTGATAACTGTAAAGTTGGCCAACCGCTTTCTATGCTTAAAAAAGGTGGCAACGCCAATAATGAGACTGTCAAAGTCGCAGCCGCACCGATTGCTGATGCAGTTGAAACTACCAATGACAAAATAATTGTTCGGGGAGCGGTCCGTCGCAAACTGCCACGTGTTCGCAACAGCAAGACCTACCATTTTGAGCTTGCAGACTTAGACGGTTACTTTACGGTTGGTGAGTATGATGACGGCGCACCAGGCGAATTGTTCG
>JAYTXD010000037.1:0-6976 GCA_043743105.1 Candidatus Saccharimonadota bacterium | reverse complement strand
TTAAAGAAAAGGTCGTAAGTGCAGAAATCTATGACAAAATTATGGGTAGCGACCACTGTCCGGTAAGCATAAATATCGAGTTTTAAAAACGCTCCTATTTTTGCGGGAGTAAAACCGTAAAGGTCGTGCCTTTGCCAAGCTTACTGGTGGCACTAATCGAACCATGATGAGCTGCAGTAATTGCCTGTGCGACACTAAGTCCTAGGCCGTAGCCTATATTGTTGGTTTTTGTGCGTGATTGGTCGGCCCTATAAAATCTCTCAAAAATGTGTGGTAAATCAGTTTCAGAGATACCAATACCTTTGTCGGCTACACGCACAATAATATTTTTGTCTTCAGTACCTGCTACAACGGAAATTGTGGTCTTTTCGGTACCGTATTTTATAGCATTATCAAGCAAGATAACAAATAGCTCCACCAGCTGATCGTTGTCACCATGGATGGTTGTGACAGCAGCTTCGGGCAAATCAACAGTCATATGTTTTTGCTTAAGCAGCGTAACCATGCGCGCAGCGGCATCACGAAGCACTTCCGTAATAACCACATCCTGCCATGCTTGTGCATCTGCCTCATGACTATTTTGAGCAAGCCGTAAGAGTGCTGCCGTAAGACTTTCGAGCTTTATAATCTCCTCAAGGTTACTACCTAAAATCTCGCGCGCGTCTTTATCGCTCAAATCGCGAGATCTCATTGCAACTTCTATCTCAGTTTTCATGACAGTAAGAGGGGTACGTAGCTCGTGCGCAGCATCACTCGTAAAACGTCCCTGGGCTGCCATAGCATCTTCGAGTGGCTCTAGGCTACGTTCGGCTAGATACAGGCTTACGGCCGTACCTGCAGCAAGCATAACAAGGTTTAGAATAACAAGGCGCCAAAAGAGGTTGGAGCGAAAGTGCTTGAGACCATCATCACGGATTCTTTCTAGCGCAGCTGGCGGAGCAAAATATATATTTTGACGCAGCTGATTTGTTTGGCGCCTAAAACCCGTACCTACTTCGTAAGTTGATTCGCGGTAAAAAAGCGCACTAAAACCGAGTGATAAAACCATAATGATACCTAGGTAGGTAAGAGCTAAGCGAACGCGGTGCGACAACTTTTGGTACGATTTCATGTAGTTATTGTACTCTTAAGTTAGGCTGTTATTTTGTACCCAAAACCACGCACTGTTTGTACTAGACTGCTTTTAAATGGTCTGTCAATTTTGTTACGTAAATAACCAATGTACACCTCAACCGTGTTAGGCAAAATATCATCGTCATCACTCCACACATGGGTAATAAGCTCATCCTTACTGATAACACGACCCTTGTGACGCAATAGATACTCAAGCAGGCTAAATTCTTTAGCGGTTAAGTGCACACTTTTAGAACCATAGGCTACCTCTTTGGTTGCAGGCTCAAGACTCAATTTGCCAACTCCCAATTTGGTTTGTTCTAGCACGGCAGGGCGACGGAGAAGAGCGTGAATACGAGCCACAAGCTCATCGAAGGCAAATGGTTTTGCTAAATAATCATCGGCGCCGCCATTTAATCCTGCAACTTTGGCACCCACGGAATCGCGAGCAGTAAGCATCAAAATCGGTAGCTTTGCACCACTTTTACGTAGTTCCTCGCATACGGCTTTGCCGTCAATACTACCAGGCAACATCCAGTCCAGGACGATAGCATCATAATCACCGCTAAGGCCATAACTCAGGCCACTGTCACCATCTTCAACAACATCAACGCTAAATGCTTCTTGTTCGAGCCCTCGCTTTATGGCGGCGGCTATTTTTGGTTCGTCTTCGACTACTAGTATTCTCATAAACCTCATTATAAACCGAAGATACTGAAAAGAAACTGAGGATTCTTAACAGCGTGACAACGCTAGCGAGCTTTAGACCAGTTAAAGCTGTTATTATAGAACTGTGCAAGACTATTGGGTAAAGCAAGAAAAAGCCGCACCACTCTTTGCGGACATTTTATGGTCGAGGCCCGAGAGCAAACAAGCGGCGGGCAAATTGCTCATTGTCGGTGGTAATGCGCATGGTTTTATAGATGTTGGCCTAAGCTACCAAGCAGCCGTCAAAGCCGGCGCGGGTACAGTACGGGTTCTACTACCTGACGCCCTACGTAAAACGGTAGGTGCAACGCTCGAAAACTGCGAGTTTGCACCAAGCACGCCAAGTGGTAGTTTCGCAAAATTAGCGCTTGCAGAGCTTGTGGACAATGCCGCCTGGGCAGACTGCGTGCTGCTTGCTGGGGAATTTGGGCGCAATAGTGAGACCGCTATCATGCTAGAAGCTTTTGCACAGAAGTACACTGGGCCATTGGTTATAACACGTGATGCGCTTGACTACTTTTTAGATCACTCAGCCATGCTACTTGACCGCGGTTCTACGTGCATCGTCGGTGCGCTAGGCCAAATCCAGAAACTTGCAGGTGATAGCCATTTCGATAAAGCAATAACGACGCAGCTCGACCTTATCAACCTTGTTGATGTGCTTTACAACTTTGCAAATCTACATACAGCGCATATTATTACGCATCAATTAGGCGTGACCATTGTCGCAGCCGAAAGTTGGATATCTAGCACCAAAACAGGCAATGGTGATGATGTATGGCGTGTACCAACAGCTGCATGCGCAGCAGTGTTTTGGATGCAAAACCTCAAGAAGCCATTTGAGGCCTTAACAACGTCTTTGTCTACTCCTACAAATAACTCGTAGCAGGGCCAGTGTCGCCTTGCGCTGGTAGTTCGGCATTAATATGCGTAGTTGGTTCAAGCGCCCGTTCAGGGATAAGATGACGTGCTCCCAGCAAAAGGCTGCCAAGATCTTGGAACCTTGCTAGTTCATCTTTAGTGGGCTGTTTTAAGGCACGCCTTCTATCTAAATCAGGGGCCATGCAGGGATCTTGCATGCCGTATATTCTTGTATTTTCTATCGTTTGGTTATAAGTTCTCATGACAATAGTTATAAAACTTTGCAAAAAATATTGCAATTCAATTGTCCTGACTTTTAGTGTTTACTCCTTGAAACTCACAGATTATGGTGCGGAGCTAACCGGTAGCTATTGCCAGTCAGGCACGGTCAAAAAGACATGTTTTGTTTTACTGGGGGCTATACCTGACTTCTACGCCACTTGTTTGCATAAAAGTTAGGTAGGCTAAAGTCGGTTCTTTTTGATGGTGGGCAAGGAGAGACTTGAACTCTCACGAGCTTGCGCTCACAGGATTTTGAGTCCAGCGCGTCTACCATTCCGCCACTCGCCCTATTAAAAAGAAAAGACATTCTGACGCGTGTGTATCAGAACAGATGAGATTATACTATACTACTACAAGCATTAACCAGCATAAGCATGAATAATAACATTCAAGACAATACAGAAGCAGCTAGGCCAGCCATCCTAAAAGGCAAGGTAGCTTATAGCGCGGGTCAACAGAGCCATGCTGCCGACCTAATACGAGAAAAAATAAATGCATTGTATGCAGCTGAACCTGATGCCGTGGAGGAGGCGGTGGAAAGTATTGCCTCGCCAATAAAACGCTCAAAGCATCAACAGTTCATGTATGAGCTCTCTACATCCGGCAAACCACTGGCCACCATTCAGACTGACTGGCACAATTATTACACCGCCTTAGAAGACGCTGAAAAGCACGAAGTCTGGCAAGAGTTTTATGCCGCCAATAAGCAACAATCTGCATTTTTTAAGGCACAGGTAATACCGGCACACATGGAACCAGTGGTTCCAACTATTACAGAAGCACCTCGTCCTACGACAAGGCGGACTTTGTCAGGCACACGTTCGGTTGCTGATATAAAAAAACAAATCACAAGCAAGGTACGTGTGCGCGGAAAGTTATCCAAAAAGCAGCATCTACAGTCAATAGGATTTGGGCTGGCTATGGGCGCAATCGTCGTCATTATTTTGTTATTTGGCTTTTTTAACGAACGTTTTATAGCGCCATTTATTACACCAAGCCGTAACGTGAGCGCCACGCCCCTTATCCTAGATCCTAATAACGCCGCTGTTGATGCCAGTCCGCAGGTTATTATCCCCAAAATTAACGTCCAAGCACCGGTAGTGTACGATGTACCTACCATTGAAGAGGCCGATATCCAATCGGGCCTAGAGCGGGGAATTGTGCATTATGTCACAACAAGCAACCCTGGCGAGCAAGGCAATGCAGTATTTTTTGGCCATAGCAGCAGCAATATCTTAAATCGTGGTAAATATAAGTTTGCGTTTGTACTGCTCAGTTGGCTAAACGAAGGCGACACTTTTTACTTACAAAAGGGCGGAGTGCGCTACGTCTATAAAGTATTTGAGAAAAAAGTGATTCCGCCTAGTGACGTTACTGTCCTTAGTCCTGTCGCGGGCCATAATGCAACCGCAACTCTCATCACCTGCGACCCGCCAGGCACCAACGTTAATCGCCTAGTAGTCATTGGTGACCAAATTAGTCCAGATCCAGGCGGCAACGCTGCTAGTACCGCTCTACAAACCGATGCTAAGCCAAAGGTACTCGCAGGCAACTCCGAATCGCTTTGGCACCGAATTATCAATGCTATTTTCTAGCTTCAGGTATAGCCCCCCCCAAAAAAACAAATACGCTGGTTTTGGGGGGGGCTATAGCAGTTAATATCGTCGAACTATTTATTTTGGAGGTTGGTAAGTGTTAAGGAATACCTGCCGGCAACTGTTTTGGATGGGGCAACTGCAATAACGCTCTTTTTATCCGCCGTAAAGAACGGCGATCCAGTGACGCTTGGCGTCAAAGGTTGCTCATTAGAGCCCTCGTAATCAAATAAATAGCTGGTACCTTTGTCTGACGATGCAAAATGGAAGCTATCCATCCAAGTTAACCGTTCGGTACGCTCGATAACATGATTAAGGGCTACCTTAAACTGGCGATCACCTTCTATATCGTAGGTGATTATGGTATTACCAGACTGGGCTACTATGAGGTGGGCATCCGGCGAAAATGAAACAAACTGAGGGTTAGTAAGCCGTAACACCGAAGGAATAAGTAGGGCCTTGTTTTGTTGGCCTTTAAGCGTTGGAAGAGGGTCACGGTATACAAATACCGCATCGGCTACGTTTGTACCCACCACATAATACGGCGTGCCATCAATCTGATCCACATCTAGCAAATAGATCGGTGCTTCGGCTACCGACTTTAGTAAATATGATGCTTTGTCATCTTCACGAATACGTATATCTACGCTGCCGTTTTCGGCACCTATTTTTGTGGCATACAATATAATATCTGACCCATAGGAGATGAAGCTAAGGACGTTATTCAGCAGTGCACCCGAAACCGTTCGGCTTTTAAGGTCACCCTGACGCAATACACCGCCTAGGCTATCATACACATATAATTGGTCGGCTTTTTTGTCACGCAGTGTAACACTCGTTGGGTTAACGGTGAGAGTCGTATTAATATTGACACTACTTGCAACTGTAGCAGTATCAATCATTAAGTATTCCGAAGCGCCATCATAATCTCGGCGCATCAGCACATGGTGGTTATCGACAGACCATTGTACAACACTTAAACTAGCTGGCTTAGCAGGGTCGGTAAGTATAGCTGCTGGAATTGTTAAGATTGTGGGGGCTGCGCTTGGACTATTAAGGTCATAGAGCTCAAATACATAAGTCTGACCTGGCTGTTGCAAGAGTAACCAACGCTTATCAATACTCTGAGTGGTAAGGCTTGGGGCAGCTGCGTATAGTTGTATTTCGGTCGTTACGAGTGACTTGGGTATAAGTAACGGATATACGAGGCGCTCAATACTACCACCTTCCAGGGTAAACGTTCGAGACCAGTCACGGTAGCCGTCTTTAGTAAGCTTGAGCGTATACTGTTTGCTACCAGGCAAAACCATGCGTGATGGTGTCCTACTTCCTTGTATCTGACCATTAAGATAAATCGTGCTGTTACCAGGCTGCGAGTCTACAAAAATCGTACCGTTTTGTATAACATCACCCGTTTTACGGTCAACATCATAGCCGTAGGCACTAAAAAGTAATATCAGCGTGCCCATAGCCACCGCAACAGCCATTAGGAGATAACCTATCAGCAAGCGTTTGCGATGAGTTTTTTTACGTTTAGGGTCTAGAAAATCCATTTGTGTTTTTATTATACTTCTTCTGGTACTTTATAGCAGCTTCTGTTGCTACTTGCTATAGCCATTCCAAAACAAAATGTGTAAATTTTGAGTGATGGATGACTGAGACATAACTACTGGTTCGCTTCGCACCATATCTTAGTAGATGACTGAGACAACACTTGCATAACAGGCATAAGCACAGTAATATTAAATAATCAGGTTCGTGCCCAAATTAAAGCGCATAAAGGAACAAAAAGTTTAACTGTGGGAAAACATGAACACCAATCAATCATAGAACTCAACGGACAGCGTTTCAACGCAAGAACTGGGGTAATTATAGAAGGCGTTGTCAAGACGCCGGTTACACCGCTTAGACCATTGACACCAACCATGCGAGATATTGCTCGCCAACCTCGGGCGCCACGCAGCACTACTGCGAGTAAACAGTTACATCGCGCTCAAGAGTCGAGCAAAACCTTGATCCGTTACGCCGTTAAAAAACCGTCTACCATTACCAATCGCAAGACAATAGCCATGGATGTGGTACCCCAAACGCCTGGCCTTGCTACAGTGCAGGCTTTTCACGCTGTTAACCCAGAGCGTGGCCACCGTGCAGATGTTGTAAGACAAAACTCCAAGGTAAGTCG
The DNA here is from genome assembly GCA_043743105.1 of Candidatus Saccharimonadota bacterium. GTDB lineage: Bacteria > Patescibacteriota > Saccharimonadia > Saccharimonadales > JACDBH01 > RYN-417. The sequence goes on along the minus strand of JAYTXD010000037.1, from coordinate 235 downwards.
CTTTGGTGGTAGCGTACGTGATGCTTGGGTAACGCCAAAACCACAAGCGTCTGCCCTAGATACAGCCGCTCCACAAGCCGTGCGGGTGGATCCAGCAGCAACTCTGCTATCACATACAAATACTTATGCAACTAGTGCCATGCTTGAAAATGGTCTACGTAACGCAAACAGTCACCAAGCAATCCCATCCAAAAAAGCAACAAAAATCCACCACCGTATTGGTAAAAAAATAGGG
>JAYTXD010000036.1:0-21704 GCA_043743105.1 Candidatus Saccharimonadota bacterium | reverse complement strand
AAAGCTATGGCCGGCGACAAAGAAGCTGAAGACGCTATTATGGAACTAGTTAAGGCTATGGACGACTTTGTTCCAGAACCAAAGCGCGAACTTGACAAGCCATTTTTGATGAGCATCGAAGACGTATTCTCTATCAAAGGTCGTGGCACTGTAGCTACCGGCCGTATTGAAACAGGTATTGTTAAAGTAAACGAAGAAGTAGAAATCGTTGGTCTTAAGGACACGCGTAAGAGCATCGTTACTGGAGTTGAAATGTTTAAAAAGAACCTCGACCAAGGTCAGGCTGGCGACAACGTCGGTATCTTGCTTCGTGGTATCGAGCGTGATGACATAGAGCGCGGCCAAGTTTTGGCTAAGCCAGGTACCATTACTCCACACACCGAATTCGACGCTGAAGTCTATATCCTCACCAAAGAAGAAGGTGGACGCCACACTCCTTTCTTCAAGGGCTACAAGCCACAGTTTTATTTCCGTACAACGGACGTAACTGGTGAAGTCGAACTTCCAGCTGACAAAGAAATGGTCATGCCTGGTGATACTATCACTTTCAAAGTGAAGCTTCTCCAGCCAATCGCCATGGAACAAGGTCTGCGCTTCGCTATCCGCGAAGGTGGACGTACTGTTGGTGCTGGTGTCGTGACGAAGATCACTAAGTAAATAACCCGGCCTACATATAGCGTGTATTTTGGGCGAAAGCCTCCGGTTCGGTGCTCAATGTACCAACCCGTACACTTCCGCTTCGGTGCTCGGTTCTCATCCCAGATGACACTATTGTAGCGTAACCAGATTACGAATTTTGAAGGAGCCTCAGAAATGAAGCTCCTTTTTCGTGCTCAGCTGTTAGCTCCACGCTGCACTCCTGAAAATGACCGGGAAACATCATTTGACCAATTGCAGTAATACTTTCATTATTGTGGTTATTGTTGTAAGATAGACTAGTAAATTAATGACGATGACTAAAAGTCTTTGCATACGCTCTCAATAGCGTGGCAGAGATGTTACATCGCACTGTAAGGAAAGGTTTTATATATCATGGCTGAAGAAAAAAAGCCCGCAAAAGCACAAGCGCCAGTAAAAACTGACGGCAAACAACGTATTCGTATCCGTCTCAAGGCATACGACCATAAGGTAATCGACCAGTCAGCAAAGCAGATTGTAGATACGGCACTTCGTACTGGTGCAACAATAGCTGGTCCAATTCCACTTCCTACTCGCCGCAACACATTCACAGTTGTTACAAGCCCGCACGTGTTTAAAAAGGGACGTGAGCAGTTTGAAATGCGTATTCACAAGCGTCTTATTGACGTCTTTGACCCAACCCCAAAAACCATCGACAGCCTTATGAACTTGAGCCTGCCAGCCGGCTGTGACGCCGAAATCAAGATGTAGAGCAGTTTACTGTAAAAATTAAATAACCCCGGACCTGATAAGTTCGGGGTTATTTCGTTATCCGGTGGCTGTAATCTTCGTATATAGCCAGCTATTCGAATATTGCCTGGCGGGGTTATCAGCCCCTTGGTTCATACTAGTCCGAGTCTCGCACCAACCGAATACAATTTGCCGCCTGGCGTTAGTGCCGACCCTACGTCTGATACCCCATTTTGTCCTAGAAACAATAACATGGCTATAACGCATGGCCTTCTTACACTTACGGCTCACAAAAGGTTTGGCTAAAAAACCTAACCAAGTTGCTTATCACCCTCCCAATAAAGAAGATGCACTATAAAGATACACTGTTAGCATAACCAAAATCAACAATAATCTTGCCAAACAAAAGTATGGACGTATATTGGGGGAGTATATAACCCTGTAGTTTATACAACGGATTGACAAGGGTTACGTCCCCGTGGTAATCTGTAAAGGTAAATCAACAAATTGTGTACGCAGCACTTGGTTAAATGGTAGGTCCAACAGATTGGAAACCGCTGTCAACCAAGTATTTTAATAGCTGTGTCTCATATAAAAATAAGGAATCTATGAAAGCACTTATTACACGAAAGGTCGGCATGACAAGCCTCGTCTCAGAAGACGGTACTGTTACTGCTGTTACCTTGCTTTCCGCTAGTCCTTGCGTCATTACGCAAGTGAAGACTCTTGATATTGATGGATATCAAGCGGTCCAAATTGGTACAGAAGTTGCCAAGAACGCCAGCAAGCCAGCTCAAGGTCATGCAAAAAAGGCGAACACCGCACCATCTAAGATCATCCGTGAAATCCGCTTGGATGAAATTACGGAAGAATTAACCGTCGGCACTGAACTAAAGGCCGACGTTTTTAGTGTCGGTGATGAAGTCCAAGTAACGGGTACTTCAAAAGGTAAAGGCTTTGCTGGAACCATCAAGCGCCATAACTTCAAACGCCAACGTAAAACGCACGGTGGAAAAGGTAACACTCGTCAGCCAGGTTCAATTGGTTCCATGTACCCACAGCGCATTTTCAAGGGAAAGCGTATGGCAGGACGTATGGGCGGCGATCAGGTTACTGTCACTGGCCTAAAGATTGAATTAGTTGATGTTGAGCTTAACGTAATCGCTGTAAGTGGTGCCGTCCCTGGTCCACGTAAGAGTATTGTTCTTTTGAAAGGAGCTAAATAATCATGAGCGTTCCTACATATACCAAAGCCGGCGTAAAAGCTACGGCAGCAGCAAAGCTTCCAAAAGGAATTTTTGACCTTGAAGTAACCAATCATGAGCTATTAAAGCAAGCCTACACTGCCTATATGTCAAACAGTCGTACCGTGAATGCGCACACGCTGAAACGTGGTGAAGTTCGTGGTGGTGGTCGCAAGCCATGGAAACAAAAGGGTACAGGCCGTGCACGTTTCGGTAGCATTCGTGTACCAATTTGGCGTGGTGGCGGTATTACTTTCGGCCCAACTGGCAACGAAAACTTTACTAAAGAACTACCTACTAAGACAAAGCGCCAGGCAATCCGCCAAGCGTTAAGTGTCAAGACAGATGTTATTTCTGTTATCGAAACCTTTGATTGTAAAGACGGCAAGACCGCTCCAGTTGTTAAGCTTATGAACAAACTTGGTGCAATTAAGAATGTTTTAGTCGTAGTAAGCGTTAAGGATGACATGGTCGTCCGCGCTACTAAAAACATCCCTGGTCTTAAAGTTTCTCAAGCTCGTTATCTAAATGTCTATGACGTGTTAAACGCTGATAGCATAATAATTTCCGAAAAATCACTCGATATTATTGCCGAGTGGCTTGCGCCAACCAGTGCTGCCGCTACGAAAGGGGTCAAGTAATGAAAGATCTTACACTTATCCCACGCGTGAGTGAAAAGGCATATGCCATGAGCCAACGTGACAACATTAAGACATACGTTTTCGAAATCCCTAAGGGCACCAACAAGCATTCCGTTGCTCGTGCCGTTGCTATGCAGTACGACGTTGTTGTAACTTCTGTCCGTACAACTAACACTAAAGGTAAAGTAAAGCAGAGCAACCGAAAGGGTGGCCGTCCTATTATTGGCGTACGTTCTGATGTTAAGAAAGCCTATGTAACGCTTCGTTCTGGTGACATATTGCCACTCTTTTTAGAAGAGCAAAAAGAAGAAGCAAAAGTTACAAAAGCTGAAGAAAAAGCCGCTAAAAAGGCTAAGAAGGAGCAAAAGTAATGGCTATTCGCACCTACAAGCCAACAACTCCTGGCCAACGTGGCATGACCACGCAGGATTTTGACACAATCACAACCAAGAAGCCTCTTAAGAGTCTCATTGTTATCAAGAAAAAACAGTCGGGCCGTAACAACCAGGGACGCATTACAACCCGCCACCAAGGTGGTGGTGTCAAACAGTTCTACCGCCTCGTTAACTTCAACCTTCCTGCTGGCACGAAAGCAGTCGTTGAGGAAATCGAGTACGACCCAAACCGATCAGCACGTATTGCACGTATCAAAGACCAGAATGAAAAGTACCACTACATCCTCGCTGGCACTGGTATTGTCCAGGGCCGAATTATCCAAGCTGGTGAAGATGCTCCTGTTGAAGCTGGCAACCGCCTTCCAATTAAGAACATACCGGTTGGTTCAACCATCTATGCTATTGAGATCCAAGTTGGTAAAGGTGCACAGATGGTACGTTCTGCTGGCAACAACGCGCAGCTGATGGCTAAAGAGGGTGATTATGCCCAAGTACGTCTGCCATCCGGCGAAATCCGTTTGATAAATGTTGATTGTATGGCAAGCTTGGGTACCGTTGGTAACGAACAGCACCAGAACATCAAGATCGGTAAAGCCGGACGTAACCGTAAGAAGGGCATCCGCCCTGGTGTACGAGGTGTTGTTATGAACGCTGTTGATCACCCACACGGTGGTGGTGACGGTGGACGTCACGGTGTCGGTGGTGGTAAAAACCATGGTTCTGCTCCGCGCACACCATGGGGTATTAAAACACTTGGCTTTAAGACTCGTAAGCGTAAGTCTACAACTAAGATGATCGTAAAGAGCCGTCACGCGGCGAAGAGGAAATAAACCATGAGTAGATCACTAAAAAAAGGTCCGTTTATCGATCCAAAGCTTGCAAAGAAGATTGCAGCTTTGAGTGGTGACGACCGTACTATCATCAAGACCTGGGCACGTAGCAGTACGATATCACCAGATTTTGTTGGCCGCACGGTCGCTGTTCACAATGGCAAAGTCCACGTTCCTGTGTATATTACTGAAAACATGGTTGGCCATAAGCTTGGTGAATTTTCTCCAACACGTAAGTTCCGCTCTCACGGCGGTAAGATGGCGAAGGGTTAAAATCATGCCAGTACAAGCAATTGCCAAAGGTGTCAGCATTTCTCCACGCAAAGTTAGCGTTGTTGCCAGCCTTGTTCGTGGCCGCAGCGTTGCCGATGCACTCGTTATTCTTTCACACACGCCACGCAACTCAGCCACTTCAGTCATTAAAGTAATCAATAGTGCAAAAGCAAATGCTGACCACAACCATGGTTACAAGCCGGACACACTTCGTATTACAGAAATCACTGTTACCCCTGGCCCTCGCAGCAAGCGTTTCCGCCCAGTCTCACGCGGTATGGCACACCCATATCAGAAGCGTACCAGTCACATCAAAGTGATTGTAGACGGCGAAATGCGTGTGGTTAAAAAGCCAGTTACCGCTAAAGTAGCAGAAGTAAAAGCCGCCAAACCAGTAACTAAGAAGGAAGCAAAGTAATGGGACAAAAAGTAAACCCAATCAGCATGCGCCTTCAAGTCAATAAAGACTGGCGCAGCAAATGGTTCGCAGGAAAGCGCGATTATGTTGATTATCTTACAAAAGATCTTACCGTCCGCCGTATGATCGACAAAAAGACCGGTTCACGCGCTGCCATCAATAAAGTTGATATCGAACGCAGTCCTAACCTCGTTACGGTAACTATTGTTACAGCTAAGGCTGGTGTTGTTATCGGCCGCGGTGGTGCAGGTGCTCAGGAGCTGAAGGCAGCAATCGAAAAGATCTACCAAGTGCCTGTTCGCGTGAACATCGAAGAAATCAAGAAGCCAGAACTGTATGCTAAGTTGGTTGCAGAGAACATCGCCCACCAGTTAGAGCGCCGTATTGCCTTCCGCCGTGCGATTAAGAGCTCATCTGCTGCTACTATGCGTGCTGGCGCTAAAGGTATTCGTATACAAATGTCCGGCCGTTTAAACGGTGCAGATATGTCCCGCACCGAAAAAGAAATCCAGGGATCAGTCCCACTGCATACACTTCGCGCAGATATCGACTATGCACAAGTAGGCGCACAAACGCCAGCTGGAGTTATTGGTATCAAAGTATGGATCTATAAAGGTGAGGTAGCTTAATATGTTAATGCCTAGCCGAACCAAGTATCGCAAGGTACGAAAAGGAAAGATCCGCGGTGTTGCTTCCAGCGGTAACTATATTGCTCATGGGTCATTTGCTCTTCAGTCGCAAGAAAACAAGCGTATTACCAGCCGCCAAATCGAGGCTTCACGTCAGGCTATGACCCGCTATATTAAACGCGGTGGGCAGATCTGGATCCGCATTTTCCCTCATACTCCTGTTACTAAAAAGCCACAGGACGTAAAAATGGGTAGCGGTAAGGGTAACCCAGAATATTTTGCAGCAAAAGTCCACGCCGGAACCATTTTGTTTGAGATGGATGGTATAACCGAAGAAGTTGCTCGTGAGGCCATGCGCCTTGCGGCACACAAACTGCCTGTCAAGACTAAGTTTCTTGTCAAGGAGGTAAAATAATCATGAAAATTACTGATATCCGTAAACAATCAACTGCCGAACTGGCAACTAGCGCTACTGTGCTCCGCGAAGAAATTGCGGAACTAAAGCGTCGGATGCACGTTGGCGAAGTTCAAAACGTACGGATTGTTAGAGTCAAACGTAAAGATTTGGCCCGTATATTAACAGTCCTAGGCGAACAGCTCATGAAGGAGGCCCTATAATGTCGCGCACTTTAGTTGGTACTGTTACGAGCGACAAGGGCGATAAAACCATTGTCATTACCGTGCATACCCGTAAAACACACCCTATTTATAAAAAGCAGTATTCTGTTACCCAGAAAATTATGGCTCATGACGAAAAAAACTCTGCAAAGCTAGGTGACAAGGTAGAAATTACCGAATGCCGTCCACTTTCAGCTCGCAAGCGCTTTACGCTTAGCAAAGTAGTCGAAACCGCGAAGATCTTGCATGTTGAACCAGAAGCAGTTGTCGAAAAGCCAGCCAAGACAGAGGAGAAAGTATAATGATCCAACAAGAATCGCGACTTTTAGTAGCCGATAACTCTGGCGCTAAAGAAATCCTTTGTATCCGTGTACTTGGTGGAACTCGTCGTCGTTACGCACACGTTGGTGATGTCATTGTCGCAACCGTTAAGCAAGCCAACCCAAGTGGTCAGGTAAAGAAAAAGTCAGTCGTTAAGGCAGTTGTTGTTCGCACCCGTAACGCAATTCGTCGCCCAGATGGATCAACAATACGTTTCGACGATAACGCTGCAGTCATTATCGGTGATGACAAATTGCCAAAAGGCACTCGTATTTTTGGACCCGTCCCACGTGAACTGCGTGACCAGGGCTACGCCAAGATCATCAGCCTTGCACCGGAGGTTCTCTAGATGAATAATTTAGCTTTAAAGAAGACGGTATTTAAGATCCGTCTCAAAGTAGGTGACACAGTCGTTGTCCGTAGTGGTAAATATAAAGGCAAGACTGGCAAGGTCATGGCCACGCATCCATACGACAACAAAGTAACCGTCGAAGGCATTAACATCGTTAAAAAGCACGTTAAGCCGAACCGCGCGCACCCACAGGGCGATATTGTTGAGCTTACCAAACCAATTTGGGTAAGTAAAGTTGGAATCGTTGAACCAACCAGTAAAAAGGCAAGCAAGATTGAGCACAAAATTGACGCTAAAGGTGTTAAGACTCGCGTATTCAAGCGCTCAGGAAAGGAGATCAAGTAATGGCCACTAAAACCGCTGCTAAAACAGCAAAGCAAACAACAACAGAAGCCAGGCTTAAGACTCTTTACAAAACTGAGTATGCGAAAGAACTTTTGAAAGATCTCGGTCTGACAAATGTTCATCAGGTACCAAAACTCGAGAAAATTACGCTTAACGTTGGTCTTGGCCGCGCTAAAGACGACAAAAAACTAATTGAAGTAGCCGCAAATACCTTGAAGAAGATTACCGGCCAACAGCCTGTCGAAACAGTTGCAAAACTCTCAATCGCAAGTTTCAAGCTTCGTGAAGGCAACAAAATTGGTTTGAAAGTGACACTTCGCGGCGATCGTATGTACGAATTCATGGACCGCCTTGTAAACATCGTACTGCCTCGACTGCGTGACTTCCACGGCGTCAGTGCAAAAGCATTTGACCGCCAAGGCAACTACGCACTTGGTCTTACGGAACAGTCAGTATTTCCAGAACTAACGTTTGAAGAAACGACTACCCCACACGGTTTACAAGTAATATTTACGATCAAATCAACTGAGCCAGCGCACGCACGCGCTTTGCTTACCAAATTTGGTATGCCATTTGAAAAGGGAGATAGATAATATGGCTAAGAAATCTAGCATTATACGCGACGAAAAGCGTAAAAAAATGATTAAGCAGTACGCTGCAAAGCGCGCTGAGCTTAAAGCACTCGGTGATCTTGATGGCTTGGCTAAATTGCCACGCAATAGTAGCCCAACACGTTTCAAGAACCGTTGTTCAGAAACTGGTCGCCCACGCGCCTACATGCGCATGTTTGGCCTAAGTCGTTTAAGCTTCCGCGAACACGCTGTTAAAGGCGAAATTCCGGGCGTAACGAAAGCGAGCTGGTAATATTATGAGCATAATCACGACCGATCCAATTGCCGACATGCTTACACGCATTAGAAACGCCATTGGCGTACGTAAGAATGTTGTAGCAATGCCTCACAGTAACCTTAAAGTTGCAGTTGCTAAAGTATTGAAAGACCAGAATTTTATAGACACCTTTGAAGTTGGTACTGACGCAGAGGGCTATAAGCAGCTCACCATTACTATCAATTCCGAAGACAGCAACGCTCGCATTAACGAAATCGAACGCCTGAGCCGTCCAGGGCGTCGTTGGTACAGCAGTGCCGAAGAAATCCCAGTAATCAAGCGTGGACGCGGTATTGTCGTCGTCAGCACTTCTAAGGGTCTTATGATTGGCAAAGATGCCAAGCAACAGCACCTTGGCGGTGAATTAATTTGTAAAGTGTTTTAAGGAGAAAGCTCATGAGTCGTATAGGAAAACTACCTATCCCAATTCCATCCGGTGTGACAATCACTGTCGACCAAGAAGCTGTTACCGTGAATGGTTCAAAAGGATCACTCAGTCAGGTACTACTTCCTGGTATTACGGTGACTATCAACGAAAACGAAGCAGTCGTTACTCGTGAAAACGATGAGCCAAAGAATCGTGCAAAGCATGGTTTAATGCGCACACTTGTCAACAACATGGTCGTTGGTGTTACTACAGGATTTTCAAAACAACTTGAAATCAACGGTGTTGGTTACCGCGTTGCAGCCCAAGGCCAGGACCTTAAGTTAAACCTAGGCTTCTCGCACGACGTTATTTTTAAGATTCCTACTGGTATCCAAACAAAACTTGAGCAAAACGTCATTACTATCAGTGGTATCGACAAGCAACAGGTAGGTCAAATAGCTGCAGACATCCGCAAGCTCAAGAAGCCAGAGCCATATAAGGGCAAAGGTATTAAGTATGTCGGTGAGCGCATTATCCGCAAGTCCGGTAAGTCAGGAAAAGAGAAATAGCCATGAATACACTAGCTAAAAAACTACATACCCGCGCTCAGCGCAAAAACCGTATCCGTGCAATTGTTATTGGCACCACAGAACGTCCACGTTTGTGCGTCTACATCAGTAACTTGCACATTACCGCGCAGATTATTGACGACAGCAAAGGTACAACCCTCGCTGCAATGACTACCGTTGGCCAAAAGGCTGTAAAAGGCACGATGACCGAAAAAGCTGCATGGGCAGGAACCGAAATTGCAAAGAAGGCCAAAGCTGCTAAAGTCACGAAAGTGGTATTTGACCGCAGTGGTCGTCAGTATCATGGCCGCGTTAAAGCACTGGCAGAAGCTGCACGTGCAGGAGGACTTGAATTCTAATGAACCCATCAAAGAACAATGACCGCAGACGTCCACAAGAACCTCAAGAAGAGAAGCAATTTGATGAGCGTATCATCCACATCAATCGTGTTGCACGAGTAGTTAAGGGTGGCCGCCGCTTCCGTTTCCAAGCACTCGTTGTCGTAGGTGATCGCAAGCATAAAGTAGGTGTAGGTATAGCAAAAGGTGCCGATGTTACTTCTGCTGTTACCAAAGCTACAGAAGTTGCTAAAAAGCACATGATGAATGTTAATCTCTACAAAGGTACTATACCGCACGAAGCTCTTGGCCGTGTAGGTGGCGCCAAGATTATGATCAAACCAGCTAGCGCTGGTACTGGTCTGATAGCAGGCGGTGTAGTACGTACCATCCTAGAAGTTGCTGGCGTTAGTAACGTGCTGAGTAAATCACTCGGATCAACCAACAAGATTAACACAGCCTATGCAACACTAGCGGCACTCGAACAGCTCGAAGCAAGCAAAAACTGGGTTACGACGCGTCTTGCAACCAAAGACGAGACAGCTAAAAAAGTTGCCGCTAAAGCAAAACCTACAGCAGCAACTGCGGAGGCTAAATAAATGAAGTTTAACGAACTCACAACCACAACAAAATTAGGTAAAGGCAAAAGTCGCGTCGGTCGTGGTATTGCCGCTGGTCAAGGCAAAACTGCAGGACGCGGTACAAAAGGCTACGGCTCACGTACAGGTTCATCACGCCGTCCAGGTTTTGAGGGTGGTCAGAACCCACTTATGCAGCGCTTGCCAAAGCTCCGTGGCTTTAAGAGCCATCACATTAAGCCAGAACTTGTTGGTCTTGGCGACCTTGCGAAGATTAAAGGTACTGTAGACAACTTCAGCGCATTTGAAGCGGGACTCATTGCCAGCCCGCACAGCATCGTTAAGCTCATTAGCAACGGCAAAGTTACTGCTAAACATGTTGTTAAATTGCAACTAGCTACCAAGTCTGCAATTGAAGCCGTAACAGCGGCTGGCGGCAGTTTTACGGCTACCACACAGGTTGCTCGCGAAGCTAAAATTACCAAAGAAGCCTAGAGTTTTGCTGGCAAAAATTGCCTAAATACGCTTAAATACTTGTTAGACTAATTACCAAAGGGGAAAAGGCGTGAACTGGAAAACGATTAGTTTGTCATTAAAAAATGCAGATATGCGAAAGCGTATCTTAGCAGTGCTTGGCATGTTGCTAGTATTTCGTTTTCTAGCACACGTACCTATCCCTCTGAGTAACCCTGAAACGCTCAAGCAAATCATTCAAAACGCGTTTAACTCAGCGCAGTCATCGTCATTGGTGAGCTTTATTAACGTTCTGTCTGGTGGTGCGCTGGCGAACTTTTCGATAATGCTTGTTGGAATGGGCCCGTACATAAATGCCTCTATCATCATTCAGCTTTTAACTCGCGCCATTCCAAAACTTGAAGCCCTCAACAAAGAGGGTGAATTTGGACGCAAGAAGTTAAACCAGTACACACGAATGATTGCGTTTCCGTTAGCTATTATTCAGTCAATCGGTATGATCTATCTTGTTCGCCAGGTGGCAAGTAGCTATTCTGGCCTCGGTGATATTACAGCTGGAGCAACGCTGGCACAGTGGGTTCTTATGGTGGCTGCTCTTACAGGGGGTTCGATGATACTCATGTGGCTTGGTGAGCTTATAACAGAGCAGAGTGTTGGTAACGGTATTAGTCTGGTCATTACAGTTGGTATCGTTAGCGGTCTACCGAAGACAATTAGTGACATTGTTGGAAGCGTTTACGACGGTGCTCATAAGTGGCATATCTTGGGAGTAAACTTACCATTTAACCGTACGGCGTTTTATTATGCCGTAATTTTGATTTCATCGATTGTGCTCGTAACCTGGCTGGTAGTTAAAATTAACGAGGCTGCTAGAAACGTCACAGTTAACTATGCTAAACGCGTGCAAGGGTCTCGTGCCTACGGGGGTGTTACGACCATCTTGCCGATTAAACTGATTGCGGCGGGTGTAATCCCAATTATCTTTGCCGTAGCATTCCTGAGTGTACCAAGCTATGTGGGACAAATCCTCAGTTCTTCTACTACAGTTAAGTGGGCAACGCTTGGCAAGCACCTAGTTACATGGTTTCAGAACCCAAGTTCAAACACCTTTGCTGTTGGTGGGTTTACGCCGTATATTTACCCAATTGTGTACTTTGTGTTGGTTGTGTTGTTTACATTCTTCTATACAAGCGTGACCTTCAACTCCAAAGAAATATCAGAAAACCTGCAACAACAAGGTGGCTTTATTGGTGAAGTTCGAGCCGGAAAGCAAACTGAAAAATATTTGAGTAAAGTAGTAAACCGTCTCACACTGTTTGGATCACTTTCACTGGGTCTGCTGGCGCTGTTACCGATTCTTGCGCAAGCGTTCTTAAAAGTTAATATTGCCATTGGAGGGACGAGTATCTTAATCCTGGTTTCTGTGGCACTAGAGACGCTACGTGCGGTTGAATCTCGTGCTCTTATGGTTACTTATGACCAATACGCTGAGCCAACCTATTTTGGTGGCGAAGACGACGCTGATACTAAGCCAAAAAAACGATTGTTCAGGCGCACTAAAAAAGCCAAAAGCGTAACAGAGTAATAAAAGGCACCAAACCCTTTACAATGTGTTGTCCTATCTGCTATAATTAACAATTGATATTTATGGTCAAAAACAAGGAAGTCATAGAACTATCCGGTACGATAATCGAAACCTTACCGGGCACGCAGTTCCGAGTCGAACTTGAGAATGGCCATCAAATCATTGCACACGTTGCAGGTAAGATGCGTAAGCACTTTATCCGTATCGTGCCAGGAGACAGCGTGACGGTAGAATTGACACCTTACGATCTCACGAAGGGTCGGATAACGTACCGCAAGTCGTAGCGCTTTTTAGCTAGTTCTAGGAAGTCCTGGGAAATTATTATTAAATTAACGCAGTGTGTCACCCCAACCACAGAGGAGCGATCCGTATGAAAGTACGTGCGAGTATCAAAAAAATGAGTCCCGACGACAAAATCGTCCGACGCAAAGGACGTTTATACGTCATCAACAAGTTCAAACCTAAGCACAAGCAAAGGCAAGGTTAAATATGGCACGTATTGCTGGTGTTACTATCCCGTCTGAAAAGCAAATTGGCATTGCGCTAACCTATGTGTACGGCATTGGTCCAAAGACAAGCGAACTTATTATAGCCAAAGCTAAAGTAGACCCGACCGTTCGCGTCAAGAGCCTTACTGATGATGAGCTTGGTCGTATTACTGAAGTTATTGCAGCCGACTACACTGTAGAAGGTGAATTACAACGTATAGTTGTTGCCAATATCAAGCGTCTGAAAGATATCAAATCTTACCGTGGCATGCGCCATACGGCTAACTTGCCATCTCGTGGCCAGCGCACTCGTACCAACGCTCGTACTCGTCGTGGTAAGAAAATAACTGTTGGTGGCACAGCTAAGAAAGTAGCGGCAAAGACTTAATATTATGGCTGAAGATAAAACAACTACACCCGAAGAAGTCGTAACGACTACCGAACAAACGGCAGCCCCAGTTGCAACCGCTCCAAAGCGCAAAAAGCTCAAGCGTGCTGTACCGATCGGTCAAGTGCACATACTTGCAACATTCAATAACACAATCATTACAGTTACGGACCTTAAAGGCGGAGCCCTTACATTTTCAAGTGCAGGTGCCTGTGGCTTCCGTGGTTCTAAAAAAGGCACCGCTTATGCAGCACAAGTTGCAGCCGAAAAAGCTCTTAGTGAAGCAAGGCAAAATCACGGTGTTGCAAAGGCAGACGTTTATGTTAAAGGCATCGGACTAGGCCGTGAAGCCGCAATCCGCGCTATGCAGGTTGCAGGCATCATGCTTGATGCCGTTCATGATGTAACTGGTGTGCCACACGGTGGCGTTCGTCCAAAGAAAGCACGGAGAGTCTAAACCATGAGTAAACCATCAATTGTTAAACAAAGCCGTCGCGAAGGCTACGCACTTCACCCCAAAGCCTTAAAAGCAATGGTTAAGCGAACGAGCCTACCCGGTATGCAGGGTGGCCGTAACCAACGCAACAAAGCAAGCCAGTACTCGTTACAGCTTCGTGAGAAGCAAAAGGTAAAGCGCCTTTACGGACTATTAGAAAAACAATTTTCTAATCTTATGGCTGAAGCAAACCGTGCACAGGGCCAGTCAGGTCAAATTTTACTTCGCTTGCTAGAACAGCGCTTAGACAATGCGGTGTACCGCGCAGGCTTTGCACCAAGTCGTCCAGCAGCTCGTCAGCTTGTCACTCACGGTCATTTTATGGTCAATGGTCGTAGAGTCGACATTCCATCCATTCGCGTTAAAGCAGGTGACGAAATTGTTGCCCGCCCACACAGCGCCAGCAACAGTTATTTCCAGAAGATTGACGAAGTAAGCCCAGAGGTGCCGGATATCAGCTTGAGCTGGATGAAGGTTAACCGCAAGAAGCTTGCTATCAATATTATCGGCACACCAACACGTGAAGAAGCCGAACCTGAGATCAAAGAGCAATTAATCGTAGAATATTACTCACGCTAGGGAGGCGAGAAACATTATGTCAAAGCAAATTCACACACCAACACTAAGCAAGATCGAAGATCATAGCGCAACAAGCACTACTTTTGTAATTGAACCTCTTCACACAGGTTACGGCATGACCTTAGGTAATTCGCTTCGCCGCGTTTTGCTAAGCAGCATTGCAGGTGCCGCTATCACATCATTTAAGATCGAAGGTGCAACACACGAATTCACTACTGTAAAAGGTGTTAAAGAAGACGTTGTTGATATCATGCTCAATCTTAAGAACATCAGATTCCGACTCTTCAGCCAAGTGCCGCAGACACTTCGTATAGTTAAAAAAGGTAAGGGAATTATTACGGCTAAAGATATTGAAGTTAATTCAGATGTCGAAATCGTAAACCCAACTCAAGTTATCGCCACCATCGACGACAACAAAGGTAACTTTACGATGGACCTAGTTGTTGAAACAGGCCGCGGATATCGTTCTATCGACGAAAGCGCAACTAGCAAGGCGAGCGATATGATTGCACTAGATGCCATCTTTAGCCCAGTCCTTCGGGTACGCTATAAAGTAGAAAACACTCGCGTTGGACAGGCAACTGATCTAGACAAGTTGCTTATAACAGTTGAAACAGACGCTTCAATCACACCACGTGACGCATTTGAAGAAGCAAGTGCTATTTTGGTTAACCAATACACTGCGCTAGCTGGTCAAACTCGAGTTGAAGCCCCAGCGCCTCTTATTGATAGCGCAACTAAGATAAGTGAAGAGAGTGATGAAATGCCGGCACTCATGACCCCAATTGAAGACCTTAACTTGAGCGCTCGTACAACCAACGCGCTCATTAACAACGAAATCCACACTCTGAAGGATTTGTTCTCATTGGGTGATGTCGAACTTCGCGACCTCAAAGGCTTTGGAAGCAAAGCTTTAGATGAAGTTAAAGAGAAGATGGCGGAGTTGGAGCTTTAATCATGCATCGTCACGGATATAAAGGCCGCAAATTCGGCCGCGAAACAGACCAGCGCACAGCCCTTATTAAGGGCCTAGCTACATCGTTGATCGAGCACGGTAGCATTGAAACGACGCTACCTAAAGCTAAGACTGTTCTGCCTTACACTGAGAAGCTCATCACCAAGGCTAAAAAAGGTGACCTGCACAATCGTCGCCAAGTTGTTAGTGCACTTAATACGCTTGCGACTGCACACAAACTCGTTGATGAAATAGCACCAAAACTAACCGGACGCGTTAGCGGTCATCTTCGTATCGAAAAGACTGGCTTCCGCCGTGGTGACAACACACAGATGGCACGAATCAGCTTTGTCGACGACATCAAGAGCGCACCAGTCGCAAAACATGCTGAACTGATTGCTAAAACTGTTACAAAGCCAGCCGCCGCACGAAAAGTCGTTGCAGCCAAGGAGACAAAATAATGAAGACTACATATTCAGCTAAGCCAACAGATGTTACACGTAAGTGGTACGTAATCGACGCCTCAGAAGCGCCACTGGGCCGAGTATCTACAAAAATTGCAACATTGCTAACTGGTAAGGGCAAGCCGATGTTTACTAAGCACATCGACTGTGGTGACTTTGTCGTTGTTATTAACGCCGGTCAAACTGTCGTAACTGGTAAAAAGATAGAGGACAAGATGTATTATCATCACAGTCACTTTCCAGGTGGATTAAAAGAGCTGCGCTTCAAAGAAGTAATGGTCAAAGATCCTACTAAGGCTCTTACCCTTGCGGTACGTGGTATGTTGCCCGTTAACAAGCTACGTCCTGAACGTTTACAGCGTCTTAAGGTTTATGCTGGTGCAGAGCACAACCATGCAGCTCAACAGCCGGTTGCTGTTAGCGTACACTCAGCGAAGAAGCTCGCTCAGAAAGGAACAAAATAATCATGGCTAAAGATACTTATTTTTACGCTCTTGGACGCCGCAAGCGAGCAACAGCTCGCGTACGTTTACAGAGTGGTAAAGGCAATATAACTATCAACAAGAAAACTGCTGCCGAATATTTTAGTGACAGTGAGTATCTCCTAAGTGAGCTCAAGATGCCATTTGCAGTCATCGAAAAAGATACCTTTGACGTTAGCGTCGTCGTATCTGGTGGCGGTATGGCTGGCCAGGTTGATGCGATCCGTCTTGGAATTGCAAAGACTCTTGCACTCATGAACGAGGACCTCAAAGGTACGCTTAAGCGTGCTGAACTATTGGGTCGCGATCCACGCGAAAAAGAACGTAAAAAGTACGGCCTCAAAAAGGCTCGTAAACAGCGTCAGTTTACTAAGCGCTAGTTCGCTTCACCTTTATAAAGATAATCCCCTGGTAAAACACCAGGGGATTTCTTATTATAAGGGTAATGTTTAAATTGCCATACGAACGTATCCGTGAAGAAGACTATTGGTTATATCCAATCGTGCTTATAAACATCGTGTGTATTGCCATCGCTACCTATGCATCAGTTCTCGTGTACCGTGCCCCTGCAATCATCATCGGATTTCTTGGAATCTGGTTTACATCAACCAAATTTAGAGATGGCTATTCACGCAAGCGTGCGCGCGTCCATGTAGGGTTGACACTGCTAGTAGGCTTAGCGCTTGCGATTGTAGTATATGTGTTGACTAATTAGCAACAACAGCCTAAAAGAAATATACGGATAAGGTATACTATACGTAATGAGTAAAGAAGTAATTTTAACGGGCATTCGGGCCAACAATGACCTAACTTTAGGGAATTATTTTGGCGCAATTTTGCCCATGATAGACATGGCCACAAAACGTGCATCAGAATATCAAGTTAACTTGTTTGTGCCAGATTTACACAGTTTTACGACCCCTATTGATCATAGCCAGCTGCAAGAACAAATTTTGCATAATTTGCGGTTATTCGTCGCGGCTGGCTTGCCGCTTAATCACCCTGATGTGCACATTTATCGGCAGAGTTATGTACCGGCACATAGTGAGCTAACCTGGATACTGGATTGTTTTACGGGCTTTGGTGAAATGGGTCGCATGATTGAATTTAAAGATAAATCCGCAAAGTTGGGTGAAGAACGAGTTGGTGTGGGGCTCTATAATTACCCTGTGCTTATGGCGGCAGATATCTTACTCTACGGAGCAATTTATGTACCAGTCGGCGATGATCAGTCGCAGCACCTTGAGTTTACGCGCGATATTGGCGAACGGCTAAACACTCGCTTTGGCAAACTATTCACTATCCCCGAAGCCGTGAAAAAACAACATGAATTCTTTGGTAAAGACCAAGGGTTACGCATCAAGGACCTCCAAGATCCTACAAAAAAAATGAGCAAAAGTGACGAAACGGGCAAAGGTGTTATATTCCTCGGGGATAACCCTGAAGTTGCGGCCAAGAAAATTATGATTGCTGCTACTGATTCTTTGGGCAAAATAACGTTTGATTGGAATAACCAGCCTGGCATAACCAACTTACTGCAGTTGCTTGCCTTAGCCACCAATCGTCCGCAAACAGACGTTAATGAACAGTGGGAAGGCAAAACAGCCTACGGCGACCTCAAGAAAGCCGTCGCTGAAGCTATTACGGGCTTCCTGCAGGGCTTACAAGGTCAATTGGCTCTCGTAGACGACTCAGCCCTTCTGGCGAAGCTAGCCTCATCTGAAGCGGCTATGAATGAAGTTGCTAACAAAACACTGCTCAAAGTTCAAAAAGCTGTTGGGCTCAGATAATGCCACGCCAATGGATAACCGTAACAGAAGAACTTGTCGGCAAACGCACCGATAAATTAATTGCTGACTACTTTCCATCCTATCCCCGTGCTGCACTGCACAAGCTATTTGAGAGTGGCGATATCGAAATGAACGAAAAGCCGGTGAAACCAGGTATTAAAGTACGTCTCGGTGATAATCTACGGGTCGACCTTTCACCGCTCGAGATTACTATTGCAGATATAGAACTACCTGTTTTGTATGAAGATGATGACGTCCTAGTTGTAAATAAGCCTGCTGGTGTCATTTCGCACGCCCGTGGGCGGTATTTCGACGAACCGTCAGTCGCGTCATTCGTACGCCAGAAAGTAGCTGCATTAACCGGTGAGCGCAGTGGCATAGTCCACAGACTGGACCGCGCTACGAGCGGTGTTATGGTGTGTGCTAAAAACCCAGAGGCGCTCAGCTGGCTGCAGCGGCAGTTCAGTGATCGTAAAGTGCAAAAAACCTACATGGCCATTGTTGTTGGTAGCATGCCAACAGAGGAAGGACGGATTGATATGCCGATTGCACGCAATCCTGCAAAGCCCGTGACATTTCATGTTGATCCAGGTGGCAAAGATTCGGTAACTAACTTTACTGTCGTGTCTGCTTACAAAACCTATACAATGCTCGAGCTTAAACCCGTAACCGGTCGTACGCACCAGCTCCGTGTGCATCTTACCCACCTTAAGCACCCTATCGTTGGCGATGATTTGTATAATGGCGAGCCAGCAGAGCGTCTTATGCTTCACGCTTACTCACTTGTCATTACACTGCCGTCTAAGGAGCAGGTGACGTTCACAGCTCCGCTACCCGAGGAATTTAAAAAATATACGGAAGCCTAATGTTTGATGACCTATTGCTTCATCCGCGCACACGCGCTCAGCTTGAGCAATTTGCTGTCAAGCCCTCACATGGATTAATTTTGACTGGCCCAGAAGGTTCTGGCAAGCTAAAAATAGCACACGAAATTGCTGCAGCAGTACTACATATAGCGTCTGCAAAGCTCAATAATTACCCCTATTACTCACTCACAAACCCGAGCGAGCCAAGCATTACAATTGACGAAGTACGCGTGCTCCAAAGACTGCTTACCCTTAAAACCCCTGCGGTAAAAGACACAAATATCAGGCGCATTATGACCATTATAGACGCCGGGCGCATGCGGTTTGAGGCCCAAAACGCCTTTTTAAAAAGCCTCGAAGAACCACCTACAGACACACTGATTATTTTGACTGCAGACGCCAACGGTAGCCTCCTTGAAACAATATATTCGCGCGTACAACGTGTAGATATTTTACCTGTTAGTGAAGCAATGGCTCAGGAATTTTATACAAAACAGGGTGTAAGTAGCATAGAACTGTCGCGTAATTATGCATTATCACAAGGCCAGGTTGGACTGCTCAGCTCACTTGTGTCTAAGGAGTCAGACCATCCACTCAAGACCTGGGTCGAAACTGCTAAACAGCTTTTAGCTAAACCCGCAGGCGAGCGTGTTTTGCAAACAGAGGCACTCAGTAAAGACAAACCAGGCGTACTGTTACTTATGGACGCTTTGGGCCGCATAACGCACGCAGCACTCATGCATGCAAGCAAAACTAAGAATTCCTCAGCAATCGACCGCTGGAAAAAAAGCTTAGAGGCAGTCCAGGAAGCGCACGAGGCGCTTAGACATAACGCCAATACCAAGCTCCTGCTCGACTATCTCCTCCTCAGCATCTAAGGATGGTATACTACTATGTATGTTTGAACTTGTTTTTGTAGCCAGCTTTGGATTTCTTGCTTACCGCACAGCAAAGATACAAGCCACCGAACTAAGCAACGTTTCGCAGCGTATCAGTGAACGGATGGGTAAGCTCTGGGATATTGCTCAAGTTGGCATGCGTGAAAATCGTTTTTTAAGGGCCGAAAAGGCTCTTTTAACCATTCTTAAAATCGACCAAAAGAATGCGGCTGCATATAACCGACTGGGCATTTTGTATGCCAAACAAAAAGAATATAAAGATGCTATCGATTGTTTTGAAATTGCCAGTTCGATACAACCAAGTGCATCTTCTTTGCACAACTTAGGACTTATTTATTTTGAAACCGAAAACTATGACAAGGCTGCACAGGCGTTTGAAATGTCACTTAAGCTTGAAAATACTTTGGCCGCACGCCATATTGCTTACGCCAAAGTACAAGAAAAACTTGGGAACGAAAAGTTGATGATTATAGAACTAGAAAAGGCTGCAGAGTTAGAGCCTAACCCCGAGACACTCGGATTGCTGCTCAGAGCCTATGAGGCAAATGATATGCATGCCGAAGCTGACGTCATTAAGTCAAAACTCGACAAACTCATTATGCCTGCTGGCAAACCACGCAGGGTACTGAGGCCTCGTAAAGTTGTTATCTAAGACTATGCAAGACAACGTTGCAACTGAGGGACAGCTTCACTACATGCAGACATCTACCTGGGCCGAAGTAAAACAGCAGTTTGGATGGAAACCCGAGTCTCTACAACTTGAATCTGTGCCAGTAGTCGCGGTTATATACAAGCGGCGCGTGCCTGCCGTAGGGAACCTTTTGTACGCCCCAGGCATCGCTGGGTTGACGAGCAACACGGTAGACGCATTCACGCATGAGCTTTTAGGTAGGTATAAAAACAAAGCTTTTGGTGTGCGGCTTGAGCTCAATCAACGATACGATGCAGAACTTCTTGACAGTTTGCAACAAGCAGGCTGGCTAAAAACGTCAAAACATGTTCAGTACCGTCATACAGTTACTTTAGATCTAACACCTGCAGAAGAAATATTATGGATGAGTTTAAAGTCTCGTGGCAGGTATGAAGTATTACAGGCAAAAAAGTTTGGCGTACGTATCGAAGAAGCAAAGCTAACAGATGAAAACTTAGACAAAATGTATGAGCTTATGCAGCTTACGTCGACACGCAATAAGTTTTACATACGCGATAAACAGTTTACCATGGCTTACTGGCACGCCTTTCAAAAGACCAATCACTTACGATTGTTCTTTGCCTGGCACAAAGGTGACTTGCTTTCGGGTGCCATTATTCTTACAAATGGAACGCTCGCCTGGTACAAGGATGGTGGCTCAACTCGTACCCAGGCAAACCTTATGGGCGCTCGTTTGTTGCAATGGGAGGCCATGAAAACCCTAAAAAAAGAGGGTATTACGGTATATGACCTTGGTGGTATACCCGACCCCAAAAGTCATCAGAACAGCTCAATGCACGGTATATACGTCTTTAAAACAGCATACTCCAAAACAACCGTAGAGTTGATGTCTACACTCGAGCTCCCGTTGAGTAGACACTACGGGTTGTGGTCAAAAACCGAAAAACAGTGGCTGCGTATCTATAACCTGTTTGCTCACAGCCTGTGGTACTAGTTAAAGAATTGATAGAGCGGCTTATATCTGTTAAAATGCATCGGTACTTAACAGATATAAGCCGCCTTAGCTCAGTTGGTAGAGCGTCAGTTTTGTAAACTGAATGTCGTCGGTTCGAACCCGACAGGTGGCTCCATTTCCCCACAAAGCAGGCTTTGCGGGGGCCCCAAATGTAAATTGATCAATATGTAAGACTAAACACTCGGTTACAGTCCATAGAGATACATTTACATTGATATGCAGAGTTAGTGAAGCGGTCAAACACGGCAGACTGTAAATCTGCTGGCTTATGCCTTCGAAGGTTCGAATCCTTCACTCTGCACCAGTCCTTATTTCTAACCATTTCTTGGATAGCCCCGAACGGCTGTTTAAGGGGTAGAGATAAGGATTTTTCGTTTAATTCCATATTCTGAAATAC
>JAYTXD010000035.1:0-29030 GCA_043743105.1 Candidatus Saccharimonadota bacterium | reverse complement strand
CACCACCAAAATCGCGGCGAGGTCGGTCTTCTTTTGGACGAGCTTCGTTGACCGTAATTGAACGGCCACCCATGTCGGATCCATTAAGAGCCTTCTCAGCAGCTTTGCCTTCTTCATCGTTTTCGAATTCGACGAAGCCAAAGCCTTTACTGCGGCCAGTATCGCGGTCTTTGACCACAACAGCTGATGCAACAGTACCGTGAGCAGCGAACATTTCCTTCATCTCATCATCAGTAGTTGAGAATGGGAGTCCGCCTACAAATAGTTTGTACATTGTATAGTTTTCCTTGATTGTTAACACTTCAGGTCGACCACTTTTCCGTCTTTAGAACCGCGAACCGTTGTTTCTCTCTTGCTTGCACAATCAAGGCGAACTGCTACGAACTCTGTTTGAACAGATTAGTACCTGTAGCTATAGTAAAGCACGAACAAGCATTAATAGCAATGCAAACTTTCCAACTAAACAGGGGTATATACTTGACAAAAGCACAAGCATAATGTATACTACGTAGCGTTAGGATCAAATATAAAAATCTTAAACAAAAATATGAAACTAAAAATGTTACGAAAGCGAAAAAAACACATGTCATTACTCACAAAACTAGCCTACGAATTCTTGCCAACCAGCGATATCCAATTTGTCGCAATTGATAGCGACATTGCTAAGTTATAGAACTCTAACAAAAACCCACCAAAGGGCATAACCTTTGGTGGGTTTTTAATTTACTTAATGGTAGCGATGACAAGATTCGAACTTGTGACCCCAGGCTTATGAGTCCTGTGCTCTAACCAACTGAGCTACATCGCCGCAAAATACAAAGTGCATTGTAGCATGTTTCGTATCTGTTAGCTAGCGTTAGATTTAGCGAAAGGCTACAGCTCTAAATCGGATTCGTCTTCGATTTCGTGGCCAATAATTTCTTCGATAAGGTCTTCGATGGTAACAATGCCAATAATCATATCGTTTTTTTCGACGGGCATAAGGTGCGTATGGGCACTAATAAACTTGCGGAACATAGTGTCTAATGCGGTCATGCTTCCAACAGTTTCTGTAGCCTTAAGCGGTAGTTCTTCAACACGGTAACTATGAGAGTCAAAGTCTATATCAACCAAGTCCTTCATTAGGAGTACGCCGTAAGCTTCGGTGCGCTCTTTATTAAGAATGGGTATGCGGCTCCAGTTTTCTTCTTTAATTTCATCAATCTTTGCGGCATCAATCACGGTCTCGAGGGTAAGCCAGTATACGTCCTTGATACTGGTAGTTATATCACGCACGCGTTTACTGCTAAGACTTAGGGCCCCGCGCATAATTTCGGCTTCGTCATCATCTAGTTCACTCTTATCATTAGACAAATGCTCAGAAATAATCATACCGAGCTCGTGGCGGCTGTGGAGCTTGCTGTTTTCGCGGCCGAATAATTTATCTAACAAAAGTTGTAATGGCTTGGCGACAGGATAGGTGATAACAATCATCCAACGGAGTACGCCAGACAGGCGCGCAGTAACTTTGAGTGCATGCTTCATAAATAATGCCTGAGGAAAGATCTCGCCAAACACCACAATTAGTAACGTACTGGCAGTCCCTGCAATCAGTCCATTAAAACGGTGCTCAAGAATAATTGACGTTGCCGATATAACTGCAACATTAGTAAGCAGGATACTTGCGAGCGATAAGTGGGCGTTTTTACGCAGCGGCAAAATTCGTTTGGCTCTTTTGTTACCGTGCCTAGCTTTCCGCTCAAGATCACTAACGTCTAGTGACATAAGCGATAAATTAAGGCCAGAACAAATAGCCGACAGGCCGATAAGCACGACCACTTGGATTATGATTATAAAGCCTTCCATTTCTAGGGGTCAATTATAACAGAAATTACAGTAACGGTTTGATCAAATCTCTGCTCAAGTTCTGTAGTGGCAAAAAAAAGTAATTCGGGCATGGTGTCGATTGTATACCAGCATATTTACATCCATCCTGTTAAAATTATAGCAATGGATATTAAAAAAACAGTAAAGATTGAACCAGGGCACTATGTTGTCGCTGTGAGCGGAGGCGTTGACTCGATGGCTTTACTTGATATTTTGTACAAAACGCCACATGTACGAGTTACTGTTGCACATTTTGATCATGGTATCCGCGATGACTCGCGCAAAGACAGGCAACTTGTGGCCACCGCAGCACGAAAGTACAACATGCCATTTGTGTATGCCGAGGGTAAGCTTGGTCCCCGTGCAAATGAGGATACTGCACGCAAGGCTCGATATGAGTTTTTACGGACACTGCAAAAAAAAACCGGGAGCGAAGGTATTATTACGGCGCATCATTTTGACGACGTTTTAGAAACAGCTACTCATAACATTATGAGGGGCACAGGGCGTAAGGGCCTGAGTTCGTTAAAGTCAGTTGATGGAATAATAAGACCACTTCTGCACTTACCAAAACAGCACCTTATAGACTATGCCATGAGCAATAAGCTGGAATGGCGAGAGGATAGCACTAATGAAGATGTGCGATATCGACGAAATTATATACGGCACCGTATTTTGCCCCGCGTGCGCGAGCTATCTCCAGAAAAGTTTAACCAATTAAAGCAGATAACTCGTCGCCAAGCAGATCTCAACCACGCAATTGACAATGAGCTGCGGACAATGTTGCACGTCCAGCCAAAGCTTACGACACTTCGCCGCTACGACGTTTCTATGTTGCCGCATTTTGTAGCTAGAGAGCTGGTGGGCGAATGGTTGCGGAGTAACGGAAAGCGAGAATTTGACCGAAAACAATTAGAAAAGGCAACAATTGCCATAAAAACGGCTCGGCCTAAAACAACGCTCGTACTAGATAAGAACTACCAAATTGTATTTGGTAAAAAGACAGCTAAGCTCATTAATCTGTAGTGGTTTTGGCATGGCTTCTATACGAGTGCCAACTCTATCTGTATAATAAGTGACACTTAGGCAAGGAAAATTATGGATAACAAACCGTTTAAACCATCAGGGAAAAATATTAATCGTCGCAAAGGGCTCAAGAACTTTGGCTTTATAGCTATTTTGGCGCTCATTGGTGCTGTCATTTATGCAGGCTACAATCAGCCGAGTACGCTAAAGAATGTGGCGCTCAGCGAAGTTGTGCAAAATGCCAACGCAGGAAAGTACTCTAGTATTGTTGTTAGCGGTACAAATCTGCAAGTAACTGAAAAGGGTCAGAGTAAAGCAACAATCAGTAGTCAAAAAGATCCTAATACGAGTTTGGTCAAAGATGACGGCCTGGATCAGTCGAAAGTAACCGTTGAGTATAAAAAAGCATCTGAAGCCGGCAGTTTATGGGCTAACGCCGCGGTTACTATTATTTTGCCAATCATCATATTTGGTGCGTTATTCTTCTTTGTAATCAGGGGCGCGCAAGGCCAGGGAAACCAAGCGATGAGCTTTGGTAAGAGCAAAGCGCGGTTATATGGCAACGAAAAAGACAAAGTAACATTTAAAGATATCGCTGGGTCGGATGAGGCTAAACAAGACTTACAAGAAGTCGTGGAGTTTTTGAAGTTTCCTAAAAAGTTTGAGGCGGTTGGCGCACGTATACCTAAGGGTGTTTTGCTAGTTGGTCCTCCTGGTACCGGCAAGACTATGTTGGCCCGCGCCGTTGCTGGTGAGGCAAATACGCCGTTCTTTAGTATCTCCGGCTCGGAGTTTGTTGAAATGTTTGTAGGTGTCGGTGCATCGCGTGTCCGTGATTTATTTGCCAAGGCTAAAAAGAATTCCCCGTGCATTATATTTGTTGATGAAATTGATGCCGTCGGCCGTCGGCGTGGCAGTGGTATGGGTGGTGGTCATGATGAGCGCGAGCAAACACTCAACCAAATCTTGGTCGAAATGGATGGCTTTGAACAAGGTACAAACGTTATTGTCCTAGCCGCAACTAACCGCGCCGATGTACTCGACCCGGCATTACTCCGCCCAGGTCGTTTTGACCGTCGCGTCAATATTGGCCTTCCAGATCGTAAAGACCGTGAAGCAATTTTAAAGATTCATTTTACCAAAAAGCCACTTGCAAAAAACGTTGACCTTGATGCATTAGCAGCAAAATCTGCCGGTAGTAGTGGTGCTGATCTTAGTAATATTGCCAACGAAGCTGCAATCTTAGCGGCCCGTGAAAACCGACACGAAATTACCCAAAATGATGTAACGCAGGCATTTGAAAAAGTTGCTATAGGACCTGAGCGTAAGAGTAAGATTATGTCTGATTCTGAAAAAGAAATGACCGCCTACCACGAAGCCGGACACGCAATTGTTGGGCATGTATTACCCGACAGCGACATGGTACACAAAGTTACTATTATCCCCCGTGGTGGTACTGGTGGCGTCACGTGGTTTATACCGCCTGAGGATAAAAGCTATCACAGCATCATTGAGTACAAAGATATCTTGGCACGTATGCTAGGTGGACGTATTGCTGAAGAAGTTAGATATGGTAGTGAGCGTGTTACAACTGGTGCCGGTAGTGACCTCCAAAAAGCAGCCGAGCTTGCCCGCGAAATGATTGTAAACCAGGGTATGGGCAAAAAGCTCCGTAACCAAGTATTCCATGTCGAAGAAGGAATGATGATCGAGCGCATGGTGCAAGAACGCACATACTCCGACGAAACAGCGAAGGCTATAGATGACGAAGTTGAAGCACTGATCTCCGAAGCAGCAACACGTGCCCGCGAAGTCATTAAGGCGAACCTCAAGAAACTGGATGCGCTCAAAGACGCCCTGCTCGAAAAAGAAACCGTTGAAGCCGCAGAAGTTATAGAGATTCTCAAAGATTCTCACATGCCAAAGACAGCAGCACTCTACTAATACCCTACAGTTAACGAGCCCTTAACACAGGTTGAGGGTCTGTTTGGCTATAGTCAAATAAACTCGGGCTTACGCATACTACCGAGCTGACCTGACACTGCTCGACTGGGTAAAAACTGTTTTTTACCTGTCACCGTATCTAATAGATACGCCTCCAGCTAATAAAACAGTTTTTACCACAGCCGAATCAGTCCCAGATCGGCACGCCATTTTGCGTAAGCCCGAGTAAACCAAAAAACGCACACAAACTTAGACAGCTAGAGGGTATACTAATACGTAGTATGAAATCCAAATTCTTTGACCGTGCCAATAAGAAGATATCGCTTGGCAATGCAGCTGCACTTTTGATAGTTGCTGCATTATTTGGGCAAATTTTAGGCTTTTTACGCGTTAAGCTAGTTAATGCTAACTTTTCTCAGTTTGGCGGCCAAAGTACCGACGCCTTTTTTGCAGCTTTTAAGATTCCCGATTTCTTTTTCTATACTATTGCTGCTGGTGCCTTAGGGGTAGCATTTATACCAATTCTTGCCGATCATCTCGAAAAAAATGATCACAAGGGTGCCTGGGAGATTGCAACGAGCTTACTTAATATGCTGGCTATCGTAATGGGTATAGTTGGGGTCATTATTCTAGTGTTTGCGGAGCCTTTACTTCATGTAGTAGCCCCAGGTCTTACGCCGGACCAAAAGCACAATGCAGCTATTATCATGCGCTTTGTGGCTTTTAACCCATTTTTGTTTACCATCTCAGGCATTTTGACTGCTGTACAGCAAACATTTGGTAGGTTTTTCTTTTATGCAGTTGCACCATTGTTTTATAACGTCGCCATTATCGCGAGTATTTTTGTATTTCGGGATAACATCGGCATTGTTGGGCTTGGTATTGGTGCGTTTATTGGTGCAGTTTTGCAGCTATTGGTCGTATTGTTTGGGCTTGGTGGGTTAGACTTTGTCTACCATAATAAAATCAACTTCAAGAACCCTGATTTTAAGCGGGTATTACGTCAGCTGCCGCCGCGGTCAATTGACCAAGGCATCGATTCTATTAACAGTATTGTAGAGACAAACTTTGGTAGTAGGCTTGGGGCGGGTAGTATTAGCTATTACGAAAACGCCTATACACTCCATATGGTGCCTATCCAGCTCATCGGAACAACTATTGCTACCGCGGCCTTCCCTCGGCTTACAGAGCGCCTCAGCCAAGGTCGGCCAGATTTGTTCCGTCAAGATTTCTTAAGGATATTGCGCGCTATGATTTGGATTGCAATCCCGCTTGTGGTCATCTGTTTTTTTGGCCGTGGATATTTAGCACGCTTAATCTTTACCCGCGGCTCCAACGAAATTACGGCTATCTTTGGATTTTTGTGTGGAGCTATTTTCTTTCGCATCATCTATGCTATTATCTCGCGTTATTTTTATGCCCAAAAAGACACCTGGACACCATTAGGTGTCTCAATATTTGCCATTGCACTCAACATTTTGCTTGCTTGGCAACTTTCTAAACCTCAGCACTACAATATTGCCGGTTTGGCACTTGCACAAACTATTGTGGCAGCTACAGAAGTGGTAGTCCTCTTTACGGTGATGCTTATCAAAGATCACAAGCTATTTGATATTCGTTTTTGGGGAGGTTTATGGCGGATTTTCTCGGTTACGGGTTTTAGCGTTGTTGCAACTTACATAATGGTCCAGGTTTTTCCATTGCGCAGCACGGATAGAGGATTATTTACACTTGGCTTTAAGCTTGGCCTAATAACACTCGTCACAATGATCGTACACCTGGGTCTATCATCGTTGTTTAGCTTGGAAGAAGCAATCCCCGTTATCGAAAAGCTTCGTAAGGTTGGTAAATATATACTAAAGCCAGTACGGATAGAGTGGTAACAGGGGTCACAATCTGTTATAATAAGTAGTAATGAATCAAGAACATATTAGAAACTTTTGTATTATTGCGCATATCGACCACGGTAAATCTACTTTGGCTGATCGTTTGCTTGAAATAACAGGCACAATCCTAAAACGTGATATGAAAGCTCAGCTTCTCGATAAGATGGACCTTGAGCGCGAACGGGGTATCACAATTAAGCTCGCCCCAGTACGAATGACGTATAAAGAGTACGAGCTAAACCTTATTGATACTCCTGGACATGTTGACTTTAGCTATGAAGTCTCGCGCAGTCTTGAAGCATGCGAAGGTGCAATATTGGTTGTTGATGCTAGCCAAGGTATCCAGGCGCAAACGCTCGCCAACGTGTACCTCGCCATGGCAGCCGACCTTACAATTATTCCTGTCATAAACAAAATTGATCTTCCAGCGGCTGATGTTGAGCGTGTAAGCGCTGAGGTTATGAGCTTATTGGGATGCAAAAAAGAGGACATACTACTTATTAGTGCCAAGACGGGTATAGGAGTAGAATCGGTGTTAAAATCGGTCGTAGAACTAATCCCAAATCCTAAGGGAAAAGATGATGCGCCAACAAGAGCGCTGATTTTTGACAGCTATTACGATGATTATCGCGGTGTTATTTTATACGTTCGTGTTTTTGACGGAAAAATTTCTAAGAGCGACCATATTCATATGATTTCGGCCGATTCAAACGGCCTTGCGCTCGAAGTTGGAAGTCTTAACCCCAACCTCTCACCATCGATGGTACTTAAAGCAGGAGAAATTGGCTATGTAGTAACCAACCTTAAGAGCACCCGTGAAGCTAAAGTGGGCGATACGGTAACATTATCAAAAAACGCTGCCACCCAAGCATTGCCGGGCTATAAAGACGTACGGCCATTTGTATACGCGGGCCTTTTTCCGGACAGTAACGAAAACTATAATGTGCTTAAAGATGCCATCGAAAAACTCAGTTTGAGTGACTCAGCACTAGTCTACGAGCCCGAAAGTTCGCCAGTACTTGGCTTTGGGTTTCGTGTAGGCTTTTTAGGGCTGCTTCATATGGACATTGTCAAAGAGAGACTTGAGCGCGAATACGCACTTGATATAATCATCACCAATCCATCGACCGATTATCACATCCATCTTTTAAACGGCGAAGAAATTATCATCAAATCCGCCGCAGACCTGCCGGACGTGGCCCGCATATCAGAAATCCTCGAGCCATGGATTAAGGGCGAAATTGTTGCTCCAAAAGACTATGTTGGCGCTGTTATCCAGCTTATTATAAACAGCCGTGGTTTTCAAAAAAACGTTAGCTATGTTGATGCCCAGCTTGCGCTTGTAAGCTTTGAAGCTCCGCTCGCTAATCTTTTGACCGATTTTTATGATCAGCTAAAAAGCATTACTAGTGGTTATGGGTCATTTAACTATGAACTTGATGATTACCGCGCCGAAAATCTTGTACGTGTAGACTTTTATGTGGCCGGTGACCGTGTAGATGCGTTGAGTGTCATGGCACATAAGACAGAGGCTGATCGCCTTGGTCGTGAAACAGTTGAAAAGCTTAAAGAAGTTATCCCTCGTCAAAACTTTCAAGTTGCATTGCAAGCTGGAATCGGCGGAAGGTTTATTGCACGGGCAGATATTAGCGCTTTTCGAAAGGACGTGACCACTGGTCTTTATGGTGGGGACGTTTCGCGTAAGAAAAAAGTGCTTGCCAAGCAAAAAAAAGGTAAGGAACGGATGAAACGATTTGGAAAGGTAGACATACCTGCTGACGCCTTTACTGTTATGCTAAAACGCGACTAGATCAGTAGGCTGTTGTTAAAATTTAACTTATGATGAAAAACAGATTCAATTTGTTATAATTATTGTATATTTATGGACAAAAAAACTTTCATTCACAAAGCCTGGGAAATGCAGGCGCGGTATACCTGCAGCGACAAAGTTAAGCAGCAGCTCAGCAAGCTTGATTTTATTGCTACAGTTGGTGCGACAGGGGCTGGTAAGACAACTATCATGGAGCGTAGCTCAATACCTTATGTTGTGAGTGATGTGACACGGGAGCCTCGTAAGCGCGAAGTAGACGGTGTTGATTATAACTTTAGAACTGACTATGACGAGTTGTTTACTGAGTTAGAAAGTGGACAGTTTGTACAATATGTCATTAGTCAAACAGGTGAGTTTTATGGCACAAAAGCTTTAGCATACCCACTCGAAGGACCTTGTACAATGGGCATCTTTGCAAGCGCATTGCAGCTTTTTAAAGGGCTAGGGTTTCGTAGTTTTATACCGGTATATATTGTACCGCCAAGCTATAAAGAGTGGATGAATCGGTCTAAGGCAAACCATGACAGCGAGACGAAAAAGCGATTTATTGAAGCCAAGGAATCTATGGAGCTAGCACTCAGCGATAATACTTATCATTTTATGGTAAACGATGATCTATTGCTCGCTATTGCAGACTTTCAAGCGATTGCCAATGGCAGAACTACAAATCCTGCGGTACAAGAACATGCCCGTGAAGTAACAATTGGCTTACTGACAAATATCGAAGTATAAGTTTGTAGTTTTAATGAAAAATTTGGAGCTTGTTGCATGGCCTGCTCGGGATAAAGCGCTGGCATTATAAGGGGTAATCTGGTATAAGTATTATATGGAAAGTATAAAACAAAAACCATTGCTCAGACTCCTGGATGAGTTTCAGGCAATACTGAAAGACTATAAGCAAAGCGACGCTAGCAAAAAACTGTTTGCGCAGGTGCCCTTGGTTATCTTGGTTGGACCAACTGCGGCTGGTCGAAATACGCTCATTAATTTACTTGTCCAGACGGGGCGATACCAAATGATTATGTCTGATACAACGCGTGCACCGCGGATGGATAACGGCAAGCTAGAAGAAAATGGCAAGGTGTACTGGTTTAAGTCCGAGGAAGAAGTACTTAAGGGCCTTAGAAACGGGGAATACGTAGAAGCGCGTCTTGTCCATAATCAGCAAGTTAGCGGCGCTAATATTAAAGAAATACGTAAAGCTTACGACCATGGTGCTATTGCTCTTAAAGAAATTGAGATTAACGGCGCTATTAGTTACCGTTCATATAAACCGGACTTACTTAGTATTTTTCTGTTACCACCAGCATTTGATGTGTGGATGAAGCGCCTGCGCGAACGTGGCGAGATTGATGATGAAGAAGTTCGTCGCCGTCTCGAAAGTTCAGTTTCAGAAATTTCACTTGCTCTTAGCAAAGACTTTTTTCAGTTTGTTATTAACCACGAGATTCACGAAGCTGCTCAAGCAGTTGATGAAATTGCAAATGGCCGTAAGCTAGACCCCGAAAAGCAGCAGTTGGGACGCAACCACGCTGAACAATTACTGATTGAAGTCCAGCTATTCCTTGCGGCTATAGCCCCCGCAAATCAAAATGTGTAAATTTTGAGTGATGAATGGCTATAGATAGTCCTTACGCTTAGAATGTGTGATAATAAGGGTTATGGTTCGCATCCCGAAAATTACTCGTAACAAAAAGTTTCAGGCTCACGTAGATCGCCCTGCAGTTATAACAGGTAATTTTGAGCTACTTTACGAGGATGTTGTCCATCGTAATCGGTTTGTTATCGTTGGGTTTGTTTTAACGGGCCTTCTTGCAGTGGCAGCATTTATCCCTACCGCTGTCTATCAATCGACCGCCGATAGCCAGCGCACAATTGTTGAGGTAGAAAATGGGGTCATTACAAACCCTGCACATGTAACAGTGGTTAAGGGTGACAGTGCTGCCGGCAGTGACGGTTACATCGAATTCGGGAACTAATAGCAAGAGGTTCCCATGAAACCTGTTGCATGGG
This sequence comes from Candidatus Saccharimonadota bacterium, assembly GCA_043743105.1. Lineage (GTDB taxonomy): Bacteria > Patescibacteriota > Saccharimonadia > Saccharimonadales > JACDBH01 > RYN-417. The sequence continues at coordinate 18,464 of JAYTXD010000035.1, read as the reverse complement.
GTTACAATTAGCACTCTTGATTCTCGAGTGCTAAAAGCCTATAATAAGCATCATAATGACCGAACGCCAAAAAAGTTTGTTGCTCGCAATCGTAGAGCAGTACGCCGAAGTTGCCAGCCCTGTTGGCAGTAACTTATTATCGAAAGTTTTTAAGGTGAGTAGCGCAACAATTCGCGCCGAAATGGCCGAACTTGAGCGACACGGCCTTATAGAGCAGCCTCATACCAGCGCTGGTCGTGTGCCCACCGACAAAGGTTATAGATTTTACGTCAATAGCCTCGCCGACCAAGTGGCGCTGCCGGACGAACGTCGTGCCGAAAAAGCATTGGTGACACGTGTGCAAGATGGTGGTTTGCCTGAACGCACAATTCGAAATGCTGTCGATACACTCGTTAACCTTACAAGCAACTTAGGACTGGCGACCCTAGGCGATCAACTGTATATGTCCGGCCTATCTAATCTATTTGGCCAGCCGGAATTTATGCACCCTGGCCAAGTTCAGGAAGTTGCCCAGCTGCTGGACAATCTTGAGCCATGGCTCCGCGAAGCCGCTCCCAACGACCCGCTCAGCGTCTATATAGGCCGCGAGAACCCAGTAGGCCGCAACAGTGGCTGCACACTCATTATTAGCAAGTTTAGAAGCCCTTATAGTGATCGCAGTTACATCGGTATATTAGGTCCGACCCGCCAAAGCTACCGCGATGTCATGAACCTTGTTCGTCATGCTGGTAAATCATTAGAGGAGGCATTATATGAGTAAAAAACAGCAAAGCGACAAAAGTAATCAAAAAAGCGAAGAAGTTCAGGTACTAGAGCAGCAAATTGCTGATTTAACTGATGCATTGCAGCGTGAGCGTGCCGATGCCATGAATGTGCGCAGGCGATCAGAAGAAGATCGCGCAAAAATGGGGGGCTATTATAAATCCTTAGTCGTACGCGAATTATTGCCAACCATAGACAATTTTGAACGCGCCATTAAGCACGTTCCAAAGGACCTGGAGAAGAACGATTATATCAAAGGTATCCAGGGAGTCGTGAAGCAGTTTGAAGACGCACTAAGTAAAATCGGTGTCCAACGAATCAAAACGACCGGTGAGTCCTTTGACCCAAGCATGCATGAAGCTGTCGCGATGGAAGAAGGCGAAGGCACCGAAGAAGTGGTGAGCGAAGAGCTGCAATCAGGCTATATCCTTGGTGATGAAGTTTTGCGCCATGCGATGGTCAAAGTTACGACAAAATAACAGGTAATAAATAATAAATTGGCACTCTTGACATAGGAGTGCCAATTTTAGTATGATACAATTGTATTAGCACTCTAATACATGTACTGCTAATAAAAGGAGAAACATCATGGGAAAAATCATCGGAATCGACCTCGGAACAACTAACTCGGCAATGGCTGTCATGCAGTCTGGTAAGGCTGAAATTATCACCAACTCAGAAGGCGCACGCACGACGCCGTCTGTTGTAGCTGTTAACAAAAACGGTGAACGTTTGGTAGGGCAGTTAGCCCGCCGCCAACAAGTTACAAACAGTAAAAACACCATTTATGAGGTAAAGCGCCTTATCGGCCGTAACTTTAACGACAAAGAAGTCCAGCGCGACCTGAAATTAATGGGCTACGAAATCATTAAGAGTGGCAACTCTGTAAAAGTAAAAATGGGTGATAAAGAATATAGCCCAGAAGAAGTAAGTGCCATGATTTTAAGTAAGCTCAAGGCTGATGCCGAAAGCTTCTTGGGAGCAGCGGTTACTGAAGCGGTCATTACCGTACCGGCATACTTTGACGACTCACAGCGCCAAGCTACGAAGGACGCAGGAAAAATCGCAGGTCTTGAAGTAAAGCGTATCATCAACGAACCAACAGCTGCAGCACTTGCATACGGCCTTGATAAAGACAGTAAGAAAGACGAAAAGATTGCGGTCTATGACCTTGGTGGTGGCACCTTCGACGTTTCAATCTTGGAACTTGGCGACGGAGTCTTTGAAGTAAAGAGCACAAATGGCGATACACACCTTGGTGGTGCCGACTTTGACCGTGTGCTTGTTAACTACTTTGCTGCTGAATTCAAAAAAGAACATGGCATAGATATCTCTGATGACAAGCCCGCTATGCAACGCCTCCGTGATGAAGCCGAAAAGGCCAAGATAGAACTTTCGACTGCAAGTGAAATCAACGTCAACCTGCCGTTTTTGACTGCTGATGCTGATGGTCCAAAGCACTTTGAGCACAAGCTGACTCGTGCAAAGCTAGAAAGCCTTGTCGGAGATCTGATTAGTAAGACCGCTGACCCGTGTGAAAAAGCCTTGAAAGACGCTGGTCTGAAGGCGAGCGACATTGACGCAGTTGTGTTGGTCGGTGGTATGACCCGTATGCCAGCCGTGCAGGAACAGGTCAAGAAAATCTTCGGCAAAGACCCTATGAAGGGCGTAAATCCAGATGAAGTCGTAGCTGTTGGTGCCGCAATCCAGGGCGGTGTCTTGCAGGGTGACGTGAAAGACGTTCTGCTACTTGATGTCACCCCATTGAGCCTTGGTATCGAAACCATGGGTTCTGTTAGTACCAAACTGATTGAGCGCAACACTACGATTCCTACATCCAAATCAGAAACATTTTCGACAGCTGCCGATAATCAGAACCAGGTAGAAATTCATGTTTTGCAGGGTGAGCGCGAATTTGCGACCGACAACAAGTCCCTCGGACGCTTTGTGCTTGATGGTATCCCAGCGGCACCACGCGGCGTGCCACAGATTGAAGTGACCTTTAATCTTGATGCCAACGGCATTTTGAATGTGACTGCAAAGGACAAAGGTTCAGGCAAAGAGCAGAGCATTACCATCCAAGGAAGTTCCGGCCTCAGCAAAGATGAAGTCGAAAAAATGGCAAAGGATGCCGAAGCGCATGCCGAAGAAGACAAGAAGAAGCGTGAAAGTGTTGATGCCAGGAACACATTGGATAGCGCAGTATACCAGGCTGAAAAAATGAAGTCTGATAATAAAGAAAAGATTTCTGAAGAAGACGTAAAGGTTCTAGATGAAGCGATTGAATCGGCAAGAAAGGTCACTGCGGACGAAGCTGCAGACAAGGATACACTGGAAGCCGCTGCCAAAGAACTGTCAGATAAGATCATGCCGATCGGTGCCAAGATGTACGAACAGGCCGCAAAAGAAGAAGCACCAGCCGAAGAAGTAGCGGAAGACAAAGATACAAAAAAGAAGAAAAACAAGGAAGCTGTAGAGGGCGAAGTTGTCGACGACAAAGAAGATGTAGAAGAAAAATAGCGGAGCAGTTTTGCGGGGGCTATATTTACAGTTTAGGACGCTTACCTTTTTAGTTAAATTTATGTTGCAAAGGTTGTGAATGAGTACGCCCTATTGGCACTCTTAGGGTGGAAGTGCTAAAATATAACAAATGGACAAGCGTGATTATTATGAAGTTTTAGGCGTTGGCAAGTCTGCTAGCGCTGATGAAATAAAGAAGGCTTTTCGTAAAGCCGCTATTGAACATCACCCTGACCGTGGTGGGGACGAAAATAAGTTCAAAGAAGTCAACGAAGCCTACGAAGTGCTGAAGGATGACAAAAAACGCCAGCGTTACGACCAGTTTGGACATGCAGGCGTTGGCGGCAATGGTGGTAGCGACCCATTCGGTGGATTTGGAGGTCAAGGCGGACAGAATGTAAACTTTGATTTCGGCGATCTTGGATTTGGTGATATTTTTAGCAGCTTTTTTGGTGGTGGACAGCAACGAGGCAGTAGAGTACGTAGAGGCCGCGATGTAGAAACCGAAATGGTTATTAGTTTTGAAGATGCAGTGTTTGGAACGGAGGCTGAGTTAAACATGGTCATGGATGCACCGTGTAACCACTGTAAAGGCACAACTGCTGAGCCAGGCCACGAGCTTAAACAATGTGACACCTGTGAGGGTTCTGGCCAGGTCATGAATGTGACTCGTACGATCTTTGGAAACATTCAGCAGGCAAGTGTATGTTCAACCTGTCAGGGCACAGGTAAGGTGCCAGAAAAAGCCTGCACGGTTTGTAAAGGCAAGGGAATTGAGCACAAGAACCAAGAAATTGCGCTTAAGATACCCGCAGGAATTGACGATGGTGCTACTATACGCCTCCGAGAGCATGGTGAGGCTATTGCTAATGGACCGCGCGGTGATTTGTATGTAAACATCAAGGTTAAGCCACATAAGTTGTTTATGCGCGAAGGCGACTTAATACTTTCTGAACAAACAATCTCTATGGTGCAGGCAACACTTGGCGACGAAATTGACGTTGCGACAGTAGATGGTAATATCAAAATGAAAATTCCGGCTGGGACCCAAGGTGGTACTGATTTTAAACTGTCGAGTCACGGCGTACCCCACATGCGAGCCGGTACACGCGGTGCTCACATCCTAACTATCAATGTTGAAACCCCGCGTGACATCAATAAGGAACAAAAAGAACTACTTGAACAATTTGAAAATGCTTCAGGTCATAAAAAAAGTTTCTTTGGACGTTAAAAATTTGTTATTAAATATCCACATAAGACTTTGTACGCCCAAACGTTAGGATAACGCTTTACAAACATAAACATATGCGTGATAGTTGGTAGTAATTATGCGTAAGCAACAAATAAACAAGGTCATACAAACGTCTGCACACAAAGACCAACAAGGTTTTATTACCTTGATTATATTTCTAACGATAGTTCTTGTCGCTGTCTTAGCTATGGTGTATCTGCGTGTGCTCAAGGCACAGAAGTAATTTATAAATAGTAGTCGGCTAAATAGTGGTGTACATAATTCTCGGCAGGTGTTATAAAGAAGAGGATACTACGTATCCCACAGTCCATACGCTTCCTAAGAACTTGCCTGATGAACCTGAGTAAAAACGAAATACTATTGATTAATAACGTATAATGTGATATAATTTAATGATAGGCCTTCAACGTAACTAAAAAGACTGGTAACACCTATGCATAAGCTCTCGAACGCAATCCAGTATAACCGCTCCACACAGGTTGGGGCTATTCATGATGATCCAACAACCTTCTTGCTACATGATCAGTTTTTTGATGATTTTCGAATTGTTACAGGTGAGCGCCAGGAGTGGCTCCACGAACTTCCTTTGAAAGGTACTGTAACCGACCTTGGCATGGAAGTTAATAACCTCGAAGGCGTGAGCCGCTTACTTAAGATGAAGCGGTTTGTTGAGCTGACAAAAAATGAACCTAAGCGCAAATATATACTTTATTCGCCCGTTGACCCACCGTATAAAGTAAATCCTTTGGCATTACTCATGAACTCCCCGACTATTGCGCATGCTTACGAAAACAAGCGCTATTTCCGTGATGAATTCGCCGACCTCATCCGTATGCCCGAATATGAGATTAAATACATTGGCGAACTTGACAAAGCTGCATCGTACCGTGAGCTCCGTGAAGAACTAGGTAGTTCTATGGTATTGCAGGACGAAGAATCGTCAGGCTCACGGGGTACATATATCGTACATGATTACGACCAATTTGTAGATGCTGTAAAGCTGCTCAAAAAGTTTTCGCAGGGCCGTTCGGTTGTAGTGTCTCGATATGTTGCTGGCCAAACGTCAAGTATACAAGTATGTATAACAAAGTATGGTATTTTCAGCGGTGGTATCCAACGCCAACTTGTCACAAGCCAGTATCTTTGTAATCCCAAACTTGAAGGTACAACCAAATGGTGCGGTGGCGAAGTGGGTGTAGAATATCCTGATATCGTACAGCACCAGTCACGCGAAATTGCTTCAGTTGTCGGTTCAGAGCTTGCAAGCCACGGCTATAAAGGAATATTTGGTGTTGATCTTATCGTTACGCCAGACAACGAAGTTTATGCTATTGAGATCAATGCCCGTCACACGGGTTACTCCCATATTATCAGCGACATGCAATTGGCTGAAGGTAAGATCCCATTCCTACTGCTTCATGCGTTAGAACTGGGTAATATTGAATATGAAGTTACTGACACAGACAAACTTCCTAGTGCTGGTCGTTTTAAAAAACCTGTTTCGTATATGATTATTAACAATCCGCTCGAAGAAGGCTTTGAAATAAAGCATACTATCCGGCCAGGTATTTATAAGTATAAAGACGGCAAACTAGAATTTGAAAAAGAGGCATACTCAATCAGCGAACTTAAGGGCGAAGATACGATGCTTATTGTATGCAAGTACAAAGCCGGGGATGTAATAGATACTGGAAAACGTATTATTAAGATAACGAAATTTGGTAAAATAATGGCTAAAGACGATGATATTAGTATTAAAACCCAGTTGCTTGTAAGAGATATTAAGAAAGCTTTTGACCTCCCTGAGTAACCCCTACGCTATACTTCCGTGGAAAGCATGAAAATAACCGCGAAAAAGACAACTAAAACTTTACTTAATGTAGCAATCATCGTAGTTGCTACCGCATCCTTGTTTGCTCTAGGTGACTTGATTTATGTAACCGTGCGCGGCCAGAATCAAAAAAGTACTGACGTGTGCATTAAATACGAAACAATTACTAACGGTGGGCAGAATACATCTATAGGTAAAATGCAATGCGTGCTGAGTTTAGAAAAAGCTAATACTGAAACTGCACGTGCGCAAGGTCTTTCCGGTCGGAGTTCTATGCCAACCAGCCATGGCATGTTGTTTGTGTTTGATAGTATCGGCCGTCAATGTATTTGGATGAAAGATATGCATTTTAATCTAGATATTGCCTGGCTTAATGTACGCGGCGATGTAGTAAAGCTAGAAGAAAATATTAGCCCTAGTACATATCCGAACGAATACTGTGCAGATAATACCTTTTTCGTAATAGAAGTAGCTAGTGGAGTAGCCAAATCCGCAGGTTTAATTGTCCGGTCACATTTTAACTTATAATTTTGATATATTAAAAATATTTTTCTGGCTCAAATTAAGAAAATGAGGTATGGTACTCAAACGTGAAAACAGTAGATATTAATCAAATTAATGCAATGAGAGGTAATGGCTCTAGCATGCGCATTATATTATGGTACTTTATTAGTAAAGGAGCTGTAATCGAGCTTATTGATGAAGAGCTGGGAAAAGATATCGAAAGATTTTTTATTGTACATTACGATGGTTTCAAAATACCCCTTCATTCATACAGCCTAAATTTTCATTCAGTATTTAATTCAGCAATAGCGCTCACAATAACAAATGATAAGTTAAAGACAAATGCCATTATGGATGCCTGGGGAATACCAACCCCCGCTACCATGCTTTATAAGGATATTAAGGATGCTGAAAACTTTATAGCAAAAAATGGCCTAAGTTTAATAAAGCCGCGCGTAGGAGCGCATGGTGACGGTATAACATTGAGTATTAATGACAAAATTACATTGGAAAAGGCAGTAATCAAGGCCCAGACAATACATCCTGATGTATTGTTACAGCAACAAGTATCGGGAAAAGATTATCGTTTACTATTCATCGATTACAAATTTGTAGCTGCTGTGGAGCGGCGTCCAGCAAGCGTCATAGGTGACGGAGTCAGTACAATTCGTGATTTAATTGGGAGTAGTAACAATAAAAAGTCTGTACTTAGGGCAGAAATAAGGAGTGGAGTAATAGGCGCAGATGAATCGCGTGGATCAATTTCAAAAACCCCGGTAGACGAAGTAGTCGCTGCTAAAGGCGAGGCGTACTTGGAGATAATCCCGAAAAAAAATCAATCGATTACAGTGCTAGACAAAGCAAATGTGAGCTTAGGGGGTGAGACCTTTGATGTAACAGATAATATAAATAACGAATTATGTAAAAATATTTCCGAAATGTTACAGCACATTGGGCTACCACTCTGCGGAGTAGATGTGCTTTCAACAGATATTAGCAGCCCACTATCAGAAAATCAGTCGAAAGTAATTGAAATAAACTCAGCACCTGGCCTGCGTTTACATGAATTCCCGACAGAAGGCCAACAACGACGTGTATGTGCCATGATAGCCGAATCACTTATTACATACCATAAAAACATAGTCTAAAAAATATACTGTTATACTGCTCGTGGTAATATATACGTAAATGATATATGCGCTCATTATCGTAGTTGCTATTGCAGTTGCTTTGCAGCTTTTACTTCGAACCAACACGGCGGTCGTATTCTTTGCGGTTTGTGCAGGAAGTGTACTTGTAAGTGCGGCTGGTAAAGACACCGATTTGTTGGCACACTCACTTGGCGGCTCTATACAGTTGTCTACAAATGTTGCTCAGGCGGCCTTGGTATTACTTCCTGGGATATTTAGCGCTATCTTATTACGCAAACGTGTTTCTAAGGCGTTACTTCTTTTGGCAGTAATTCCGGCACTCAGCTCTACACTTGTTGGCCTTACTATTGTCTATCCGTTTTTGAGTGGGTCGTTTCAGAGTACTTTAAACTCTAGTCGTGGCTGGCCCCTCATTGCCCAGTATTATGAGTTAATTGTCGTTATTGGCATTATATCTAGCTTAGCAGTTATGGCAGTTACGGTCCCAAAACATCATAAAGTTGATAAGCACAAAAAACACTGACACTAACACTAAACTGACTGCTCGACTGGGTAAAAACAGTTTTTTACCTGTCACCGTATCTAACAGATACGCCTCCAGCTAATAAAACAGTTTTTACCACAGCCGAATCAGTCCCAGATCGGCACACTATTTTGCGTAAGCCCGAGTAGATTACCACGAAAAAAAGCACAACGCGATGCGTCACGGAAACGATGTCATTGTGATAGCGATAGGCACAAAACCAAAAATTACTCCAAAAGAGAGTAGAACTAAATAACAGATACAAATTAGTGCCGTAATACGGTGGTGCTTTATAGGGCTTTAATTTATATCTATTAAGTATCTTTGGAGGGCCAGCGTAGAGGCTATAGCAACTAACACCATACGTCCTATGCTACAAATAAGTTGACGAGAATTATAAGTTTGTTATAATATAACCATGATAGAAACTACTCAAAAACTTATTCAAATTGGCTCTAGCGATGGGGTGACATTGCCCAAAAAAGATTTGGCCCAGCTTGGTGCTAAACGCGGGGATTTATTGAAGGTACGAGTTGAACTTGTAAGTGAGCCCAAAAAACATGAAAAGATTCTTAAAGAATATGACAAGTTCGTGGCACAATACGGGCAAACCCTTAACAACTTAGCCGATAGATGAACGCCAGTTATATAAATCTCGAAGAAGTGCTTCGCTTGCATTTCCAACTAATTGAAGATTTTGGGGGCTCTCATGGAGTCAGAGACGAGGCTCGTCTACAATCGGTTGTCATAGCCCCAGGACAAATAGTCTTCGATGAGGAGCAATACAAAACTAAATACGAAAAGGCTGCTGTCTATCTACGAAATATTATAGGGGATCATCCTTTTATCGATGGTAATAAGCGCACTGCAATTACAGTCTGTGGCATTTTTTTGGCTAGAAACAACTTGAGCCTTAAAGCTTCTCCAAAGCTTTTGGAGGACTTTGCAGTCCGAGTAGCTACAGATCATCTCGATATTGCAGAGATTGCTGTTTGGCTCAAATCTCAGAGTAAATAGTGCTTATGCTTGTAGGGCCATCATAGATGCTATCACGACTAAGTTATAGTCAACCGTAAAGTTGGCTATGCGATCCGATAAGCGCAAAAATTACGACCGAATCGCCGTCCATAATATAAAGAGCTCGGATATCACCACTGACACTCATACTCCAATAGCCTTTATATAGACCCTTCAATGGATGGACTTTGAGCATAGGCAAGGTAGGATCTACCGCGAACAACTGAACGCGTTGATCAAACTGCAATTGTAGCTTATGAGGTAGTTTTTTGTACTGCTTCTTGAATTTTGGTGCGTAACGAATAGTCATGAATGTTACTTTTTTAAGTCAGTAAGAAATTCTTCGACACTATTGAATTCTTTGCTGACTTGGCCACTCTTTAGCTCGGCCTCAACTTCACCAATAAGCTCTTCCAGTTTAGGTGTCATTTGTTCGGGAGCATACAATTCAATACGGCGTGTTGCGGCTACTTGTCGCAAATAAGCATTCACGAGAGTACTTATAGTTAGTCCGGCACTATTTGCTACTTCTTGTGCCGACTCTTTAACATCTTTATCTATCTTTACACTAATAACGGTTTTCATACTACAAAGTATATGCCCTGTAGTATACAGTGTCAAGCATGTAATGCTTGTGATTGGAGGGCCCGGTGAGACTTGAACTCACGACACCCTGCTTAAAAGGCAGGTGCTCTAACCAGCTGAGCTACGGGCCCATATCTGTTGATATGGTATAAACAACAGGGGTTATTATCTGTTTTTTTGTTGTAAAAGTCAATCAGTAAGATTTTTATAGATGCTCATGCTTTGGATCCAGTGTAGTTGGTCGTATTATCTGTTCAATGAATAAGCCCAAGATTTATAGGCGCACAGTCCGACTAGTACTATTTTTCGGATCAATTTTGCTTGGCCTGGGTTGGTCCAGATTTACTCCTGCACTATCAATATTCTATGTTCTATTACTATTTCTATTTACTATTGTGAGTTTTAGAAAAGCCCGGTTGATTTCATTGTATGCTTTTATACTGCTCGGCTTTTCGGTAGGGTGGTGGCGGGGTGGGGTATATATGAGGCACGTCCGTGAGTTAGCAAGCTTAAGCAAACACAACGTTGCGGTGACAGGAACGGTACTCAGCGATGGTGTTTATGGTAAAAACTCACAACTGAGCTTTGACATCGGTGGGCTGCAGCTTGACGAGCCGTATCAGAAAGCAATCGTAGGAAAGATTGGGGTATCAGGCTTTGGGGAGAATATGGTATTTCGTGGGGACAAGGTAAGCGTAAGTGGCAAATTTTATCCTGCACGCGGTTCGGTTGTTGCATATCTAAGCTATGCCAATATAAAACTTGTAGCTCATTCGCATTCAGTGGCGTATAGCATCACCCGGCGTTTTACCGCAGGGCTGCAAAACACTTTACCAGAGCCACTTGCATCATTTTCGCTAGGGCTACTTATTGGCCAGCGAAACACATTACCGCCAAGTATTACTGCTATTCTTTCGGCCGTAGGCTTAAGCCACATCATCGCTGTTTCAGGATATAACCTTACTATAATGATGGGTGCAAGCAGGCGCTTGTTTGGAAAACGTTCAAAATTTCAGACATATGTAGGATCACAGGCATTAATTCTGAGTTTTTTGCTCGTAACTGGTCTTAGTGCATCGATTGTACGAGCGGCAATTATAAGTAGCCTGAGTTTAGGCGCGTGGTATTACGGTCGCACCATCAAACCTCTTTTATTAATTTTGTTTGCAGCAGCTGCGACTGCGTTATGGAATCCTCTTTATATCTGGTCTGATATTGGCTGGTACTTGTCATTCTTAGCATTTTTTGGAGTATTAATCTTAGGACCTTTGTTGCGGAAACGTTTATTCAACGGTGATCCGCGAGGCATAATCGGAGAGCTTATTATGGAGACACTTTCCGCACAAATTGCCACGTTACCAATAATTCTATACATCTTTAAAACATCGAGCTTTGTTGCACTACCAGCCAATATTTTGGTCGTGCCGTTGATCCCACTTGCTATGCTGCTAAGTTTTATTGCAGGTTTAGCCGGTATGTTTATAGCGCCGGTTGCTGGCTGGCTGGCATGGCCTGCGCGCTATGTGCTAACCTATTTGCTCGATATGGCTACGATGTTTTCGAGGGTACCACACATGAAAATATCTGTGGCCCTCAGTATAAGAGGGCTCATAATTATGTACACAGCAATGTTATTAGTACTGTTTGTGCTCTGGCACAAGGGTCGTAAAAATGATACTATAACAGATATAAATAATACCAAGGAACAACATGTCGGGACACTCCAAATGGTCAACGATTAAAAGAGCAAAAGGCCTCACCGACGCAAAACGTGGCGCAGTATTTACGCGTATCGGCAACCAAATCGCCGTGGCCGCCCGCGGTGGAACTGATCCCACTATGAACGCTGCACTTGCAATGGCTATCGAAAAAGCTAAAGCTGCCAACATGCCACTTAATAACATCGAACGTGCTATTAAGCGTGTGTCAGATAAAGATGCCGTGCAACTCATGGAAGTAATGTACGAGGGCTACGGTCCTGGTGGCGTGGCAATTTTAGTGGAGTGTGCAACCGACAATCTTAACCGTACATATCCGGAAGTTAAATTTGCCTTTTCTAAACATGGTGGCAGTATTGCCGAAAAAGGCGCTGTGGCCTTCCAGTTTGCACACAGAGGCATTATACGCATAAAAGGTGTTGGAGATGACCTTATGCTTACCGCACTTGACTCAGGAGCGGAGGACGTCCAAGAAGCAGGTGAAGAGTCTATTATTTATACGGTTTCTAAAGATCTAGCCAAAGTACGGGATGCGCTTAAGGCCGCAGGTCTCGAAGTAATAGATGCCGAACTCAGCTACGAGCCAACCAATACTATAGAAATAAGTGATGAAGCTACCGCCGGAAAAATTGAGCGGCTGATGGATGCGCTTGATGAACTCCAAGACGTTACAGCAACGCATATCAACTTCGACATCGTATGAGGATTATAGGCATTGACCCAGGAACTGGTATTTTGGGCTTTGGAATTATTGATCTTGAAAAGGGTAAATTAAAGCTCGTTGATGCGGGTGTTATAAGAACGCCTGTAAAAGAAGAAGACGCCGTGCGATTGATGACCATTTACGAAGAGCTTACGGCCATTATTGCAGAAACAAAACCTCAAGAAATGGCTGTCGAAAAACTGTTTTTTACGACTAACGTCACTACGGCCATGACAGTGGCTCAAGCAAGGGGAGTAGTGTTACTGACTGCTATGCAGGCAAAACTGCGTGTAGCCGAGTATACACCGTTACAAATCAAACAAGCTGTAACAGGCTATGGTAAAGCCGAAAAGAAGCAGATACAAGAGATGGTGCGGGTAATATTACAACTTAAAGAAGTGCCAAAACCAGATGATGCCGCCGACGCTTTGGCTGTTGCAATTACTCATTCGATGACCTTGCGTGCTTAGCAGGCAATAATTTGGTTACTTCTGAAGAGCTATGAGATAATAGCAAGCATATGATAGCGACTTTAGAGGGTGTTGTATCGGAAAAAATCGGCCAACAGGCCGTGGTTTTAGCTGGCGGTGTGGGCTACGGCGTGCTAACGACACTTAGTAACCTTGACCGCGTGGTAACGGGTGAAAAAGCTAAATTCTACATTCATGAAAACATCAAAGAAGAAGTCCATGATTTGTTTGGGTTTTTATTACTTGACGACAAAAAACTGTTCGAACAGCTTTTGAGTGTTAAAAACGTGGGACCAAAAGTTGCAATGAGCGTGCTTGATATTGGCTCGGCGCAAAATGTACGAGCAGCAATAGCGGGCGGAGACGTAAAACGTTTGCAAACAGCAAAAGGTGTTGGTAAGCGTGCAGCTGAGCAAATTGTCGTGGAGCTACGAGACAAAGTGGGCCTGATTGCCACTAACTCTGCGGAGGATATAGTGACACGGGGCGGTATAGACGCCCAAGACGAAGCAGCGCAAGCACTCATGAGCCTTGGCTACAGCGAACTTGACGCCATGTTGGCACTTAAGCATATTGACCTTAGCCAGACGACCGAAGAGCGCGTAAAGCAGGCATTAAGAGGTAATATATAAATGGCGATTGAACGAATTATTACCACAACGAATAGTGACGACCCGGCAGAGGTGGAGCTCGAAGTAACTCTGCGGCCAAGAGATTTTGCGAGTTACATTGGCCAGGAGCATCTTAAGAAAAACTTGAAGCTGGCAATTGATGCAGCTAAAAAGCGTAACGAACCACTTGATCATATTCTGCTCTATGGCCCTCCAGGTCTTGGCAAAACGACTATGGCAAGTGTTATCGCCAACGAAATGGGTGCGCAGATACGCATAACGAGTGGGCCGGCAATTGAAAAGGCCGGCGACTTGGCCAGCCTACTTACTAATTTACAAGAAGGCGATATTTTGTTTATTGACGAGATTCACCGTTTGCACCGGAGTGTTGAAGAGGTACTGTACAGCGCCATGGAAGATTACAAGATAGACATTATGCTTGGCAAAGGCCCCAGTGCACGCAGTATGCGGCTTGATGTGCCAAAGTTTACTTTGATTGGTGCCACAACACGCACCGGAGCTTTAGCGGCACCGCTGCGGGATAGGTTTGGCATGATGCATCGGCACGAATTTTATACTCCAGATGAAATTGCCCAGATTATTATACGCTCGGCAAAAATTTTAGATAACAAAATTGAACCTGCGGCAGCTCAGCTACTTTCAACCAGAGCTCGTCTTACACCGCGTATTGCCAACCGTTTACTGAAGCGGGTGCGTGACTATGCCGATGTCAATGGCGACGGTATGATTGACACTAAAACAACTCATTTGGCGCTTGAACTTCTAGACATTGACGAACTTGGTCTTGACCCGGCCGACAGGCAGCTGCTTGAGCGTATGATTGAAAATTACGGTGATAACCCAGTGGGCCTAAACACGTTAGCTGCATTAACGGGGGATGAGGCAACTACAATTGAGGATTTTTATGAACCGTATCTGATGCAAATTGGCCTTATTGAGCGTACGCCTCGTGGCCGAAGGGCAACCAAAAAAGCTTACAAGCACCTTGGCAAAAAGAGTAAGTCAGATCAGCCTAGTCTGGTATAATCCTAGTAATATGAAGCACGCCGAACTCCAAGAAATTAAACCATTAATGCAGGCCTACCCACAGGTTGCTGATGATGATAAAGAACAGCTTGTTGCCGACGTTCGCCGACATTGGCTCGGACGTTTCATTATTATTGCTACAGGTACTATTTTGATTTTATTGATGCTTTGTTTTGCTGCCTATGTGCCGTCGCTTGCACGGTCAATTAACGTTACGGTTAACGGTCAATCTAAAGTCTTCATAAGTCTTATTTTTGTGCTCGTTGCTGCATTAATTGCGATTGGGACGTTTATTGTCCTATGGATTTATAACCAAAACCGAATGCTCATTACAGATCAAAACGTTATTGAAGTTCGACAATTGGGGCTTTTTTCGAATAAAGTAGCACACCTTAACATGATCAATGTAGAAGACGTTACGGTCACAAAAAAAGGGATTCTCCAGACAGTATTTAACTACGGTACTATGACGATAGAAACTGCAGGCGAAGCAGATAATTTCTCATTCCCTAATACGCCGGACCCAGACCTATACCGCAAAACAGTAATTAATTATCATGAAAAAGCAATCGAACGTATAGGCAAGTTGGGACCATTGCAGAGGGTTGAAATTACACACGGCGGCTTTTAGAGAGTGCTACTCCTGGAACGGGTTGCTACGATCAACAAAGTACGACTTAATATCAACATTTTGATCTTGCAGTGCCTTAATTTTGCGGATGCTATCTTGGTCAATTTTTGGGCGCACTATAGTCAATAGTTTTTCATCAATGGCATCTTGTTTTGGCTCAGCGCCTGCAAGGCTCCCGATTCGCCATATTAAGAACCCAAACACAATGGCAATAATAACTAAGAATATTGCAACAGAGTCCTTTTTTAGGAAGTTGATAAAAGGCTGGAGTTTTTTGAGTATTGGTTTAATGTCTAGCTTCATGGTCGTATAAATATATTAAGTGTTAGTGTAAAGGATATACTGTCAGATGCATTTTGTCCGAGCGGGTTAAGCTGTATGTTTGCGACCTGCATGGCTCTCCTGTTCGATTCAATTTTTTGTAAGAACGAGATAAGCTGTGCATAGGTGACCTTATTGCTTTTGTCATCGGCAAACGGTGTCACGACAGTCTCAATAGAGTATACGCCGTTTAGGCCGGTAACTGCTTTTGCTTGTGTGACAACAGGAGCGGTAGGTAGCGTTGATGAAGGTGCAGCAGCGGCCGGAGTAGTTGCAGCTGCGACTGGTACAGATGTTATAGCGCCCAACGTTGAGGCAGGGAACTGGATCGACTTAATGTTAATGCCAGCTTGTTGGGCAAGAATAAATATTTCGCGGACGGTTCGAGCTTGATCTTTGTCTTGCGGCAAGGCACTACTGATAATGTCATTTAAATACGAATACTTTTCGACATCTTTTTTTGCAGCCTGGTATGCACTTAGCTGTGCCTCAGCTTCGGTACTATCTAGTTTCAAGGTCACAACGCTGCTCGAACGCTTTTGAAGCATTGTATTGGCAAAATATAGCATGGCACCGCCACCAATAACACTAAGGCTAAACAACGCGACCATAATGTAGAAAAAGCGCTTGGGATTCATTATTTTTTTACCTCTGATGTCGGTGGGTTAGCAAGCAAGGTTACTGCTGCGGTAGATTTAAACAATGCGCGTACTAAAATTTGGCATTTATATCGTGAATCAACGGCGGATGACGATGTTGTGGCGTTGCTATCTGCACAACTGACGCTCAATGTATCTACTTTATCAAAAAGATTGTTCTTGGGATCTTGGAGGTTTACTTGCACCTGCGTTGCAGACTCGTAGTCTACTGCATTGGCGGTAAGGTCTAGGGCACCATTAACTTTGTTAGAAAGCTGAATATCACCAAGTGTAGCGCCAGCTGGCATGAGCCCACCAATTTGTTGCAATAATTTGGAGAACTGAATTTCTTTAGAGAGTACTTGCACGATGAGTTTAACCCCCCCTGACAGACTTTGCGCCTGAGCTTGTACTTTATCGAGCTTCTGTGCAGTAATAGTTGCCTTAGTCTGGTCTATAGAACTGGCAAGATTGTGTTTTGAATTATCTATATAGAATCCACCAACAACAACGGTGGCACCCATGGCAACAATAATAATCAAGCAGCCAACTGTCCAACGGAAAAGGCGGGCGTTATGGCGAGCGTACGATATTGCTGATCTGGCGTCTGGCGGCATGAGGTTGAGCATGCTCATTTCCATATCTCCTTAGGATTTATGAGTGCCGCACCTGCGACGCTAACATATATTGAGCGTTCTCCTTCTGTAGGAGGATTTAATTTGTGTGTATTAACACTGCCCCAAAAGCTGGACATCCTGGTTGGCAAACGTAATGTATCTGTAAGGTAGTCTGTAAAACCAGGCATGTTGGCACCGCCGCCCATAGTAATGATCTGACCAATTTTACTTTGGCCTTCGGTACGTTCTTCATAATAACGCACAACACGTCTGATTTCTTTGGTTAATTGATCCAGTTGTCCGCTGAGTGCCTGCTTGATCTCGGCTTGTTTTTTGCTGCGTCCTAAGCCGTATTTTATTTTTATAATGTCTGCTTCTTGCCTGGTTACTGTGAGGCGGTCCTGAATTTGTTGTGTAAAGTTCTCGCCACCACCAGGTACTGTTCCGTTAACAACCAGAATTTTGTCGTAAATACTTAAATCAACTGAAGTTGAGCCGAGATCAATGAGGATGCTTGGTGTCTGAGACGTGCGATCTGTTGTAGCAACGAGGCGGCTGGCAGCCGAAATGGTAGTTTCGATTGCGCAGACTTCAAGCCCAACAAGTTCAAAAAAGCGCATGTATGAATCTATAATTTTTTTTGGTACGGCAACAACCAAAACTTCACGATTTTCATCCTTGATTGCTCCCAACGTATAATCAATGTATAGGTCATCCATAGGGATAGGTATATATTGCTCTGCCTCAAAGCGTACAGCTTCGTCTAATTCTTTTTTGCTGAGATTTGCTGGTAAGCTCATGGCCCGAGAGTAGGCATTAGATGCAGGGATGGTAGCAGCCACACGCCTAGTCGATATTTTGCCGTTAATGTGTGTGTCAAATAGTTGGAGCATCGACTGCGCAAGGCCTTCGTAGTCGGTTATAACTCCGTTTTCAGTTGCAGTTTTTTCGAAGCGTATAACCCCGTAGCCGTTTACTCCAATTTGCTTGCCTTCACGGGTAAGCTGCATGACTTTAATACTGTTGGCTCCTATATCTAGGCCAAAAAGTGGCTTATCCTTATAAAACAATTTTTGAGTATTCATTTAACGGTTCAGGGTGCCCTTCTGTAACCACACATAAAGTATTACTACTAGTATACCAAATTGCTTATGCGAAAGGTATAAAAGAAGAGCCCTTTAGAAGGGCCCCTCTTTAAATTAAGCTTTTATTAGTTGTTTAAGCTATCTTTTACATATGTAGCTGAACCATTGAGTGTACCTTCAAGTGTCGCTGTCAATACGTAGCTTGAGCACGTTGTGTCATCAGCTTCACAGCTAGTGCCAGCAGTGTTCTTAACTGCGTATGCATAGACGCTGACTGCAGCAGTGCCTGCTAATGTGCTTACGGTGCCCTTAGGATCCTTAAATGCACCCGCATCCAGGCCCTTAAGATTTGTCAAAACAAAGCCGCCAGATGCTTGGCTGTTCATGTCTGTCAAAGAAGGGTAGTAACCCTTCTGTGCCCAGAATGCTTCAATTTGGCCGTGTAGTGCTTTAATATCTGTTTCGCGTTCAGTGTCGC
>JAYTXD010000034.1:0-11504 GCA_043743105.1 Candidatus Saccharimonadota bacterium | reverse complement strand
TTGAGTGATGGATGACTGAGACATAACTACTGGTTTTGTAACAAAGCATATCCATAGATATGGTGCGAAGCAAACCAGTAGTTATAGCCAGTCAGGCGCAGTCAAAAAGACATGTTTTGATTTCTGGATGGCTATAACTACTCGGGTTTACGTGAGGGGGCTCCACAGGGTATTATGAGCATAAGTATTATGAAAGTTAGTAAATCTAAAGTTGTGGGGGCTCAGAAGGCTGCAGGAACCGTTCAAGTAGCCGCTGTTGTGCCACCACAACATGTAAAAGTTGTTGGGGTAAAAACAAAGACCAATAAGATAAAACATCATCACGCCAAGCCTTTTCGCAAGCGTCATGTCAGTGCTTTGTTCTTATTCATCATTCTGAGCTCGGTGTTGATTACCTGGCTTTTGATTTACCGCGAACAGACCAAGAACAGCATTAATAGTGCAGAGAATTACATTTCGGACGTCTTTAATCCGGCTACGACAAGCAAGCAAAACGTATCGTCGACGTATGGGTTTGGCTTGAGTTATGACGCGCGGACTTTTAATGCCAGTGCTATCGATACCGCGACCGGTGACCTTTTCATTGGCCAAGAACTGGGGGTGAACAGGGCATATCAGACTATCCGGATATCGACTGGAAGCAGTGACGTCAGTAAAAACAGCCAGCGTAGTTTTACGCTGAATTATTTCGACGAAATAGGGGCAAATGCCTTAACGGATGCAGTGCTTATCGAACAGGAAAAGACAACTGCTTCGGCAGGCATTGATACGGCCCAGGCTACCGTCCGTATGGTTTCGAGCATGACAACTGCTATAAGTGGGATGCCTTTCCGTGTAACCGAATGGAAAGTGCAAGCGCTCAGTAGTGGTATCGCGTCCAAAGTGCCGGTCGAATTCCGTACTTACAGTAGCGCTATCAATGGCAAAGCGATAGTCATTAAGGTGACGTATGGTTTGAGCAGTGGCAGCAACAGGGAAGTCTTTAAGTCTGTCATTGATTCGTTGGTTTTTGGAAGCCGAAGGCAGTCTTTTTTAAAGCCGTCCAAACCTGTTGTGGTGAAGATAAAAGATAACCGCTCGTTGATCGATACGCTTTTATTTACCAGAATGGCGGGTGCAGCCTCGGCCAGCTTAGACAATTCAGAAGAGATCAGCTCGCGCTACAGCCCAACCGTCGTGAAGGTCTTTAACCTCTACTGCATGGATATTACTATCGATAATACGCCTTATGTAAAAGATATCTGCGAAGGTGGGACGGGTTCGGGCTTTTTTATAAACGGGCAAGGATACATTGGTACCAACGGACATGTCGTATCGTCTGATCCGCTTGATATAGTCATTAAAAACTCTGTCGAAAATCTTGTAAATGGCGACCAGGCAAAATTTAATTTTCTCGCTAGCATTGCTGGAGTCAGAGATACGGATTTTTCGGCTGACGCCACTATTAACGAGATAGTTGCGACCGCTGTAGACAAGATGTACTCTATCCGACCAACTAGGATTGCAGCCGTAAATAGTGTCTCTAACCTCATGGTCGGTCTCAATGAAAAGCAGCCCAACATCGAAGAAATGATCAAGGATACTAAAAATCGCCAGATTTACGCGGAGCAAAGCGGAGTCAAAAAAGCCAAGCTTATAGCAAAAGATTATCGGGTCGTGGACGGCATAATCGTAAACGGAGCGGCGTCTTTTAAGGCTTCTGATGTGGCAATCATAAAAATCTTCGGTAATGACTATCCGGTCGCCAGGCTTGGAAAGCTTTCGGCTGTTTCTCAGGGTGCAGGGCTACTGATATTGGGATATCCAGGTGAGGCATCAAACAACGGGCTTGTTGATGCCTCGATCAGCAAGCCGACGTTGACTGCAGGCCGCGTGTCATCAATCAAGACTGTCTCGGGAAGCTCTAAAAAGCTTATAGAAACCGACGCGACGATCGGGCACGGTAACAGCGGTGGACCGGTGTTTGATGAAAGTGGTAATGTGATTGGCATCGCAACCTATACTTTTGATGGTAGCGGGGCTGGTAACGGCACGTATAACTACATACGTGACATCCAGGATTTGAAAGACTTAGCAGCTGACAACGGAGTTGTCCTAAACGGCTCAAGCCAGACACAAGCCGAGTGGAACAAAGGCATCGACCTTTTTTACAACGCACATTATTCAAAAGCGGTTCTGAGTTTTGAGAAAGTGCACGAATTATATCCTCAGCATCCTAAAGTAAGTGATCTTATTGCAGCTGCAGATGATCGAATACGAAGCGGTCAAGAAATAAAAGACTTCCCATATGTCATTGTTGCTGTTGCTGTGGGGTCGGTCTTGGGGGCCGCGGTGTCCGCCCTCCTCATTTTCCGCCATCACAAAGCCCACAAGAGGTATCTAAATCAGATTGAAGATGAAACACCTGCGGTTGCTGAGCGGCACTAAATTCTAAAGCCAGACCAGCAATGCTATCAAAATACAGGCCATCATGATAACGACCAGTAGTTCTAGGAGAGTGTAGCCGGCTTGGCTATTTTTTGTAGGTAATCGCATGTACTTATCATAGGAGCACCACCCGAGCCGCGTCAACTAAACCCGTTTAACCCAACTTTCCTAAAAGACTGTAACTATAGCCATTCCAAATCAAAATGTGTAAATTTTGAGTGATGGATGGCTATAAGTGGTAAACATGACATTTATAGTAACTTTTATTTGGGGCCCCCGCGAGACCTGTTCCGTGGGGAAATATGGGGTAAGCGCAAGCATTATTTGCTATACTAAATCATGAAATGAGGGCACCAAGCACGCATGGATTGTTTATGGGGAGCTTTAAGGGCTTTGGTTCAAAGTACGGTGTTTATAGGCAGCTTGTTTCGCTCAGCGTTTTTGTGGCTTTTTTAGGCATTATTATCCTTCCGGTATTAGTAAGTGCCACAACCCTGATATCGCAGGGTTACACTTCGGACACACCATTGGCTGCGGGTTCCATTGTGAGCCTAAAAAAAGACTCCATTACTGATGTGAGTAGCGCAACTATTAGCAATGCCGGCAGCATATTGGGGGTAGTTATTACCGATGGCAACTCCCAGTTATCAATAGCGTCCGGGGGCAAAAATCAGGTACAGGTAGTGACAAATGGTGTTGAACAAGTGCTTGTCGCAGACGTTAATGGCAAGATTAACCCTGGGGATCAAATTACTTCCTCACCAATAAGTGGGGTTGGCATGAAGGCATCGCTTACAACTAAGGTGGTCGGTGTGGCGCAAGATAGCTTTCCAAACAGCACCGCAACTGTACAAAACTACAAAGATAAAGGTGGCCAGCAGCACACTGCAAAAATTGGTCAGGTACCAGTACTCGTAAATGTTGCGTACTTTTACAAACAGCCAGACAAAACAATTCTTCCGGCAACCTTACAGAACCTAGCCAACACATTAGCTGGCAAAACCGTAAATACTTTACCAATCCTGCTAAGCGTCGGTATTTTTATAATTACACTGATTGTTGTTGTGAGCATTGTCTACTCGTTGATAAATAGCAGTATTATATCGGTTGGCCGTAACCCTATGGCGCAGTCGGCGGTGTATCGTAACGTCATTCAACTGTCGCTTTTAATCGTAATTATTCTGGCCGCCGCAGTCGTAGCAATTTATATGGTTTTGAGGAAGCTTTAAGATGACAAAACTATTTTTGCAACTATTTATACTCGCCGACGTATTTGCCATAGGGGCTATAGCACCGCTCATTTTTAGACATGCGAATGCACACTTTAAGCCTGGAAAGCGTGGTAACGATAAGCCAGAACTTCCAAAAGATGTACAAGAGCGCTTATTGCAGAATTCTGAAGTGCAGTATCAAAATGCCCTGGATCATTCGGTAAATGTACTACAGAAGGATCTTGAACAAAGTGCATCGCAGATAAACGGTCTCGTAACACGGTTTGCAGGTGTTATTGTGGGCGATGAGATGGAGCGTTACCGCATAGAGTTGTCTAAACTCGCCCAGCAAGCACAGGCTGACATGGGTAGCATTAAGCAAGAAATATCGACACATAAGGCTGAGATTGAGGCTGCATACACGCAGCAGTTGGAGCTCGAAAAACAGCGGCTAATTAAGCAGATAGATACAAAGCTTGGCGACGCCGTGGGGTCTTTCTTGGTAGAAACGTTGCAACACAATATTGACCTCGGCAACCAGTCGGAATATCTTGTGGCAATGCTTGAAGAACACAAAGCAGAATTCAAGCAGGAGGTTGCATCCTAATGAAGCTCAATAATCTGCAAAATAGTATTTTTACGCCGCAGGATTTGAAAGCGCTTATAACGGAAGTCCGTCGTTATGCCCGTTGGTATGCGCAGGCAAGTATCAAAGCAAAAGTCACAAAAAATACCCCAGAAAAGCCAGTTGCAATATCTGAAGGTGCAGAACAATTGATACGTGAAGTTGCGGCAGAACAGCCGCTAAACCAGAAGGTTTTAGATGAGCTTTTAGTTGCACTGGATAATCTAGAAAAAACCTTACCCCATATTACTATCACACTTGCTGCTATTGCTGGCAATTCTATGAAAAAAACGTTGACTGAATGGTGCCGCAAAAACATCTCTCCTGACATATTGGTTGATTTTAGGTTTAATTCCACAATACTTGGCGGCATGGTTGTGCAAAACGGCAGCCATATTCATGATTGGTCATTTCGTCGTTCTATTCTGGCTAATCGGTCAAAATTTCCAGAGGTGCTGAGACGTGTTTGATAATCAGACATTCCAACAGCTCGTTGAAGCAAACAATCTTACTGGTGAAGTTGTAGCTTCTAATAGTTTTATCATCGAAGTTAAGGGCCTTGAAGGTGTACGTTTGGGTTCGCAGGTTTTGTTTGAAGACGGTCAGCGGGCTATTGTCCGTGAAGCGTACGCCGACAAAGTAATTTTGTTTAATATTGATTCTGAAAGGATGAAGCCAGGAACTTTAGGAGTACTACAGGACGATGAGCTGCGCGTACCGGTTGGTAACGAACTGATTGGGCGGGTGGTTTCAGCAATGGGTGAGCCGCTCGATGGTAAGGGGCCAATTGCTGCAAAACAAAAGTCGGGTATTTTTAACCCTGCTCCAGGCATTATGGCCAGAAGTATGCTAAACGAGCAGTTGGCAAGTGGCGTGTCTGCGGTCGACATGTTTTTTCCTGTGGTGCTTGGACAGCGTATTGCAATTTTGGGGGACTCTAAATCTGGTAAAAGTACATTTTTGAGTCAGCTGAGCGCCAGCCAAGAAGGTACTGACCGTGTAGTTGTGTATGTGCTTATAGGAAAACGTAAAGTAGACATTGAGATGCTGTTAGCTGGCCTCCGCGAGTCGGGCGCTATGGAGCATACGATAGTTGTACTGGCAGATATTTTTGACTCGTTGACCCAATCTTATTTAGCACCGTATGCGGCGTGCGCTATGGCAGAAAATATATGGTACAGTGGACGCGACACAATTATTATTTATGACGATTTAAGCAGCCATGCCGAAGCATACAGGCAGCTTTCTTTGTTGCAGGAAATAGACCCAGGACGAGACTCTTACCCAGGTGATATTTTTTATGCGCACTCCAGTTTACTTGAGCGGGCCGGCAAGCTACTTACGACTAACAAAACCCTAACATCATTACCGGTTATTATCACTCCAAACGATGATATTACGGCCTATCTTTCTACCAGTATTATGTCCATAACCGACGGTCAGATTATCTTTGACCTAGGACTTTTCCGCAAAGGTATCCGACCTGCTGTTAACGCTGGTTTGTCTGTCTCTCGTGTTGGTGGCCAGGCGCAAACAGGCAGACAGAAGCGCTTATCGAGTACATTGTTTAAGAAGCTTGCTAAGTACAAACAAGCTGAAGAATTTTCGCACTTCGGTTCCAGCCTTTCAAAAGAAGCAAGCATCGATTTGCTAACGGGTAAACAGATTTATGAGGCACTCCAACAACCACCAGAAGAGCGTCATTCATTAGCAACCCAGCAGCTTTTCTTAGAAACTATTTTGCTTGCTGAGGGCAATTTGGAGATTGACATAACCGCCCTCAAAGAAGAGGCAAAAAGACGTTCAGCTGAGGCTAAAGAGGAGGCCGACTACGACCGAATTGAGGCGGAGCTATTGAAGAAATTCTCGAGCCCAATTAAGGTAGAATTAAAAGCTGGCGAGAAAGCGCCTGTATCAACAACTGGTCCAGAACCTGGGATTAAGCCTCCGGCTACGCAAACAGAGGCCGAAATGGAAGAGGCAGCCAGAATGGAGAAAGCAGAACATGCGAAGAGCTAGTTCAATTCAAAAAGAGTCACAGCAAATCGGTACAGTTGCCGATTTGACTGGCGTGTTTGAAAGTATTGCCAGTACACAAGTGGCAAAAATAAAAAGTAAGGTAGAGCTTTCGAAAGAGTTCTTTGAACTTTTGTGGAAGCGCTACAGCTCAATCCGCATTGATCCGCGTACAAGAATTACGCACCGCGATGATCCTTTAAGGAACCCAAGGAAAGTCTTTGTTATTATCTCGGCCGAAGCTGGGTTGAGTGGGGATATTGATCAGCGTTTGATAGAGACGATGCTAAGGGATTATGATAGTTCAAACACCGACATTGTTGTTTTGGGGACGCACGGTGCCAACCAATTAAAGCAAGGAGGAATTCCTTACAAGCGGTATTTTAGGGTGCCAACAAGTGATAATTATATCGATGTTAGCCCTGTCATAGATGCCATAATTAACTACTCTAAGATTACTTTGTATTACGAAGAGTATGTGTCATTAGGCGTTCAGGGTATCAAGAAGTTGGACCTCCATTCACGGATTCGCGAAATGAGTGAGGCAGCAGACGAAGGCGAAGAGATTATTACAGCGCAAGATACCATTTTTGAGCCATCATTGGAGGAAATTGCTGGCATAATGGAAGCAGCCATGATGAACCTGGCGTTTTGTCAGGCAATTTTGGAGTCTGGTTTGGCGCAAGATGCCAGCCGTTTTAATGCAATGGCAACTGCCAAGAAGCGGGCGTGGGAACTTATGAATTATTATAGTCTTGATTTTCATAGGGCTAAAAGGTCCGAAAATGATCGTCGCTCGCGAGAAGTTATGGTGGGGCTAAAACGTAAAAAACGACAAAGGTTGGCCGAAAATGGATAAATCAAACACATCAATACCCCCAGCTGAAGTAGCGGTTGCACTCAAGCCTACCGCCGCAGGCCCTACTCAGGCAGCTACCGCATCGGTCACTACAGCTACCGCCCAGCCAATAGCCTCAAAAGTGGCTTACATTAAGGACCCAACCAAGTACGTTGGGGTCATACATTCATTGCGTGGCTTAACGGTTGAAGTTGATATATTGGGTGTAAGGCCTGACGAACGAGAGCTGCTAATAATTGACGATTACCCTGATCTTTTTTTGGAAGTTAGTTTTTTTAGGGCAAACCGCGCAGTGTGCCTCAACCTTGCTAATAGCCAAATGCTTCGGTGTGGCCAGTCCATCAGTCGTAGCAACAAAAAAGTTAGTGTTCCGGTGGGGCCGGCCACCATGGGACGAGTCTTTAATGCACTTGGACAACCGCTTGATGACGGCCCGGACATTACTGATAACCGTCGAGTAATCAGCGAAGCTACAGGAATCAAGACATACCGCAAAACTCAAGGGCTTGAATTGCTAGAAACTGGCCTTAAAGTAATTGATTTCTTAACGCCGTTCGTTAAAGGTCGTAAGATTGGGATTATCGGGGGTGCCGGTGTTGGCAAGACTGTCCTGACGATGGAGATGATCCATAACGTTACCAAAAGTAGTAAAGGCGCAATTTCAATCTACTGTGGTGTTGGTGAGCGTATCCGTGAAGGTAACGAACTGTATGTAACTTTAAAAGAGTCAGACGTGCTTAAAAACACGGTGATGTTCTTTGGGCAGATGGATGCCACGCCGGCCATTAGGTCTATGGTGGGCCCAGCTGCCGCCACTGCTGCAGAGTATTTTCGGGACGAAGAAGGCCGTGACATTTTATTTTTTGTGGACAATATTTATCGTCACATTCAGGCGCTCACAGAACTTTCAACAAACCTGGGTTTAATCCCGTCGGAAGGTGGTTATTCGCCGACTGTTTATTCGGAACTGCGCCGTCTGCAAGACCGTTTGAGCTCAACTGATAAAGGGTCTATAACATCTGTCCAGGCCGTTTATATTCCTGCGGATGACTTGAGCGACCCAGCCGTGCAGGCTATTTCGCAGCAGCTTGATTCTGTTCTAGTGCTTTCGCGTGCGGTTGCAGAGCAGGGTATTCGTCCGGCGGTTGACCTGCTTAAGACCACGTCCTCACTCTTGACTCCACAAATCGTTGGGCAACGGCACTATGATCTTGTGGGCAAGGTCCAGGCCATTATGCAAAAGTATGACAGTCTCAAGAACATTATCGCCATCGTCGGTGAAAACGAACTTTCTCCTGCCGACCGCAAGGACTACCAAAGTGCCAAAAAACTGATTGAATTTTTCTCACAAGACTTCTCGGTCGCCGAAAAATTTAGCGGTAAGCCAGGTCAATTTTTTACTCGTGAGCAGACCTTGGATGGTATTGAAGCAATTTTAAACGATACAAAACCACCTGAGGAAACTATTAAAGAAGATGATAAAACTAAACCAGCAGAAGCGGCAAAACCTGCTGAAGCAAGCAGGGATGGAGCTTCTGCGACAGAGTCTAGAGTCGAAGGATCAAAGATTCCCGCAGAAGAACCTGCTAAAAAAGCATGAAGCACAAGCAGGATCAGGATATCCAGCTAAAAGTTATAGCTCGCTCGCCGTTCCAGGTTTATTACGAAGGTAATGCCAGGGTTGTTTCTGCAAGCAACCGGATTGGGAAGTTCGATATTTTACCAGGCCACGCCGACTTCTTTTCTGTCATTACGCCAGGTGACGTAGCAATCCAAACCGACAAAGAAACAATAACGTTTCCTACTACTGGCGGGATTGCTGGAGTGCGTGAAGACGAAGTAATGATCTTCGTTAACATGTAACCCCATGTAACAGGTTTCATGGGTACCCCAGATATCCGGATGTTGTCTCTGGCAGGGTTGCAGTTTCTGTCGCTTTGGCTAAAAGGGCGGCAGAGCCCGAATCTTTTTAAATAGCTAAACTGCTGCCTATTATTCTTCGACAATGTAGTTAACGGCGTAGCCGCCCGGGGGGATGCCGCTTGCAACATTAACAGTAAAGCCCCCAACGGTTGGGTTGGTAATAAAAAAGACTGCGCCAGTGCCGACGCCCGTAATGACAATGCGAGGGATGGTGTTGTACTGAGTACGAAAAGCTATGGTCGCAATCGTGCCAGCCGTTGCGCCTACGCCTGTTGCAATGTTGATGGTGCCTGCTGAGTCATTGCCGTTGATTGCAGCCGTACCATTTGAGCCAAGAGCGTTACCGGCGCCAAGGTTTGGGATAAGCCCACTAGTAATAACATGACCACCAATGGTGAGCGTGCCAGTGGCTGCAAGGTTGCGCGCCACGAAGCCTGTCGTAGAAATAGTGCCGCCTACCGCTAAGTTGCCAACAAGGTTGAAGTTGTTAGTGACGGTGAGTAACGAACTGATAGTAACGGCACCTTGGAGCTGCGTTGCCCCTGCAACGGCAAGTTTATTACGGATGTTGAGGTCGGTAAGGGTGCTTGAGCCACTTACGTTAAGCTCGGTGAGGCTGGTCTTGCCAGCTTCTAGCTGGGCCAGCGCAGCATCGGCTGCCGAAAACTTGCTGTTGAGTTTAAGCTGGCCGCCAATAATAACATCACCAGCGGTCTTTAGTTTGCCATTAAACTGCGTGTCGGGGTCAATCGTAAGCTGTATGCCTGAGTTGCCGATTGTACTTTTGTTGACGCCAACCTTGCTAAGCACTTCTTCGCTAATGGTCACTTGGCCAGCGCCTGGGTCGCTTGAGCCCGACTTACTTTTGAGCACAAAACCCAATACAACAGCATTTATAGCAAGTATGACAACTACAACGCCGAGGGCAATGAAGGTAGCTTTATGACTGGGGCGATAGGTACGGCGGCGGAGTTTTTTGCCCTCTTCTGATGTGGCAGAAAGGGTTGTCGAAGGAGCTTCGGTAGTAGGGATCGAGCCGTCATCAGCACGAGGTTTTAGTACTTCGGCTGCTGGTGCTCCGCTTGATTGGTCGTCAGAGCCAGACGGTGGCGTCTTGTCCATCTTAGTTTTAAATCCTTTTCTTTCCTTGTTAGTATACCGCTTACCCTTAAACCAGCAAAGTGCGGAAGCTACACCAACTATGCGTAGGGTGTTGCAAAAAGCTACTGTTTAAACAACAATTAGATAATGACAAAGCCGAGGACTCATATATCTGTGATTATTGCATGCCTTGTGGCGTTCCTAACATCAGGTGGCGCTGTTTATGCGTTGCAGTCTACGAACTATCAGTTTAACGAGACATCACTTGGAGGCTTGGGTGACAATAAAGGGCAATCGGCGGGCTACAAAGCCCTGACCTCGGGCGGAATTATCGGCTTTGGTAACCAATTAGCAACCAACACGCAAGCTAACCCAGGTAACGAAACTACCAGTGACCCGGCCTTATCTTTTGCGGTTGCATCAACGGGTCTAAGCTTTGGTAGTTTTTCTACAGGCCTAACGGCCACGGCAACCTCAACTTTTGCGGTAAGCAACTATACCAGCTATGGCTATGTTGTGCAGGTGCTAGGCAATCCGCCAACTAATGGCGCTCATACTATAGCACCCATGACCTCTACGGGTCCTTCGACGGCTGGGGCAGAGCAGTTTGGCATTAACTTAGTAGCTAACACCTCGCCGAGTTCATTTGGCTCTAACCCCGATCATGGGCAGTTTGGATTTGGGTCGGCAACGGCAAACTATGGGACATCTAATAATTATCGTTATGTAAGCGGTGAAACAGTAGTATCGGCACCCAAAAGTTCAGGAGTAACCATCTATACTATTAGCTATATAGTGAATGTTGATAGTTTGACGATAGGAGGGCAATACTCGGCCAGCCATACCATTTTATGCACGGCGACGTTTTAGACTTATCCACAGTTTTGTCGTGATTATGCTTAAATCCTTGACGTTAGGATAAAACTACTGTTAATATCGAGGGGTAACACTTAAAAGTCATAGCAAAAAAGCAGTGGCCTCAAAACAAAAAATGCGTAAAATATTAAAAAAGAATCGTAGGCCAATATCACTTATTACAGTGGTATCTGTCTTACTTGCGGGCATTAGTTTAAGTATGTTTGCCCCTCAGGTAGCATCAGCCAACCAGATTACGCTGCGTAGCCTTACGCTCCAGGCGGGCGTTACTGACGGTGGTTCTCAGCCGGGTGGCGTCGTAAATCATCTCTTTACGTTTACGGTTCCAAACGTGGGTGCGCCTAACGTAGGCTCTATTGAGTTTTTGTACTGTACACTTGCGGCCGGTGCCTGTACTACACCAACAGGCCTAGTATCAACCTCAGCTACCATGGGTACCCAGACAGGTGCAACGGGTTTTACGCTT
>JAYTXD010000033.1:0-10151 GCA_043743105.1 Candidatus Saccharimonadota bacterium | reverse complement strand
ATTTGGCTCTGGTTTGGGATTTTGCTTGGACTGGGGCAAAAACCGCTCAAGAGCGCTATAATAAGACAACGCTCATGAAGAATAACGCATCCTTAATTTATGGCTTTTTCCTGGTCGTCGGCGACTTTTTAGCACTGGTTGCAGCTTTTGTAAGTGCATTTATACTGCGTGTTACGCTCGACAATCGCCCAACAGTTATTATTGGCTCGCACGAATACCTCAAAATTTTCTTATTACTTCTACCGTTTTGGCTGGTTATATTCGGGCTCCTTGGGCTTTATAACAAGAACACCTACGAAAATAGATTCTCCGAATTCGGCCGGCTAATAATTGGTTCTTTTATCGGTATTTTATTTGTCATTAGCTATAGTTATATTACAAATACCCCTATCTTTCCTGCCCGTCTTGTAACGGTCTACGGCTTCTTACTTGCACTGTGTTTTATGTTACTTTTCCGCACATTAGCACGGGCCATTAGGCGCAGTTTATTTGCCTACGGTATTGGTGTAAATAGTGTACTTATTGTTGGCGATACGCACATAACCGATGAATTTATCCGCTCTATCAAAAACACCCATATATCTGGATACAAAGTTGTTGGTATCGTCAGCAAAAAGGGCCGTTCTGATACTGACCTTACGACATTCAGAAGTTTTGACGAGGCAATACAAGCACTCAAAGATAGGCCGCTCCATAGCATTATCCAAACCGAACTCTATGCCGCAACCGATGCAAACAGCGAGATTCTTACGTACGCCCAAGAAAACCATGTAGCGTATAGATTTGTGCCAGGCAATAGCGAGTTATTTGTAGGTAATATTGAGGTTGATTTGTTTCAGTCTATTCCCGTTATTGCGGTACACCAAACGGCACTTGTTGGGTGGGGGCGTATTGTAAAACGAATATTCGATATTTTTGCCAGTCTGTTTTTTATTATTTTAGGTGCTATTCCGATGTTCTTAATTGCCTTGCTGCTTAAAATATCCGACCCTAAAGATACGATTCTTTATAAACCAAAGCGTTTAGGCAGGTTCGGTAATACGTTTAGCTGTTACAAGTTCCGTTCAATGAAGCGCGCATATAACCATATGAGTCCTGAAGAAGGTTTTGCCAAGATGAGCCGTCTTGATCTTTTGAAAAAATATCGCGACAATGGTGATAAGCTTGAAAAAGATCCGCGAGTTTCGACTGTCGGGAGATTTATTCGTAAATATTCTTTGGACGAGTTACCACAGCTTTTTAATGTATTAAAAGGTGATATCAGCCTAGTTGGACCGCGTGCGCTTGATCATTTTGAACTTGATCAATATGCTAAGAAAAACCTTATACTATCCGTGAAAACCGGTCTTACGGGCTTGGCTCAGATTTCAGGACGTAGTGACATACCATTCGAAGAACGTCGCAAATTAGACTTGTATTATGTACAGAATTGGAGCTTCTGGGGCGACCTAGTTATCGTCGTTAAAACCGTCTCGGTTGTGCTGTTCCATCAGGGAGTACGGTAAATTATAGGAATATTTGATAAATAATATTTTATTATTGAGATGAATAGATGACAGCAAACCGACTTACAAGATTTGAAGATATGACCGTATGGCAAGACGCCCAGGACTTAGCGGTCTTGATTTATATCACGACTAAAGACTACCCTAAAGATGAACAGTATGCGCTAACAAATCAAACCAGAAGGTCTGCGAGTTCTGTATCTGCAAATATTGCAGAGGGGTTTAGAAGAGGGACAGAAAAAGATAAATCGCATTTTTATCATATTGCACTTGGATCACTTTTAGAAACAAAGAATTTCATTTATCTATCGGCTAAGCTAAATTATATTGACCAGGCTAAAACCGATGATGCGGTGCATATTATTGATAAAGTTCATAATCAAATTACTGCTATATTAAAATACTTCAAAAACAATGCCTAACTCAAATATCAAATATCAAATATCAAATATTTCCTCTCTGAAGATAGCCATCGTACACGACTGGCTCGTGGGCGGGGGAGCAGAACGGGTTGTAGAAGAGTTACACAAACTATACCCTGATGCACCTATTTATACTTCGTACTGCACCCCAGAATGGCGCGAACGACTTCATGGGAAAGTTGTTACGGGTTGGTTGCAGCATTTCGGTAAAGTACGTAAATTTTTACCCGTTTTACGAATATGGTGGTTCACACGTCTAGACTTTAGCGGCTATGACCTGGTTATTAGCAGCTCAGGCAATGGTGAGGCTTTTGGTATTAAAACACCACCTAATACTTTACATGTTAACTATTGCCATACTCCGACGCATTTTTATTGGCGTTTTTATGACAAATATCTGGAGCAACCCGGCTTTGGATTTTTAAATCCATTGGCTCGCTTTGGCCTTAAGCTGCTTGTTAAACCCCTACGCTCATGGGACTACAAAGCTGCTCAGCGTCCCGATTATTTTATTGCTAATTCTAAACATATTAAAGCCGAGATCAAGGAATTTTATGGGCGTGACGCCGTTGTTATTAACCCACCCGTTGATACAGAACGTTTTTCTCAAATATCAAATATCAAATATCAAATATCAAATCCTCGCAGAGGATTTGTAACAGCCTCACGCCAAGTACCACAAAAAAAACTCGACATAATTATCGGTGCTGCCAATGAACTCAAGCTACCACTAACCGTTATTGGCCGTGGTCCAGAACACGACAACCTGGTGCGTCTGGCAGGGGATACCGTAACAGTATTAGAAAACGTGAGTGATGAGGAGATTGCAAAACAATTCGCATCTGCAGAAGCATTCTTATTTGCTGCTTACGAAGATTTTGGGGTTACGCCTGTTGAAGCACTTGCTGCTGGTACGCCTGTTTTAGCTTATAGCCAAGGGGGTGCGCTAGATTATATAAAGCCAGGTGTAAACGGTGACTTTTTTAATGTCCAAAGCGTGCCGTCACTGTGTGCTGCTTTGCAAGCGTTTAAACCAGCACACTATTCCGAGCAAAATATTCGTAAGTCGGCGCAGGCGTTCAGCGTAGAGATGTTTGCGCATAAATTTACTGACTATATTGAAGCTATTACAAAAAAGGAGAACTAATGAAAACGTTTTTAGTAACGGGAGGTGCTGGTTTTATTGGTAGTCATACAGCGGTAGAGCTATTTACTGCAGGCTATAAGGTTGTTATTGTAGATAACCTGAGTAACTCGTTGCTAAGCACCCTTAAAGGTATCGAATCCATTGCTAAGCAAGCACCTATGTTTTACGAAATGGACTTTAGCGATACCCAAAAATTGGAAGAAATAATTACGAAAGAATCAGTTGATGGCGTTATTCACTTTGCTGCATTTAAGGCAGTAGGCGAATCCACAGAGAAGCCGCTTAAATACTACAAGAATAATGTTGCGGGCTTTGTAGGCCTACTTGAACTACTCGAAAAGCTGAGTATACCGCTCGTATTTTCATCATCATGCACAGTCTATGGCGAGCCCGATGCCTTGCCGGTTACTGAGACTGCGCCTCTTAAGCCTGCAGAGTCGCCGTATGGGGCTACCAAGCAAATGGATGAAACCATACTGCGTGACGCTGTAAAAGCCAGCACAAGCCTCAAGGGTGTTGCTCTGCGATACTTTAACCCAGTAGGCGCACATCCCACGAGTCTTATTGGTGAACTGCCGCTTGGTAGACCGAGCAATCTTTTCCCTGTCATCACGCAAGCTGTTGCAGGACTTGGTAATGAATTGACCGTTTTTGGCACCGACTATGACACGCCCGATGGTAGCTGTGTGCGTGACTATATCCATGTCGTCGACCTGGCAAAAGCACACATAAAAGCGCTCGAATATCTCGCAACAAAACCAGCCGGTTTTTATGATGTCTTTAACATTGGTACTGGTAAAGGCATAACCGTACTGGAAGTTATCAAAGCATTTGAAACAACAACAGGCAAAAAAGTACCCCATACACTTGGTGCAAGACGCCCAGGTGATATCATCGCTACATACGCAGATTGTGCTAAGGCAAACGCACAACTTAGCTGGGTAGCCGAGAAGACTCTAGAAGACGCCTGTCAAGACTCCTGGAACTGGCAAGAACAACTAAACTAAGCCTGCAGACGTTTTGCTATATCACCTACTTTTTGGGCGTAATTTTTATTGGTTACGAGCACGCCATTTTTAGTGTTAATAACCACGACATTATCTAAACCTATTACAGCAATGGGTACATCTGTGTCGTTTCGTACGTAGCTATTTGTCGAGCTTTCGATCTCAATTTTTTCACCTTTACGGTGGTTGCCGTTGTCGTCTTTGATGCTTATGTCGTGTAGGTCTTTAAATGATCCTACATCCGCCCAGTCGAAATTGCCCGGTACTACAATGGCGTCTTTTACTTTTTCTGATAACGCTAGTTCAAGCGGTTCAGTAACAAATTTTAAATACGTTTCGTCCCGATTTTTACTTGTATACAATGCCTCATAGTCATGCGTTAAGCGCGCAGAATTATCGTTCATTTCACGTTCAAATGTCGTAAGGGTCCCCACCAAATACCCTGTGTTCCATAAATACTTACCACTGGCCATAAACTTTTCTGCAGTACGCTTATCTGGCTTTTCTTTAAAGCTCATAAGATCGTACGCGTCACGCCAGCCCTTTAGCTTACCGTTACGCTCCATGTAACCAAAGCCTGTAGAAGGGTACGTAGGTTCGATCCCAATAAAGACAAGTTTCTTTTCTGCTTCAGCAATATCCCCCGCTTTAAGCATTGTTGATGCAAAGCCATCAGCGTTACGCACAAGGTGGTCAGCCCACAGAAAAAGTATGGGCTCATCACCCCATTTGCGTTTTTTAATTTCGGATAGTGCAAGCAACAAGCATGATGCAGTACCGCGGCGACCTGGTTCAAGAATGATATTCTTTTTGCTAATCTCTCTGAGCTGATCGTGTACGTGGTGTGCGTGAGATATTTCAGGTATAACCAGTACTTTGTCTGCGCTTGTAACTTGTAGTACACGGTTAACAGTATTTTGCAGTAAGCTTTTCTCGTTTACTAAGCTCAGTAGGTGCTTTGGATAACTATGCGTAGAAAGAGGCCACAATCTTGTCCCTGAACCCCCAGCAATAATTACGACTATCATTACTTATTAGTTTACCTTATCACTATACTTTTAATGCCCATAGTTGAGTTAATTACATCAGTAGTCAAGCGTCTACTTGCGGGCTGCTTTATTAGACTCAGAAATTACGTAGACTCGTTTGATACGATTTTTAAGGATATAGGCTAATTCTTTTAAAGACGCTAGCGCGTTGCCCACAAAACCAGCCTCATATGTCCCGCCAGGTACTGACACCCAGTCATTAACACGTATTGTTTTGATGCTCAGCTTGTTAGCCTTTGCAATGGCTAAAACTTCCATATCAAAACCCCAACCCATGATAGTCAGTTTAGAAAAGCAAACTTTAGCAGCTTCTTGTGAAAACATCTTAAAACCACACTGTGAATCTTCTACCCATACACCGCTCGCTATACGAAAGAGTAAGTTTCCTGTATTAGACAGGAGCCGACGCAGTTTGCTCTCATGATGCTTTAACAAATTCCTGGTAGCGATAATTACATTCCCGTCACCATCCAAATGTGCCTTATAAAACCGCGGTACATACTTAAGTGGTGTTGCAAGGTCTGCATCCATAAAAAGTACAACTTTGCCTTTGGCGCGCAGCATACCGTACTGCACATCTCTACCCTTACCAACAGGCTTCCCTGGTTTTACAAGACGCAGGTTTTTAAACTTACTTGTCTTACTTACCACAACTTCGTGCGTTGCGTCCGTAGATGTTGCAGACACAACTATAACCTCAACATTCGTTTTTGAAAGCAGTGGGTCTTTTCGTAAGTAGGCAGCTAAGTCATCGAGCGTTTTACCAATACGCTTTTCTTCACGCAAGGCAGGGATGAGTATTGTAAGATCGGGCTGCTTCATTTGCTTTATTTTTTTCTAAGGATTGTTACGATACTTGTGCCAAATGGAAATTTAACAAAGTTGTGCATAAAAGCTTCGAGGTAGAGAAATTGTGTAAATAAGCCATTAACCCATTTTGGCACTTCAACATATGACGTTTCCGAATCTACTTTTTTGCCAGTTAATTTGTTTAGGTAGCGAAAACCTACAACCATTGGTAACGAGAAAACGATTGCGTACGATTTCTTCTCTACATTAAATCCACCTTCTGCTGCAACCTGCTTGATGCGCCCAGTTGTGTAGCGACGTTGGTGATACAAAGACTTATCATGATCACTCCATAGCCACTGGTAAGCAGGCACCGTAATAACCACAGCACCGTCGTCTTTGAGGATACGGTTCCATTCTTTCAATGCACCCGTTTGGTTTTCAATATGTTCCAATACGTCAAAAGCAACAACCATATCATAGCTCTTGTTTTTGAAGGGGAGAGCAATGTCATCAACTTTTGTAATACGGTTATAGCCATTTTGCTTCATGAAGTTAATAGCATCGTCAGAAATATCAACATTATCGACAGTCCCAAACTTTTCGAGCATATCAATAGTACCGCCAGTACCACAGCCAACATTCATGATTCGCACCCTAACCACTTTGCTCTCTTGTAAAGCTCTTAGTAAGTACGTCCTAATTATGCGTAAACGTCCAACATGCCACCAATAACTTTTTTCTCTTACCGCCATACGCGCATATTCAGCTTTTTTCATTACACTTCCAATAATTACTTATAAGTGTTCTTATATTACCATTATTGGAGTTTTTATACGTATTTACTTCAATCTTACTGCAACAGTCTGCGATCCCACTTTTCCTAGTTAGCGAGGGTGCGTAGCAATAAAATCTTTTATGTAATCCATCACACTAATGGTTGTTTCCCACCCCAACTCATCTCGTGCTTTAGTAGGTGAGTCGCCTGATTCCATACGTCCTGGATTACCCGCTATATATTTTATAGTCGAACCGAAAGCTTTGGCTATCTCATCTATTGAATAAGCTTCGAGATTATTCAATGCATAGCCGTCTCCCATGCCTTTTTCTCCGGCTAAAATTATTCCATGCGCCAAATCGCCGACATAAGTAAAATTACGCTTTTGAGTACCTGGCAAGGTGACTGACAAAGATTTACCACTTAAATAGGCGCGCTGAAAGTTTGCTATAACCGTACCGTACGTATTGTCAGCTTTTTCGCGAGGCCCAAATGCATTATAAAAATAGCAAATTGCATATGATAACTTATACCAGTCACCATATCCTCTAATTAAGTCTACATTTGCAGACTTCGTAAAAGCATATGGACTCTGATGTCTCCCCATGCCATTATCTGCAAACTTAGTACTGGAGGCGGCATAGACTAATTTGGGGACTTTTTTGAGGCGACAAAATTCAACTATGGCCGCAGTACCTGTCGTATTAAAGTCCATTACAAGACCTGGCTCCAAGAATGAAGGCGTTATTCGCGCATACTCACCTAGATGATAGACAACATCTGGAATCTCTCCTATTAGTCTTCCAATGTCCTTAGTGTGCCCCCGTATATAATGAGCTTTCGGAATATGGTTTTCTATACTGCCATTGAAATAATTATCAAGTGATATTACCTTGTTATTCGGATTTTTTACAAGCTCTTCCACTACATGTGAGCCAACATGTCCAGCTCCGCCTGTAACCAAAATAGTGCGTTTATGCATAAAGTATTAAGCTTGCAGACGTTTCGCTACTTCGCCCACTTTTTGGGCGTAATTTTTATTGGTTACGAGCACGCCATTTTTAGTGTTAATTACCACGACATTGTCTACTCCAATAACCGCAACAGGCTGTGTTATATCGTTACGAACATAACTGTTGGTCGTATTCTCAACTTCGATATTTTCACCTTTTACATGATTGCCGTTATCGTCTTTAATACTAACGTCATGCAAGTCTTTAAACGATCCAATATCAGCCCAGTCAAAACTACCGGGAACAACAATGGCATCATTAACTTTTTCAGATAAGGCCGTGTCTATTGGTTCGCTTTCAAATGCTAGATATGTCTCGTCTCTTTTTTTACTTGCACACAGTAGTTCATAATTTTTGTGCATCTGTGGAGAATTTTCACTCATTTCCCGCTCAAAAGTCGAAAGTGTTCCAACCAAATAACCAGTGTTCCATAAATATTTACCACTCGCAAAATACTGCTCTGCTAATTTCTTTGCCGGCTTTTCTTTAAAACTCATGAGGTTATACGCATCGCGCCAACCTTTGAGCTTGCCATCACGTTCCATATAGCCTAATCCGGTTGACGGGTAGGTTGGGTTAACGCCAATAAACACGAGCTTTTTTTCGGCTTCGGCGATGTCGCCAGCTTTAAGCATAGTAGAAGCAAAACCATCAGCATTTCGCACGAGATGATCCGACCACAAGAATAAAATTGGCTCGTCACCTAGTTTTCGTTTTTTTATCTCACTAAGCGCCAGCAAAAAGCATGAAGCAGTTCCACGACGTGCAGGCTCTGGGATAATATTTTTTTTATTTATATCTGTAAGTTGGGCTTCAACATGGTGTGCATGCGATATTTCTGGTATGACCAAAATCTTATCGTCACTTGTAATCTGTAATACTCTATTAACCGTGTTCTGCAGTAAACTATTATCATCTACAAGATTAAGCAAATGTTTTGGATAACTATGCGTAGAAAGAGGCCACAGTCTTGTACCCGAACCCCCAGCAATAATTACGACTATCATTACTTATTAGTTTACCTTAAAAATTACAAAATATATGTTCGGTTGAGTTAATTACATCAAAAAATAACAATTTTGCATCATGCTTACGTTATAATTTTCTCGTATTACACTCTTCTCTATTGCGCCTTAAACAAGTGCAACTTAAAAATACTACTCGTTGTTGCTTTAGGTAGGCAGGTTAATCATACTAAAACGGTCTCATTTACCATCTACCATCTACAGTCTTACGACCTAATGAATTATAATAAAAACCCCTGCGTTCCATGGTTTCGGGTTTGTACATATTGCGTCCATCGAATATAACCGGTTGCTTCATCTGTGTATGCATACGATCAAAATCTACAGTAGAGAAATCTCCCCAGTTTGTCCCAACTACAAGTGCATCTACACCTTTGAGGGCACCATAACTACTATCTGAAAAAGCTAATAGTGGATTGTTAGGGCGTGCACGTTTAACATTTAGCATCGCTTGCGGATCGTACGCCGTTACACGCGCTCCCCTCGATGTTAACTCATCCAGAATCACAACAGCAGGTGATTCACGTATGTCATCGGTATTGTCTTTGAATGAGAGGCCCCATAGCGCAATCTCTTTGCCATCTATATCATCATCAAAAAACTTTAAAACTTCTTGCGGTATGATTTTCTTTTGCTGTTCGTTAGATTCGATTGCTGCTTTGACGGTTGATAGGTCGATACCGAGCTTCTCTGCAATCTTAACTACGGCTCTTGTATCTTTAGGAAAGCAGCTACCGCCCCAGCCCGGTCCAGTAAACATGAACTTGTCACCAATTCTACTATCACGGCCAAGGGCTGGACGTACACGGTCGTAGTTAGCTCCTGTTGCTTTGCATAATCGCGCAATTTCATTTGAGAAACTGATCTTAACTGCAAGGAAAGCATTAATACCATATTTGACCGTTTCAGCCGAAAGAGGGTCCATGATATCAAGCCTAGTTGGATCACGCCTTACAAACGGTTCGTAAAGTTCAGTCATTATTTCTCTCCCCCATTGTGAGCTTGCGCCTACAATTATCTGCTCTGGGTGCATGAAGTCGCTTACAGCCTGGCCTTCTCTTAAAGTCTCGGGATTTGATATAACTTCGACTTCTACATCAGATTCTTCCGCAATTACTTCTCGCACCCAGACCGAAGTACCAATTGGAACAGTACTCTTATCAACGATTACCATGGGCCTGGTAAGCCGTTTTCCGATTTCTTTAGCTGCACCCAATATATAAGAAAGATCTGCCTCATCATTCTCTCCTTGCGGAGTTGGAAGGGCTAAAAATAAAACGTCTGAATTAAGCATTACATGCCCAAGCTCGGTCGTAAAGCTAAGCCTTCCTTCCTCTATACCGCTCTTAAAGAGCGCTTCAAGACCTGGCTCATATATTGGCACCTGACCACTTTGCATTCGCGCAACTTTTTCCG
>JAYTXD010000032.1:0-6733 GCA_043743105.1 Candidatus Saccharimonadota bacterium | reverse complement strand
CTTAACGAAGCACCCGAGACTTATCCAGAACATTGAGCTGAGAGCTATTGCCCTAACATTAGCTAGGAGTAACGAGCTAGCCTTTGAAGATGCACTAGCAAGTTGGTATACAAAATACGGCACATGGCTCAAAGAACGGGACACAGTAACCAAAAGGTATGCCCATGAACGCACGAGGCGAGCATATTTTAGCCTATGCAGGAACCTGCCAAACTTGTTTACCTCCCAGCATGATTATTTACAGAAATACACGGAGCAAACAGGCAAGAAAGTAGCCAACACAACCAGTCCACTTGATGGTAGATTTGGTGTATAGAAGAGCAAGATAAACCAGCACAGAGGAGCCTCAAAACAGCTTACTATTACAATGCTTTGCAGTTTCTTCTCTGGACGAACAGGTTAGAGGAGCAGTCCTGATTTAGTATTAAGCCGAAAAACCGATATCTACAGCCCGTTCAAGGAGTTACTTGTCGCTAAGTGGGTAGGTTTTACTTAGGTACGGCTTTGTTTGTGGCAAAAAGCGTGTTCCGAATCCGGCCGCAGCAATAACCGCTTTATTAACTTTGGGCATCAAAAATATTCCTTAGTTCATCTTGCGCAAAAACAAGCGCAACAGAATCACTCATTTTTGCACAACGTGCGTTCTCAAATAGCTGCGCTACCGTTATAAGCGCTGCCTCAACGTGTTCGTTATCGTCCAGCTCTTGGCCTGATGTTAGCTCACAGTCACGCGCTAAGAAAAAATGATGTACTTCGTTGGTATACGCATCTTTGTATGCCTTACCAATAAACCGAAATTGACCGGTTGTCTCATAGCCTGTCTCTTCGCGAAGTTCTCGACGCGCAGCTACTTCCAAATCTTCGCCATCATTTACTCCTCCACCCGGTAGCTCGTCAAATATCATTTCTGGACCGGGTCGAAACTGTCTGGCTATAATTACCCTGTTGTCTTTTGTTAGAGCAATTGTTGCAATGCTTTGAGTCCCCGCTACCCCCCAAGTAGTGTATTCTTCTACCCTACCATCAGGCATCTCGAAGTCTTTATACGTAACCTTTTTGTAGCCGACCTTTTCTTCTCGCACACACAATTTTTTCCAGGTAGTCATAATCATAAATGATCTTTTATAATGTTTTGGACTAACTGGGGATTAGCCTTACCCTGGCTAGCCTTCATAACTTGGCCTACCAAAAAGCCAATAGCTTTAATCTCACCATTCTTAACATCAGCCGCAGCTTGTGGATTAGCGGCTAACACTTCAATCACTATTCTTGACAGTTCATCCTCGTTTGATACTTGGATAAGGTTTTTGCCTGTCGCAATCTCTTCAGGATCTTGGTTAGCTTTTTGCATTTCTTTAAAAACTTCTTTGGCTGCAGTTGAGCTAAGTTTATTGTCAGAAACAAGCTGGGACAATTTGATAAGTTTATCGTCATCAACAATAACTAGGTCTTCATTCGTTTCTGCAACATCGGTATTATCTTCAACTTTTTGAACCATCCAAAAAGCAATGCGTTTAGCATGCACTGGTCCTGCGATTTTCAAAATACGAGACAATAGCAAGCTAGTTGATGGCACGTTAACGATATCTTCAATAACTTTGACATCTATGCCCAAGTCCGCAAAATAGTTACGATAATCATTTGGTAGCGGTTCCATCGACTTTTTAACATTAGCTACAAACGTGTCTTCTAACAAAATTGGTGGGATATCGGGGTCTGGAAAATAACGATAATCATGGGCGTCTTCTTTTGTACGCTGGCTAAAAGTTTTTTGCTTGGCATCGTCCCAACCACGTGTTTCTTGAACAACCGTGACGCCACCTTCAAGTACTCCAATCTGCCGCTTTACTTCGTACTCAACCGCTTTTTCGACACTCTTGAAAGAATTAAGGTTTTTTGTTTCACTGCGTGTACCAAGAATCTTCGGGTCCTTACTAACGCTTACGTTTACATCAAAACGCATGTTACCGTGATACAAATCAGCCTCGCTTACACCGGCGTATTTCATGAGTAAGTATAGTTCATGCGCATAGGCACGCGCTTCAGCGGCGGAATGCATATCTGGCTCACTAACGATCTCGAGTAGTGGTGTCCCCGCGCGGTTTAGGTCAACCAAACTATAATCTGTAGCGCTTGGATGCGTTGATTTGCCGGCGTCAGCTTCTAGATGGGCGCGGGTTATACCGATACGTTTTTGCTCTCCATCAAGCATAATGTCAACGTATCCGCCGAGTACAATGGGTTCTTCGAACTGAGTAATCTGATAGCCCGTAGGTAGGTCAGGATAAAAATAATGTTTACGGTCAAACTTACTAAATAACTGCGGCGTGGTGTTAAGCGCAAACGCCGCGCGGGCTGCAAGCTCTACGGCTTGGTCGTTTAGAACAGGTAGGGCACCAGGAAGACCCATACAAATATGAGATATTAAGGTGTTGGGCGTTGCTCCACGCGCGTCGTTATTGACTCCTGCAAACAATTTTGTCTTTGTCTTGAGCTGAACATGGCACTCAATGCCGATAGTAGTAATGTATTCGCGCATATTATAATGCCCCCAGATCTTTGAGTGCCTGACCAATGCCAATCAACGCACGCTTTATGTCTTTCTCGCGCAATGCTACATCCGTTTGATGGACAAGCTGGTTGCGTAATTTGTGGCCAAACCATACGCTATCATTACTGGTAAGAGAACGCTGAGCCGAAACAAGTCGCTCGCCCATTGTCTTGCCTTTAAAACGCCGCTTTTTGAGCGCTTCGTCAAGTAGCGAATCAGCTTGAATAACCGCTAATGCCCAAGTTTCGGAACTTGCACATTGCTTTTGTAGTTCTTTCCATTT
This sequence comes from Candidatus Saccharimonadota bacterium, assembly GCA_043743105.1. Lineage (GTDB taxonomy): Bacteria > Patescibacteriota > Saccharimonadia > Saccharimonadales > JACDBH01 > RYN-417. Next base: position 3,899 of record JAYTXD010000032.1, on the reverse strand, counting down.
TTTACGAAAGTGTTGTATGTCGAGGGCTTTTTTTGGCTTCTTAGTAAAATAAGCTACAAGGCCCGCGAGTGCAATGGCTGCACCAATTGCCGCAATCAGTAGTTCGGCGCTCATACCTGTAGCTCCTGATAAGCCTTGGCTAGGCTCAATAACTCACGGTCTTTGGTTTGGGCTGCCATTAGCTGTAAACCAACTGGTAAACCATTAATATCACCGCAAGGTACGCTAATACTCGGCACTCCCACTAAGTTTGCAGCCACAGTCATAATATCTATGAGGTACATCTTGAGTGGATCGTTAGTGTTTTCACCGATTTTAAAAGCAGTCGAAGGAGCGGTTGGGCCAAGTAAAAAATCAACACTTTCAAAAGCGTTAGAAAATTCGTTTATAAGTTTCGTACGTACAGTCTGAGCCTTTTTATAATACGCGTCATAATATCCTGAACTAAGTACATAAGTGCCAATCATAATGCGACGTTTTGCTTCTTTTCCAAAGCCTTTTTCGCGGCTTAGTTCATAGCTTTCGTCGAGTGTTGTTGCGCTTTGATCGCTAAAGCCAAACCGCTGCCCATCATAACGGCTTAAGTTACTACTTACTTCGGCGGGACAAATAATATAGTAAACGGCAAGGGCCAGTGGCAACGACGGAAGGCTTACTTCCTTAATAACCGCACCGGCATTTTTGAGCTGTACTACTGCAGCATCAATGCGTGCACGAACATCAGTGTCCAATCCTTCGCCCATGTACTCTTTAACGATACCGATAGTCTTGCCCTTAACGTTGCTATCTAACTTTGTGTATGAATCTTTGCTGCGCTCAATAGTAGTGCCGTCAAGTGGATCTCTGCCACTTATAACATCCATAATAAGCGCTATATCGGCCACTGATTTGGCTAATGGCCCAATGCAATCTAGGCTACTGCCCATTGCTACTACACCGCTGCGCGATACCAGGCCATAAGTTGGTTTAAAGCCCACGCATCCTGAAAAACTTGCTGGCAAGCGGATAGAGCCGCCCGTGTCGCTACCTAACGCAAATGGAGCCATCCCTAGCACGACAGATGCAGCAGAACCGCCCGAACTACCTCCAGGCACACGAGTTTTATCATGTGGGTTTAAAGATGTGAAAAAGTCGCTATTTTCGGTTGATGAACCGTGCGCAAAAGCATCTAGGTTGGCCTTAGCTACACAAATAGCACCTTCGTCTTCTAGTAGTTGGATTACAGTAGACTGGTATGGTGCGTTAAAGCCTTTCAATATATTACTTGCAGCGGTTGTTTCGCCATTAATAGTTAGGAAGTTATCTTTTGCTATAAAAGGCACGCCTGTTAGCCTACCAATTCCGTTCGTATCTCCATTAGCGATCAGATAATCAATTTCTTCGGCGTGGCTTCGTGCAGAATCTGCTAGTACGCTGATAAGGGCTTTATACTCTTTGTTATCTTCAATATTTTTAAGGGCCTGTTCGACCATATCGATTGCATGTACTTTGCCGCTTCGTACGCTTTTTGCAATATCTTCTAGTGCAGGCCAGATGTTCATTTGAGCATCCTTTTGACCTTAATATAGCGTCCATCTCTAGCGGGAAGATTTTTTAATAATTCATCAGTTTGATACCCATAATCAAGAAGCACATCTGGGCGGGTAACATTCTTGAGTCCAGTAACTTGATACGTTGGCTTTAACCCAGTCGTGTCTGCGTTATCAAGCATCTGCACATACTGCAAAATGTCACCGATTTCCTTTTGAAACTCCGTAACCTCGGCTTCAGTTAGTCTAAGCCTTGAGAGCTTAGCCAGTTTTAAGATATCCTCCCGAGTTAAATCTGCCATATGTCCCCCTACTATAACACCGTTGTAACAGAGATTGTAGGGCAAAAATAGTAAATCTAAAGCTTGCTCGTAACGTCAGCGATGATATCGCGGAGTTCGGCGGCTTTTTCAAACTCCAAGTTGGCACTAGCAAGATCCATCTGAGCCGTAAGGTCTTTAATTAGGTTTTTATATTCGTCTTTTGGAATCTTTTTTAAGTTTAGCTTATTTGCTGCTGATTTTGCTTCTTCAGAAAGTTCTGGGCGCATGCCGGCTTCGATAGACTTTTGGATGCCTTCTGGAGTAATGCCATGGTCATCATTATACTTTTGCTGGACTACACGGCGAGCTGTAGTTTTGTCTATTGTGCGTTGCATGCTCCCTGTTATTCTATCGGCATACATAATTACATGTCCTTCTATATGACGAGCGGCACGGCCAACCGTTTGTATCAACGCCTGTTCACTACGTAAAAAGCCTTCCTTGTCGGCGTCCAAAATTGCAACGAGGCTTACTTCTGGCAAATCAAGCCCTTCGCGCAGTAAGTTAATGCCTACAACAACATCATAAATACCAAGGCGTAAGTCACGTAAAATATCGGTTCTATCAAGTGTGTCAACATCACTGTGAAGATAGGTTACTTTAATGCCAAGATCCTTGAGATAATCGGTAAGGTCTTCGCTCATCCGTTTAGTTAAAGTGGTTACAAGTACACGTTGGCGCTTAGTAATTGTTGCACGTATTTCGTGAATTAGGTCATCTATTTGCCCTTCTACTGGCCTAATTTCGATTGGCGGATCAAGCAGACCTGTAGGACGAATAACCTGCTCAACGGGCGCAGGACTACGGCTCAGTTCATAGTCGGCTGGCGTAGCACTCACATAGACAACGTTATTAATATGTTTTTCAAATTCAAGGAATGTGAGCGGACGGTTGTCGAGCGCACTTGGCAGACGAAAACCATGCTCAACCAACACTTCTTTACGCGCCCTGTCGCCGTTATACATACCACGCACCTGCGGCATTGTCATGTGCGACTCATCGACAAACATTAAAAAATCATCAGGGAAATAATCTAGTAACGTCGCTGGCTGCTCGCCTGGTTCGCGGTTGGTTAGATAGCGCGAATAGTTTTCGATACCTTTTACGAAGCCTGTTTCTTCTAGCATCTCAAGGTCAAACTTGGTACGTTGCTTGAGACGCTGTACTTCCAGCAATTTGCCTTGCTTTTCGAATTCCCCACTACGCTCATCCAGCTCTTTTTGAATCTGTATAATTGCTGTTTTGAGCTTGTTATACGGTGTAACGTAGTGCGACCCAGGGAAAATTTGTAAATGTTCAAGCTCTTTTAATATTTCGCCCGTCAATGGGTCAATCTTGGTTATTCTGTCAACATCTTCCCCGAAAAATTCTATACGGTAGGCAAACTCCTCACTCGCTGGGTATACATCAACTACATCACCTCTAACACGAAAAGTAGAACGGTGAAAATCAATGTCATTACGCTGATACTGAATATCTGTTAAATGTCTTATAAATTTGTCACGTTGAGTACGCACACCTTTTTGGACTGTAATACTGAGGCCTTCGTAATCTTCGACCGATCCAATGCCATAGATACAACTAACGCTCGCTACAATAATAACGTCTTTACGTTGCAGCAAAGAATCTGTGGCAGCATGGCGCAGACGGTCAATTTCTTCGTTAATTTGGCTATCTTTTTCGATATAGGTGTCGGACCGCGGTATGTAAGCTTCTGGCTGGTAGTAGTCGAAGTAACTTACAAAATAATGCACAGCATTGTCAGGAAAAAACTGCTTGAACTCATTATACAACTGGGCGGCTAGAGTTTTATTATGGCTTAAAACCAATGTTGGCTTTTGCATGTTTTGGATAATATTGGCCATGGTAAACGTCTTTCCAGAACCAGTAACGCCTAGCAGTGTTTGTTCTTTGACGCCTTTATTTAGACCCTCTGTTAGGGCTGCGATAGCCACAGGCTGGTCGCCCTGTGGGGTATACTTACTCTGTATCTGGAACCTCGTCATTAGATTAGTATACCAATATCTGTGCGTATTGGCTGCTGCCG
>JAYTXD010000031.1:0-10650 GCA_043743105.1 Candidatus Saccharimonadota bacterium | reverse complement strand
CCCAGCGCTGCGGCTGAGATTTTTTATATGTTACACCCGGAGGGATTCGACCTTTTCCCGGCGAATTAAAAATAAATTCGCTAGAGAAAACCCTTGCGGGCTCCCGGGCGGCCCGAGCCCACTGGGCTCGTTCGTTCGAATCCCTAAGACAAACCAACGAAAAAGCCCGGCACGTTGGCCGGACTCTTTCGTTGGTACACCCGGAGGGATTCGAACCCCCGACCTGTGGGATAGAAGCCCATTGCTCTATCCAGCTGAGCTACGGGTGCGTGTACCAAGATTAGTATAACAGGGGTTTTGTCTAAAGCGACAGTGACCGTAATCAATTCTATAAATCAAACATAATGATCAATTTCTATCCGGGCCCCCACAAAACCTGTTTCGTGGGGAATGGTGCGGGATGAGAGAATCGAACTCTCCTCCTAAGTTTGGAAAACTTATATATTAGCCGCTATACGAATCCCGCTTGGTTGACTTAACAGGGGCAAGTATATCATTGGAGCTAGGTAAAAGCCTAAACTAAACTTTGAAGTGCCACAAACAGCGAAGCGGTTTGTGGCATATTTGCTATTCTGTTGGGTCATGAGTAGCTATAGCCCCCCAAAAAAAACGAACAGAGTACTTTTAACAAGCTCTCTTTGGCTTGAATGATTTATTTTTCTGTCAATGTATAGCCACCCAGAAATCAAAATGTGTAAATTTTGAGTGATGGATGACAGAGACATAACTACTGTTTTTGTGACAAAGCATATCCGTAGATATGGTGCGAAGCAAACCAGTAGTTATACTCGGGCTTACGTAAACTACGTATTAGTAAAAAAGTTATGGGTAACTTTCGCCTCATCTAGGCGCTTTATCAAATAAGACGTGATATAAACCTGGTTCACGACAGCTAGACTTCGTGAACGACGTTGATGCGCGCACCAAGTGAGTTGAGGCGTTCGGCTAGGTCTTCATAACCACGGTTGATGGTGTAGACGTTACGGAGCATGGATGTGCCTGGTGCTGCAAGCATACCGATAAGTATAATGACCGCTGGGCGAATTCCACTTGGGCAGACCAGATCAGCCGACCGCCAACGGGTTGGACCATTAATAAATACACGGTGTGGATCAGCAAGTTCCAAATCGACACCGATTTTTTTCATTTCAGTAAACATTAATGCGCGGTCTTCGTAGACCCAGTCATGGATAAGAGTACGGCCTTTAGCGACCGCAACAATAGGTACGAAATATGGCAGGTTGTCGATGTTGAGCCCCGGAAATGGACGGCCATACATCTTGTCTTCAGGAGCTAGAAGCGTGCCTTTATGTTCGTGTATGACTAAATCTACAAGATCAGTTTTGCCATTTTCTGCCTTATATTTTTCGCATTGGTCGTAACGAAGCCCCATCTTCTCAAGCTTTAAAAGTTCCAGCTCCAAAAAATCAATCGGAGCGCGCTTGATGGTTATAGTCGAGTCGGTGGTGATAGCGGCAGATATGAAAGTCATCGCTTCAACCGGGTCTTCACTCGGTGCGTACGTCACATTCTTTTTTATGTGTTTGATGCCACGAACGCGTAGTGTTGTTGTGCCGATACCGTCAATCTTCACCCCTAATTTCTGCAAGAAAAAACACATGTCCTGGATGGCATAATTTGCGCTTGCCATTTTAATAACACTTTCGCCTTCGAAGCCAGCCGAAGCCATCAATGCATTCTCGGTGGTCGTATCGCCAGACTCATACAAAATTACATCTCGTGTCGGAATTTTTAACTTTGATGTTATGTTGTAATGCCCAGTTTTGGCAACAATTGTTGTGCCGTATTCTTCGAGAGCATAAATATGTGGCAGTACTGTACGTTTGCCCAGCTCGCATCCACCAGCGTATGGAATTTTAAAGTCGTTGTAGCTGTGCATTAGCGCACCAACAAACATAATTACACTACGTGTCTTGCGAGCAGCCGCACTATTAATATTATCAAGCTTAAGTTTTGCAGGTGGTTTTATTTCGAGGTCATTACCAGGCAGCCAGCGAACTTTTACGCCAATGCTTTCAAGGACCTCAATAAGCCGATTTACTTCTTCGATACGGGCAACTGATTTAAGCCGGGTTGTACCTTTGTTTAGGAGGCTTGCACACAGCAACCCAACGGCAGCATTTTTACTAGTTTTAACGCTTATCTCACCGCTTAATTTGTGGCCACCTTCAATGCGCAAAGAAACAGCGCCAGAGCCAAGGCTAATAATTTGCTTATTGAGAACGTCGCTAATGCGTCCAAGAATATCCATACTTAGGTTCTGATGGCCATGTTCTATACGGTTAACGGCCGACTGCGATGTGTTGAGGCGCTTTGCAAATTCGGCCTGAGTAAGGCCCTTTTCTTGTCGTACTTGATAAATTAACTTACCAATTTTTTCGCTAGTTGTATCCATAAGCTTATACACCATATCATCCCTGATATAATCTGTCGATATTTATGTTTTGTTTTTATTTTTGCGCTGACATCATCTACAATACATTCATGATCTAATGTAATGCAATTACTAATACTATCCGCTTAACATCCCCCTGAGGAGGTAATTGCTATGCTAAACACAACAAACGTTAACGACCAGATAAAAGATCTCATCAAAAAAGAGATAGCACGTCAGAGTACCGGACTTGAGATGATCCCCAGTGAGAATCACACATCAGAAGCGGTTTTAAGCGCCCTTGGTTCGCGCCTTACCGACAAGTACTCCGAAGGCTACCCAGGCATGCGTTATTACGGTGGGTGCGAAGTAGTGGACGAGGTAGAAAACTTGGCGCGTGACCTTGCAAAAGAGCTTTTTGGTGTGACGCACGCCAATGTTCAGCCGCATTCAGGTAGCCCCGCAAACCAGGCTATATACTATGCACTCGTCGATCCAGGCGACACGGTTATGGGTATGTCATTGTATTTTGGTGGGCACATGACGCATGGGCTTAAGGTTAATTTTTCGGGGACTTATTACAATGCCGTTCAGTACACAACAAATAAAGATGGCTATATGGACTACGATGTCATTGCAAAATTAGCCGAACAACACCGCCCTAAGATAATTATGAGTGGTACGACGGCCTATCCACGTATTATTGACTGGAAAAAAATGCGTGCGATTGCCGATAGTGTTGGAGCATGGCTGGCAGCAGACATCTCACACATTAGCGGTCTTGTTGTGGCGGGCGAACATCCAAGTCCAATTGGCATTGTAGACGTGACTATGACCACCACCCATAAGACGCTTCGTGGCCCACGTGGCGCCATGATTTTAGCAAATGGCAATCCATCTAACCCTCTTAAAAAACCAGAGCGAACGGTAGAAAATATCCCGTCGTTGATTGACCGTGCAGTCATCCCTGGCTTGCAAGGAGGTCCGCACAACCATCAAACAGCAGCAATTGCTGTTGCCTTAGGCGAAGCTTTGCAGCCGGAATTTAAAGAATATGGAAAACAGGTTGTTAAAAATGCTAAAAAACTCGCTGGTGAGTTGACTGCGCGGGGATTTAATCTTGTAACTGGCGGCACTGATAATCACCTGATGGTTGTAGACCTAAACAATAAAAACATCAGTGGTAAAGAAGGTGAAAAAGCCTTGAGTCTTGCTGGTATTACAGTTAACAAAAACACAGTACCATTTGACCCAAGAACGCCATTTGACCCAAGCGGTATTAGACTTGGTACGCCAGCTCTTACCACCCGCGGCATGAAGGAAGAGCACATGGTTATGGTTGCTGACTGGATTGCCGAAGCAGTTAAAAGCCACCGTGACGAGAACAAACTTGCAAACTTACATCAAGAAATAACAAAATTTGCAGCAGACTTTCCGCTACCTTCTTGAAGATACTAACTCTGGTTCTTGTTCTAGCTCAATACCGAAGGTAGTTTTAATTATGTCAGTAATCTTTTGTTTGAAACTAAGCAAGTCGGCGGTGCTTTTGGCATGCTCATTAATGATTACTAGCGCTGATCTGTCTGACGTTGCCATTCCCGTTGCAGCGTCATGATAGCCTCGGAGCCCCGCAGTTTCTAGTAGCCAGCCAGCCGATAACTTATAGCCGTTTTCATGTGGCCAAGCAACAATATTGATATAACGCGACTTCAACTCGTTGTACTGCACAGTTGTTATAATTGGGTTTGCAAAGAAAGAACCGTTGTTAGCAATTCTATGCCAATCAGGCATTTTGTCTGTACGTATAGCTACGACCGCTTCACGAATAGTTTTTACACTGTAGTTATGGATGCTGTGTTGGTCTAGGTAAGCTTGCAAGCTTGCGTAAAAAGGAGGTGTTGGTGGGGTTTTTTTAAGTTTTAGAGTAATGCTACTAATAAAAAATCTACCCTTATCATGTGTCTTAAAGCGTGAGCTACGGTACGAAAAGCCACATTCGTTGTTGTTGATCGTAACAAACGTTTTACTTTGTTGGTCGTACGCCTCGACGCTTACAAGCGTCTGCTCAATTTCTTGTCCGTATGCACCAACATTCTGTACAGGTGTAGCGCCTGCTTTACCAGGGATAAGTGATAAGCACTCCACGCCGCTCAGACCAAGGTTTACAAGCTTACCGACAACTGCATCCCAATCTTCACCAGCGCCTATAGTGTAAGTAGCCGACTCGGCATCTTCGGTAACTTTTTCAAATCCTAATATTTTATTGATAATAACTAATCCGTTAAAGCCCGCGTCTTCCCAGACAATGTTACTGCCTTCGCCAATGACAATAACAGGAAGATTCTGGGCCTCGGTCCACTCTACAGCATCAGCAATCGCCTGTTTATCGGTAGCTTCTGTCATATGCAGCGCAGCTCCACCAAGACGCATTGTAGAATAACCGTTTAGGGGTACGTTTTGTTGCATATCCATGAAATTTAGTATACCTTGTTCATTGCTTTATTGGTCATAAAATTCTATTATAGTACATACAATGAAAAGAGGTAATAACCCGTACGGGCCGTTAGGCGAAGAGCTGATTCGTATACGAACACGTATGCAAGAAAGCCAAAGCGAAGTGTCTGGCGCCGTTGAAGTAAGCGATGACCAGCTTACTGCTTACGAAAAAGGTGAGGTTCGTCCTAGCGAAGACATCCTCCAGCTATTAATAACGCATTTTAACCTACGCGATGAAGAATCAGATCAACTTTGGGATCTTGCCGGCTACGACGACAAGCAGCCAACTGCTACTCTCGGTGGAGAAGAGGTATTTAACCAACATCCTACAGTGATGCTCTTACCGCTCGATGCGCGTATTGTCTACAGCGATACGTATCAGGTAACAATTAATCAGTACGGCGTGGTGATGAATTTTATGCAGAATGCTGGTCCAAATGGAGAGCCATTAGCAGTCTCGCGGGTTGGGATGAGCCTAGATCATGCTAAGCGTGTTGTTGAGACGTTGCAACAAACTATTAAAACTGCCTCAGAATATTCTGCCCCAAAAAGTCTCCCAGCGCCTCAGACAGACGAAGATAGTAAATAGATTAAAGACAAGTTTAGAACCTTGTGGTACAGTCTTAAGCATAAGTAAAACTAAACATGTCTCAAGGAGTCTCAAATGAATCAAAAACAATTCGAGTTTACTGGCAAACCGCTAGATTACTTTGTTGTGTTAATAATTAGTGCTATTACTGCATATATACCTATTTTTGGTTGGCCAATTGGCTTTAACTACAATAATAAGTGGTTAGCTGACAACGTGTTGATTAATGGTCGTAAAGTAAAATACACCGCCGCATATGGTGAAACACTCAAGTTTCTATTTGTTAATGTATTGCTCGTAATTGTAACTCTTGGTATCTATATGATCTGGTTTGGTATTAAGTCATATAAATTTATTGCCGATCACACGGAGTTTGTTGACACTTCTGCACAGCCAATGGCCGCCCCTGCTACGCCACCAGCTCCAATGCCAACGCAGATGTCACCTGTGCAGCCACCAGCCGCACCTATGCAGCCACCAGCCGCACCTATCCAATAGGTTTTACTAATAGCCCCCACAAATCAAAATGATAGGTTTTGTATTCCGGGGGCTATATATGCACTCACGACTTAGTTATGAAGGGAGCTTGTTTAAGGTACGTCTTATTTTCAACAAGATCTGCAAGAGACGTAACAACAGCGTTTCTGCTTATTGTGGCCCATGGCGCCACAGGCTCTTTGGATAGATTATAATTTTTGTAATTACTATTTGTCATAACGGGTGAGCGCACAGCGGTCCAATCTAAATTACTGTCACTCAAAAGCCTAAGGTGCTCCTCGGCATCTACAAGTATTGGTTTTGCTATCAGGCTAAGTAATATCCGAGTCATTTTTTGAATAAGTGGCTCTTTTTCATCTGGTGAGCGTGCTGCACCACCTGTTACCGACACAAAACGTGTAATCTTAGCAGACTTCATGGCGGGTATGAGGTTTATTGTCGCTGTACTAACAATATATTTTGACTTTGCACCCCAGCTACCAAGGGCACATACGACAACGTCACTACCCTCAATGGCTTTTTTGATATCCGAAGGAACATATACATCACCTTGTAATACATTAAGTTTTGGATGATTATTTTTGACTGTATTGGTATGCACTACCGCTGTTATATCGTGCCCCCGAGCCAGCAGCTCGTCCGTTAGCCGTCGTCCAATTTTTCCTGAAGCACCCAAAATGGTTATGCGCATATATAAATAGTACAGCAGTCGCGTAGCTTGACGCTAGTTGTAGGAGGTCTTGTTGTTTTTTATAGTATGAAAAGCAAGGTAGTAACTCATAAGGGCTAACGGTAGTTCAAATGCTAAAGCAAAAAATATAGCCTGTTGCAGCTGAAAAGAGCCTTTTTCTGTCATGACGTCAAACCACCCGTCCACTAAGAGTAAACTTCCAGCCGTAGAAGCTGTGATAATAAGCCACATTGATTTTGAATAAGCAAAAAGTCCGGTTGCGATCAGGGAAATAGCCAGTGCAATATCTAGACCGGCCCAGCTGATGTCCCAGTGCGAAGAAACGTGGCGCCCAGGCAAAGTAGCACCAAGGTAGACTGTCCATGGTACCAAAACAAGCCCAAGCACTATATAAAGCCTGCTCGCCCACTTCGGGATACTTAGACTAACCCGATTGGCTTTTTTGGCATTAATTATTCGCTGTGATTTTACCATAAGCTTATCTTAACTATAGCGCATATTTAACTATATTACAGAAGGCTATGTTGAAATGTTGCATATGTATGAATAAAATATATCTAAAATATTTGGTGCACCCGGCAGGATTTGAACCTACGACCCCTTGGTTCGAAGCCAAGTACTCTATCCAGCTGAGCTACGGGTGCATAAAACTACCTCTGTATTTTAGCATTTTATCTGTACAATATGTAGTTATGGCTACATTGCATACTTTTTCTGACATCGAAGCCGTGTTGGCGCGCTACATTCCACTTGCCAAAGAAATGACAGGCAAAGATATAACCCTTGAACGCATGCGCCCACTTATGGCTGTGTTAGGCAATCCTGAGAAAAAGTTAAATGTAATTCATATAGCAGGCACCTCTGGTAAAACCTCAACAACATACTACATCGCGGCATTACTAACTGCTACCGGTAAAAAAGTTGGCATGACAGTTTCGCCACACGTTGACATTATTGGTGAGCGAATCCAAATTAATATGCAGCCCCTAGGCGCCGAAGAATTTAGTGCAGCACTTGAAGAATTCTTGGGCATTATTGATCAAGCGCACGCAATACCAACGTATTTTGAACTGCTTATAGCACTTGTATACTGGTACTTTGCCAAAATTGGAGTGGACTATGCAGTCATAGAAACCGGGCTAGGCGGCCTACAGGACAGTACGAATGTGGCAGATGAGCCAAGCAAGATCTGCGTTATAACCGATATAGGTTATGACCATATGCACGTATTGGGTAATACTATTAGCGAAATAGCAACACAAAAAGCTGGCATCATACATGAGCAAAACACAGTGTATATGTACCAGCAGGCAGCCGAAGTTATGACTCCAGTTTTGCACCGATGCATGGACAAGCGTGCACAGCTTTATACTGTCAACGATAGCTTTGCTAACGAACCAGAAGATTTAAGTGAGCTAGCAGTATTTCAGCAGCGCAATTGGCATCTTGCCCATGTCGTTTTTAATGCTATTAAAACAAGAGATGGTTTGCAGGAATTATCATTAGAGATGATCGGGCAGAGCCTACATATTCAGGTGCCAGGACGAATGGAACAGAGGCAGATTTTTGGTAAAACAATTATTATGGATGGAGCGCACAACGGCCAAAAGATGAAGGCGTTCGTCGATAGTTTTAAAAAGCGTTGGCCAGGCAAAAAAGCAGCGGTACTGTTAAGTCTAAAATCTAGCAAAGATTACACTGAAGTACTGCCACTACTTAAAGATATCGCATCAACAGTTATCGTTACGACTTTTTTTGGGATCCAAGATAGGCTAGTTGAAAGCATCGACCCTGATGAACTAGCTATTTCTGCCATGGCCTATGGAATTGAGCATGTTGTTGCCAAACACGATCAAGAAGCAGCGTATAAAATGTTACTAGAGCAAGATCACGAAGTGCTTATCATCACGGGGTCCTTCTACCTCATCGGACAATTACGGCAACATCATAGCGAGCTCTCGAATGCCTGAAATAACGCTCATAGCTGCAATTGATAGTAAGAATGGGATTGCCGCTAACAACAAGCTACCGTGGGATCTGCCTTTAGATCGTAAGTATTTCAAAGATCATGTTAAAAATGGCCCAGTTGTTATGGGTTGGAAAACCTTTGCTACCAACGGCTTTAAGCCATATGGAGATGGCGACAATATCGTTATTACGAAACGTGACGTAGAAGCGGTCCCAGGTGTGTGGATTGTGCATGATGTTGATGAATATTTTAAAAAACTTAAAAATGACGTGTGGGTTGCGGGCGGGGGTATGATTTTTGCTGCCGCACTTCCATATGCTACAAAACTGTACGTAACTAAGGTAGAAGGTGACTTTGGCTGTGATGTATTTTTCCCGGAGTTTACAGAGTTATTTCACCGTATTGATAACAATAAATCACAGACTGAAAACGGCACAACTTTTACTTACGAAATATGGGGAAGAAACATCTAGATTACCGCTAAGCTGGTATGAATGGTCAAGATGCTGTAAGCTTGAGCTTAAAGGCCCCAAAGCGCAATATGAACAGCAAGAAAGACGTCATTACTTCGATCGCAACAGCACCTGCCGAGCTCTTGCAAAAGTCCATAGAGACCACACAAGAAGTTGGGAAGCTTATTAATAGTGGTGCTGCTGCTAAGAAGTCAAAAGCATATTGGAGGACACTAGGTCCCGGCCTTACGACAGGAGCTTCGGATGATGATCCGTCGGGCATCGCAACTTATTCGCAAGCAGGTGCGCGGTATGGTTTTCAGTTGTTATGGCTAGCTGCCTTTACGTTTCCATTAATGGCTATGGTCCAAGAAATGTGCGCGCGCATCGGGCTTGTTACTGGGCGAGGTTTAGCCGGCAATATTAGGGCTCATTTTTCTAAACGGACATTGTACATATGCGCTATGCTTTTGTTTGCAGCCAATGCATTTAATATCGGGGCTGATCTTGGAGCAATGGCGCAGGGTGTTAAACTCTTAGTACCGCATGCAAACTTTGCGTTGCTAGTGGTGGGCTTTACGATGTTTAGTCTTGGCTTACAAATATTTACACCTTACGCTCGCTATGCAAAATACCTTAAGTGGCTTGCGATGGTCTTGCTGGCCTACGTTCTATCGGCATTACTCGCACATCTTAACTGGGATGAAGTATTGCGACATGCAGTGGTTCCAACGGTTAAGTTTAATAAAGAACAGCTCCTACTAATTTGCGCAATCTTAGGAACTACCATTTCGCCTTATTTGTTTTTTTGGCAAACTTCGCAAGAAGTAGAGGACCAAATTGCACTAGGCAGAACAACGATGGCGCTCCGTCAAGGCGCTACAAAAAAAGAAGTTCATGATATGCGCACCGACGTATGGTCGGGCATGTTACTGTCAAACATTGTCATGTTCTTTATTATTGCTGCTTGTGGGGCGGTTCTATTTGGCAATGGTATTACAAACATAACTACGGCATCTCAGGCTGCTGAAGCACTGCGGCCATTTGCAGGTAATGCCACCTATTATCTTTTTGCTCTCGGTATTGTTGGTACGGGAATGCTCGCCATTCCCGTGCTAGCCGGTTCAAGCTCATATGCATTGTCGGAGAGTTTTAAATGGGGTGGGGGTCTCGGCAAAAAACTCAAGCAAGCACAGGCATTTTATGGCGTCATTATCCTGTCAATGCTCGTTGGGCTAGGCATGAATTTTGTCGGGTTAGATCCAATTAAAGCATTAATTTACTCGGCTGTATTTAACGGCATTGTTGCACCGGTAGTTCTAATGCTTATTATGCTTATAGCAAGCAACAAAAAGATTATGGGTGAGTGGGTAAATGGCCCTTGGACAAAAGTATTTGGCTGGTTTATCACGATTATCATGATTATTGCAGGCGTTGCCGCAATTATCTCACTGTTCTAGTTATAGCCCCCCCAAAAAACAAATACACTACTTTTGACAAGCCCTCTTTGGCTTGAATGATTTGTTTTTCTGTCAATGTATCTACAGATATATCTCCAGA
>JAYTXD010000030.1:0-6696 GCA_043743105.1 Candidatus Saccharimonadota bacterium | reverse complement strand
CTTCCGTTGTATCGGTAATTGGTTTAATAATTCTTCTGGATCCTGCTGGGGCAGCAGTAGAGGTTGTTTTAGATGCTTCTTCAGTAGGTGTCTCGTTTTGTATATCAATGTCTACTGCTGCTACTGATGCATTTTCCGTAACGGTTTCGGACTCTAATGTAGAAAATTTTGGCCTTGCAGTAACTAGAGGTGCTGTTGCAGGTTGCTCCTGGGATGGTTCTGTCGGTGCCTCAGTCTCTGCGTCTTCAAGCGGACTAATAATTTTGCGCACAACCGAAGGCGGGGCAAGTTTTTGGGTAGGCTCATCAGTGCCATCGACATCTATAACTGTTGGGTCCTTAATAGAACTTGCTTGACTCACAATTACCGGACGTGAGGTACCCATTGGCTTGGATTTTTCTGGTTTAGCAACATCAAACACTTTTGAATCATCTAAAGATTTAGGACGGCCAGCCATATTAATCCTCGGCTCCAAGCTCGCGGCGCATCTTGTAAGCGACGTCTACAATCCCACTAAACTGCGCATAATTAACGCTCGCGCCACCAGCTAACAACCCATCAATACCAGGCACATCCAAGTAGCCTCTTGCAACATCTGGCGTTACGCTACCTCCATATAAAACACGGACTTTTTCGGCGGCTTTTTTGCCGTATAGTTCGGCTATATTATGCCTAATTACTTGCTCCGCCTTGGCAACATCGTCAGGGCTTGCGTGAATATGATGTGCTGGGTCACCATCGCTCAAGGCCCATACAGGCTCATAGGCAACAACAAGTGTCTCGATATCTTCAGACGTGAGACCCTTAAGAGCAGTGGTGACTTGGTCGTGCAAAACTCTCCGCGTATGACCTGCCAAACGCTCAGTTTGTGTTTCGCCTACACACAAAATCGGCATAATACCGTTCCTAACGGCCGCTTCCATCTTTTGGGCTACTTCAGGTAAGGTCTCACCAAACACATGCCTGCGTTCCGAATGGCCAATAATTGCATAGTGCACTAAGTCGTGCAGCATCGCAAAGCTCACTTCACCCGTGTATGCGCCCTCATCCTTGTAAAAGGCATTTTGGGCTGCCAGACGAAATTTACGACGGTCAATCTGGATAGACAGTGGCTGGAGCACAAGCATGCTTGGCGCAATTACAACCTCAATGTCACGATATATGCGAATACGCTCTTGCAGGCGGTGCAGCAATATACTTGCCTGCATAGTGTTCAGGTGCATTTTCCAGTTTCCGACTATTAAAAGTTTACGCATAATATCTATTTCTTCTTATGCTTAATTGTAGCAGTTTTTACTGCTTTTTTAGACATTAATGCTGCAACTCCGGGGAGTTCTTTGCCTTCCATGAGCTCCAATGAGGCTCCACCACCGGTCGAAACATGATTGAAGGCCTTCGTAAGACCACGTTCTTCAACATAAGATACCGTGTCGCCACCGCCTACAACCGTAAATGGCCGATGGCCGTGCTGACCCATGAGTGCCTCAACAATTATTTCGCTACCGTGAGCAAACGGTCCTATAGGGTCATTGCTTGGCCCGTCTGTCTCTGTCACACCCATTGTCCCATTCCAGACAACCGTTTGTGCTAGTTGTGACCCGCCAGCAATAAAAGACCCAGAAAACGGCCCGATATCTAAAATCATTTCATCTTCAGCCACCACGCTCGACTCATGCGTTGGCTGCTTGGGGTAACTCTCGATGTCGGCAATGACATGCGCGTCCCAGTCGACGATTCTTGTAGATTTAGGACCTTTAAGGTCTGTCGAAACAACACCATCTTGCGGCAAATAGAACACAAAAGGCTGTTTTTTAGCCTTTGCACGGGCTTTTTCTATAATTTCTTTTGCAAGTGGTACATCTTGTGTATCGGCAAGACTCTTGCCTATATTTATACCCTCGGCCAGTAAAAAGGTGTTAGCCATCGCACCGCCAATAGCTATAAAGTCTGCGATATCAATAAACTTTTCTAACACGGTAATCTTATCCGATATTTTAGCCCCACCAATTATTGCCATAAGTGGCCGACTTGGGTTACTCATAACGTTTGTTATAGTATCTACTTCCTTTTCAAGCAAAAGCCCAGCAACGCTTGGCAAAAAGTGTGTTACGCCTTCCGTAGAGGCATGCGCCCGATGCACCACACCAAAGGCATCCTCAACAAATACTTCGCCGTAACTCGCTAGTTTTTTGGCAAAGTCTTTGTCATTTTTTTCTTCTTCAGCATAAAATCTAAGATTTTCGATCATTAATATTTGGCCACGTACCAGTGACTTGGCGGCAAGCGACGTATCTGTACCAAGACAATCTATGGTAAATTGTACGGGCATATTAATAAGTTTGCTAAGACACTCTGCTGTAGGACGAAGGCTATACTTAGGGTCAGATTTACCATCTGGCCTACCCAAATGAGACATAAGCACTATAGAACAGTCTTGTTCGAGCAGGTATAAAATTGTGGGTATGCTTTCTGTAATGCGGTAGTCACTAGCAACTTTGCCATCTTCAATAGGCACATTGTAGTCAACGCGCATCAGCACACGTTTGCCCTTAATATCTATGTCTCGCACGGTCTGCTTATCAAAACTCAAAGTCGGTCCCACCCTTCTTACTCGTTATTCTAACACTCTCACCTTGATTGTGTCAGTACCGCCAATCTTACCAGGCTGCTGTCCCGAGCAAGACACGATAATGTCACCAGCGGCTAATACTTGGTTTCTATGTAACCAGTTTGTGAGTTTTTCGGCCGCGAGGCGATCATCGGGTCGTACATAACTCTTGCAAGCGTAGACAATAGCAAGCTGCTGAGCCACCCGCGTGTCACTTGTAACGGCAATCAGCGGAATTTCTGCCCGCTTGCTAGCAATTTGCAGCGCGGTAGCCCCTGAGCGTGTTTCGGCCACAATAGCATCAGCCTTGATGTCATTTGCTAATTTTAATACGGCAGAACTTATGGCCTGCTGTGTTGTGGACGTAATCTTGGTTATTTCATCCATGAACACGGCCTTCAGGGGCGCATGTTGCTCGGTGTATAGGATGACTCGCTTCATAATCTTAATGGCTTCAATTGGGTAGCGACCATTAGCTGTTTCGTCGCTCAACATAACACAATCGGCCCCAACCAATACGGCCGTTGCTACATCCGACACCTCTGCCCTGGTTGGTTCAGGCGCCTCTGTCATGCTAAACAACATCTGGGTAGCAACAATGGTGGGCTTGGCGTGCTTTATGCCAAGGCCAATAAGTTGACGCTGTATGATAGGCACGCTTTCTGGTGGTGTTTCAACCGCCAGGTCGCCACGAGCAATCATAATAACATCCGTTGCCAGCACAATAGCTTCCATATGCTCAACGGCCGAGCGCGTTTCCATTTTTACAATCACACGCGCGTTAATCCCCAGGTTTTTCATGATTTTTCGGAGATTTAAGACATCATCTGCAGTCTGCACAAAACTCTGTGCCACGTAGTCTATGTCTTGAGTTGAACAAAACGCCAGGTCTTCTTTATCCTTTTTAGTAATAACATCCCCACCAAAGTTGGTTTCTGGGAGGTTAAGACCTTTTCGCTTGATTAATATGCCGTCATTCTCAACACGCAAATGCACAATACCGTTAACCACGGCGGTAACAATTGTCTTAACTTTACCGTCATATATATAAAGCTGTTCGCCGCGCTTAACTTTTTTGCTTAGGTCATACTGCGTCGGAATAACGCCATCTTTTTCATAATTTGCCATGTAGCCAAGCCTGATACTTTGACCCTCTTGAACATTAATAATGCCTTCAAAATCACCAAGCCGTATCTTAGGCCCCTGCAAATCGGCAATTATAGCTACCGGCTTGCCGTATTCGCGGCTTGCCTTACGTATCCAGGTTATTTGACGCTCGCGTTCTTCGTAACTACCATGGCTAAAATTTAGCCGTAGGCCATTGGCGCCCGCTTTAATTGCACTCAAAATCGATTCATACGAATCTGTAGCCGGCCCCACCGTCGCAATTATTTTTGTACGCTTATATTTTTCCAAAGGTACACTAGGCACTTTTTTAGTTGTATTCATAGTTACCCCTATTTTATACGCTTATGCTTTATTTTGAAACCTAAAAACACTTTAAAATTTGTATTGTAGTTTAGGAGCTATTTAACAGATACAAAACTAGCAAAAAACCACCACGTTTTTGCCTATAACTCAAAATATTGTAACTTTATATACATTGTGTTAACATTATAAAGTTATGACAACTTCAGAACTACTCTTTGTAATACTCAAGGCTTCTAACTGGTCGCAAGAACAGCTTGCTCAGAAATTAGGTGTTTCTTTTGCTACGCTTAATTCATGGATTAATGAGCGATCGGTGCCACGTAAAAAGGCGGTCGCTCGTATCGAGCAATTGTACTTAGATATTGTCGGTACTGAAGCAGTTGACGAGGCTGTGTTGCTTGAAAAGAAACAGCAAGCGCTTGAAAAAAAGATGAGTGCTCGCAGTCTGGTTACTAACGCTCAAATGCTAGACACTCTGACTTTGTATCTGACCTATCACACAAATACTATTGAAGGTAGCACTATGACACTGAGTGATGTTGAAGACGTTATTTTCGATAATAAAGTTCTATCTAACAGAACTGCCATAGAACAAACCGAAGCCCGAAACCATCAAGCAACTCTACATTGGCTGATCGACCAGATGAACGACTTGGGTACGACTTTTGTCATAGACGAGGAACTCATACTAAACATACACTTGAGGCTCATGCACGGCATCATAGCCGATGCTGGCAAATATCGGAATCATGCTGTCAGAATAATGGGCTCACGCGTTGTGTTGGCGAACTATCTAAAGGTACCGTCGCAAATGTCTGAGCTTCTACAGCATATACGTAATAATAGAGGTTATATCATATCTGAAATAGCTGAAACTCATGCCAAGTTCGAACAAATCCACCCATTCAGCGACGGCAACGGTCGCACGGGTAGACTTATTATGCTTGTGCAGGCGCTACAAGCAGGAGTTGTGCCTCCACTGGTAGTGAAGGAAAGAAAAAGCGCCTACTACAAGTACCTTGAGTTAGCACAGACTAAAGAAGAATTTAAGGCACTTGAACAGTTCATCGCCGAATCAGTACTTTTCGCAAGTAATTTACTGAAGTAAACATTGCTTGTAATTGATCTCATCTAACAAGACAGCCCAATGAGAATCGAACACTTTCTACAGTAGCGATAATACAAAAAAGTTCCACTAAATAAATTGTGGAACTTTTTCTTATCTGTTATCTGAATTGGTGATCCATATTGGATTTAGGTGGAACTCTTTTTATGAAGATTTGATTGAGCTAGACAAGCAACATAAGAGTTTGAGGAGTTCAACTATGTTTAATGCCTTTAAAGTAATCTGTAGAAACTATTTTTAGTACTACCAAATTTTTTGACTAATCCTTTATTTACGAGACCAGAAAGTAAGTTTTGGGCTTGTTGACGGGATATGTCTAGTGTCTTTACGACTTCATTGCTAGTAAGTTCGTTATGTCCACCAAAAAGTGACAAGACAGTAGATTCGCGTGGTGTTGGTCGCTGATCAACATTTAATGAAAGTATGGCACTCTTTGCTTTGGCGAGCGCACTTTGGAGTGAGTATTTTGTACCTAGAATGAAATATTCTAGCCACTGAGTTGAGTCACCTTCGTCAGCAGTATTAAGTGCGTCAGAGTATGCTTTGCGGCCTAGATCGTAGTAATCGTCAAGCACGAAGTATTTGTTAATTGCGTATCCAGCATTCAAGAATAGCAGAGCAGTTAAAAGTCGTACTGTACGGCCATTTCCGTCAGCAAATGGGTGTATATACACATAGTAATGGTGAAACATAGCAATTTTTGCTATCGGTAGAGGATCATCGGTTGCAGTAAACCAAGCAATAAGTTCGTTTAATGCTTTTTTGATAGAAGCGTCGTCGTGATAAGGTGGTTCGTGCTTAACAACAAGTTTAATTTCACCATCTATCATTCGATGTTTACCAACTACAACTCTTTTATTACGGATTATTCCTGCAATATCATCGTCAAGACCGGTAAGTAAATCTTTGTGAATATCTAGAATAACATCGAGTGTTAGGGGTTTCAGAGCTCGCTTGTCTAGATTTTTTAGAATTTCAAAATAGTTTCTAATTTCTTTTTCGCTACGATTAGCTGGTATTCGATCGTCCAGTAACAAATTTGAAACTTCTGGGTATGATAGAGGATTACCTTCAATACTATTACTAACGAAGCTTGATTGGATTAAATTGTCCCGCTCTAGGTTCAGTTGTAATCTTGCTGGTAGATGAAGTGCTTCAAGTTGACCGTATAGCCGTTCAATAGAAGAGATGTTCTCGAGTATTGAAGGCGTTAAGGTGTATTTATTCATGTTATTAACTATAGGTAATTGTCAAATAATTGTCAAGTTAATTGACCAGCTTTTTGTAAAGTTACGTTTGAGCACATGAATCTATAGCAAATTGTTACGATCTGTTTCGCATTATACGCCCAACGAGAATCGAACTCTTTAACTTCTTTCGGAAAGATTAAATTTAAAAGTTCGCGAATAGCGAACTTTTTGAACTCTGTTAAATATTCGTGGTGATCCTGTCGGTACCAGAGTGGAACACTTTGATTGAAGGCATTATTGAGCTAGATAAAAGTTTAGAGAAACTCAATGTGGAAGGAAGT
>JAYTXD010000029.1:0-4421 GCA_043743105.1 Candidatus Saccharimonadota bacterium | reverse complement strand
GATTTGTTTTTCTGTCAATGTATCTACAGATATATCTCCAGAAAAGATAAATCATTCAACCTCAAAGATCATCTAGCCAAAACCAGCGTATTTGTTTTTTTTGGGGGGCTATAATAAACACGTGCCAGGATCACTCGCTTATGCTTTAATAAGAGCATATGTCACAAAGTGCTCGCCTCGACGAAGAACACAACACCCAACGCCGTTCCCAGGTTTTGGGTTTGCAATATATAGATACGTCCAGAATAGCCGAGCCAGTGCTATACAAAGAAGTCCTCAATAACCAAGATTTATATGACCTCAAAGTGATACCAGTGATGGTAGACAAGAGCCACATACTTTTTGGAGTGACTAACACAACCTCACAACAAACTATGAAGGCCTTAGCGCATAAATTTTTAGATCAACGCATTAGCTTTGGGCTAATATCCGAAACGGGCTTCAGCGACTACATGAAACGCTATAATCCACCAAAAAAAGTGGTGTATCAAGATATTGCCCTCAACACAGCAGGTAGCCAGGGTTTGATAGAGAAAGTAACCGCAATGCTTCAGGAGATTAAGCCAGATGATATGTTGGCGTATCTGGTAGAACAGGCCCATAACCTTTCTGCAAGTGATATTCATATGGAGTGCCAGCACGATTACGTACGGATTAGGTTTAGGATTGACGGAGTACTTCACCCAATTGGTACCTTGCCATTTGACCGCTACCGTACGCTACAGGCAGTGATAGCGAGCGCCGGAAATATCTCGGCATCAGACCCCAATGCGCAGCAGGGTCATATCATGGAAGATATAAAAATGGCCGACGGCCGCCAGGTGCGAGTAAACGTGCGGCTTGAGACAGTGCCAACCGTAAATGGTACTGATGTAGTGATGCGGCTATTTAACATGGATGCAGGCAACTACAACCTCGATAAGCTAGGTCTTGCACCAGATGAAAGAGCCATTGTCGATGCAATTATTTCGAAGCCGTCGGGGCTTGTTTTGGTAGTGGGACCAACAGGCTCAGGTAAGACAACGACGTTGTACTCAATACTCAACACGCTCAACAGCGACGAACGCAAAATTATTACTGTCGAAGACCCGGTTGAATATCAGTTTCCTGGCATCGTGCAAATCCCTGTTAACACCCAGGCCGAGGGCAATGACGGCAGCTTTGCTGCTAAGCTACGAGCAATTTTACGGCTTGATCCAGATATTGTGATGGTTGGTGAAATTCGCGACAATGATACGGCTAAAACAGCGCTTCAGGCGTCGCTCACGGGCCATCTGGTACTTTCGACCTTTCATGCATCTTCGGCTGCTGCTGCACTTACAAGGCTGGAAGACATTATTGGTGCGAACCCATTGTTTGTGTCTGCAATTCGTTTGGTTATGGCGCAGCGGCTTGTGCGAAAACTTGATAGTGCTTCCAAACAGCTATATCCAGCGTCCCAGCCCGAGATAGCGCTAATTCAACAAGTACTTGATACACTGCCGCCAGATTACAGAAAGCCTGATTTGACGAATCTACAGCTTTATAAGGCAGGCGCCACACCAGATAATCCATATGGTTTTAGTGGTCAGCTGGCGCTACGTGAGCAGTTTACGATGAACGGCCCGATACGAACGCTGCTCGAGACTCAGCATGAAACGATCTCGGCTCAAACAATAGAAGAGGCAGCAGCTTTAAGCGGCATGCTAACAATGCTACAAAAGGGCATCCTGAAGGTTATAGCTGGCGAAACAACACTCGACGAAGTTTATCGCGTTATTGGGTAATGCCCTCTTTTATTACTCCAACAGATGTGATATACTACGTTGGACGAAATATTAGTGTAGAGGACTTACGACCATGCCAACAGTTATTGAGATAATTACTAACCGCCAAAAAAAGCACCAAGTTGTTGATGTTAAAAGTGGCGATACTGTTCGCGTACACCAAAAAATTCGCGAAGGCACCAAAGAACGTATTCAGATTTTCGAAGGCCTCGTTATACGTACTGACCGCAAAGGTTCGTTGTCAAGCAGTATCACCGTCCGCCGTATTTCTAGTGGTGTTGGTGTAGAAAAATCTTATCTATTGCACTCACCATTGGTTATGAAGATAGAAGTCACTAAGCGTTCAAAAGTTCGTCGTAACTACCTTACTTATATGCGCGCTCGCAGTGGTAAGTCAGCTCGTTTGAGCGGCATGGACTTCGATAAGGCAGCCGTTAACACCATTTCTGACCCAGTAATGGAAGCAGAAATCGAGCACGTTAAGGAAGAAGCAGAAGCTGCACACGAAGCTGAAGAGGCTGTTAAGGCAGCAGCAGATGCAAAAGAAGAAGCTAAGGCCGAAGAAGCACTCAAAGCTCACGAAGAAGCAAAAGCTTAAGTAGCAGTTATCTTAAAGAACCCTGTATAATGGCTCCTAGAAATAGGGGCCATTTTTAATGATAGGTATTGATGAAGTGGGGCGAGGATGCTGGGCGGGACCGCTACTAGTGGTAGCGGCTCGAACTAGCGGTACGCTACCACTAGGGCTTAAAGATTCTAAAAAACTTAGCAAAACACAGCGTGAAAACTTATATTTACAGATACAAGACACCTGCGAATTAGGCGAAGGTTGGGTAAGCGCAGCAGAAATTGACGCCAATGGTCTTACTTGGGCCATGAAGCTTGGAGTAGAGCGGGCACTTAAGTCTTTGCACGCCCAGTATGATGAAGAGATAATTATGGATGGTCTTATTGACTACTGTGACCCAGTTTATGTGCACGTGCAATGTGAAGCTAAAGCAGACAACACCTATCCGGTGGTGAGTGCTGCGAGCATTTATGCCAAAGTTACAAGAGACCGCTACATGACGGAGCTTTCAAGCGACTACGCAGTGTACGAATTTGCAAAACACGTAGGGTATGGTACCAAACTTCACGCTGACATGTTAGCGCTTCATGGCGTTAGTGACCAGCATCGCTTGTCGTTTGCTCCCATCAAGAAATTGTTGCCACAAGCAATTTAGATTTGGTATGGTCTAGCTATGCAAACGACTGATATTGGCAATAAAGGTGAGCAAATTGCCGCTGAAGCATTAGAGCGTTTAGGCTATAAAGTCTTAGAACGTAACTGGAAAACCAAATGGGCAGAAGTCGATATTGTCGCTAAAATTGATAACATTATTTACTTTGTCGAAGTTAAATATCGTGGTTCCTCGCGCCAAGGCGACGGGCTCGATTATATTACCGCCAAAAAACTGCACCATATGATTCGTGCTGCAGAGCTATGGGTAGCTATGAATAGATGGGATGGCGAGTACCAGCTGCTAGGTGCATCGGTAGATGGCACTACTGAGCATGTTGACCTGCGTGAGATATAGGGTATTGCAGCACGTGTAATTAAATTGTATTCTTAGCTTGTATGTGGAGCAATTCAGACTCGGCTAGCGCAGGCGGTCATTTTAGTGCAGAGAAGTCCCCTCGTGACCTACTAGAAGGTTACTTAATGGCACATGCTAATAGAAGCTTGCCAATGGCTCGCGGTTCGGAGGTAGGGGAAGCACTTACACTCTGGGGTTGGGCTGAAAACTTTAGATTGCAGCAAAAGGTAGGATATGTCGAAAGAACAAAAGTTGGCTTTGCCTCCGGTGAACTAGTAATAGATGAAGGTTCAGTAAGCCTACGAGCAAAAAACGCTGTAAATAACAGCGATACAATTCATCGTGTTAGCGTACCAAAGGTTACAGAGTCTCCGTCCGGCCTAGTTCTGCCGTTAGTGTTAGTCCAAAGAATTGGCTTACCTGAAAATGCAGCCAATGTTTCTATGGCAGAGTTAGACAGTGCAGAAATAGTTCCTTTGTCAGTCGATTCAGCTTATAACCCCAAACTTGCTGGCAGTGTTCTCAGAGCAGCTTTTCTTTTGTGCGAATTAGTCAGTCCTGATTTAGCTCAAAAATTTTTTAACGGTATCTAAGTCGCGCTGCTTCCAGGCAATTTGCCAGGTGAGTATTTCGGCACCTTGTTTAATGGCTCTGTCTAGCGCTGGCGTACTGTGTGCTTCAAAAAATACAGTGAAATCACTGAGAAAAGGCTGGTTACTAAAAGATCGTGCAGCATAAATTGGGATGCGGTAAAAACTCAGGTCGCTGCCCAACTCATTAACTAGCCATTCCCAATGCGCAACTAACCAGTCCCAGGCCGCTTGTTTAGCAAAGCGATTACCGAAGCTATAGGCAAGCCAGTACATCGCGTCTTGGCGTCGTACGGTATCAGTCATAATCATGCTGAGCGCCTTTTTGATAAGCTTTGGCTGCTTAAAGCCAGTGAGGGCAGCAGCAAGAGTTGTGCGCTCTTCGCTGCTACTGCTGGCTTTATGTAGAGCCAGCAATTTGTCGAATGTTTTAGCATCACCAAAGTGCGCTGCTGTCGTATATATAATGCCGCGTATATCAGCAGGCA
>JAYTXD010000028.1:0-8338 GCA_043743105.1 Candidatus Saccharimonadota bacterium | reverse complement strand
CCTCCAACTATAACCGCCTCTTCGCGATTTAAAACTAGTACGTTACAACGTTTGTAGAGCTTTTTTAAACGCACAGCGCCGTCTTCCATCTGGAAGGTGCCTGGCTGAAACGCTAGCCTTACATCCGGGTTGTCATGCAACCATTCGGCCACGTCATCATGAAACGGCAGGCTATTTTTGCTAATCGAACTAAAATACACCCATTTTGGCATATCAGTCTTATGGATAATTGGCCAGTGGTAGTCATATTCTTCATGCTTAATTAAAATCGTTCGCTCTTCTTTGTACCACAGCACGTAGTGATAATTACTAACCTTGCCCGGGTTTATATGTACATAGCGCGGATCTACTTTGTTTTTGTGAAGCGCTGTTATCATGTCGCGGCCATGGCTGTCATGCCCAACATTAGAAATAAGTCCACTGTTGAGGCCAAGGCGGGCAAAGCTCACGCTGGCATTAGCCGCATTGCCAACCGCTTCTTTTACTTCAGCATGGTCAAATGGGACCTTGGTGCCAAATGGCATAGCCAAAAATGTGCCGTTTTCGTTGGTATAGGTATGTGCGTGATTATCGAGCAACCTTATGAATGCATCTGTAACCATATCGCCTATACAAAAAACGTCTATATTACTCATTTTTCACCTTTTTTTAATTGCTTACGCTTAGTATGCCATATACCCTCTGCAGAAGGCAATTTAGACTGCTGCTTTGCCTATAGAGTTGTAAAACGTCAGTTTTTCTTCTACCACTGCTTGGACAGCGTCAATTACAGCGGTCATTAACTTAACCACGGCAAACTCGGTAGGGTTTTCTTTAAGCTGCTTCTCTAAAGTAGTTCTAAAGGCAAAACGCATGTCAGAGTTGATGTTTACTTTCGTAACGCCAACCTTGACGGCATCAACAAAGTAATGGCCTGGCGTGTCGCTGCCTCCATGGAGTGAAATATTACAGTCAATAACGTCACGTATTGTCTGAAGCAGCGGGATGTCCAGCTCTTTAGGAACGGGATATTTACCATGTAGGTTTCCAATTGCTGCAGCAAACGTATCAATGCCGGTGGCATTCACAAAGTCTTTTGCTTCTTTTGGTGTCGAGAAAGTCTTTTTAATTTCTTCGTAGTCAATCTCGGTTGTAAAGACATTGGACCCGCCACCAAAATAATGTGGCTCACTTTCTACCAGGGCGCCAGTGGTAGCCGCAGCATAAGCGACAACTTCTCTGGTAGCAGCAATAATTTCTTCATCAGTTGCGTCGTGGTTGGCCTGGCTCACGTCGATGTGTATAAATTCAAAGCCGGCATCAATGCCTTTTTTTGCGGCTTCAACAGATGGAGAATGATCGAGATTAATATACATTTCAATGCCATACTCGGCTTTAGCGTTGTCCACAATATCGCGAACATTCGAAAGACCAAGTGCATCAACTTCGCCCTGACTAACCTCTACCATCGCTGGTGCATTAAGTTTTTGACAAGCTTTAGCAATGGCCGAAAGCGTTTCCATATTGTCGATATTAAAAGCGCCGATAGCAAAGTGTTGATCGCGGGCACGTTGCATGGCAGCACGAGCCTTTTTGCAGTTTTCTTGGTAGGTGGTGGTTAGATCGGACATAAAGGCTCCTTACTTAGATTTTTTACTAATAACGTGATGCGCGGCAAGGGCAATGTGCTTAGCGGTAAGACCAAAATGCTCGAACAAGTCCTTCGGGTCACCGGACTCTCCAAATTGGTCCTTCATTCCCATGCGGTGCATTGGAGTCGGTAAGTTCTCAACTAGTAACTCAGCCACCGCCCCACCGAGACCTCCATTAATTTGGGCCTCTTCGATTGTTACAACTGCACCTGTTTTTTTAACACTTTTTATAATTGTCTCACCATCGAGCGGCTTTATAGTGCCTACATGCACAACTTCGGCATCAATTCCCTGCTTGAAGAGTATTTCGGCTGCAACCAATGCTTGGTACGTCATAGTACCGGTAGCAATTAGGGTAACTTCTTTGCCTTCATCAAAAACGTATGCTTTGCCGATTTCAAAAGGCGTTTCGGCCGTCGTGAACACAGGAGTAGCCTCACGGGCCAAGCGCATGTAGTTTGGCCGCTTGTCTTCGGCCATAGCTAATGTCATCTTTTCAGCTTCGATACTGTCACACGGCGCTAGTACCACCATATTTGGTAAGGCACGCATGAGAGCGATGTCTTCTAACATCTGATGCGTAGCGCCATCCTTACCGGTATAGAGCCCCGCATGCGAACCAATAACTTTGACCGGTCTGTCATTTAGACAAATGGTGGTACGGATTTGCTCCCAGTTACGCCCGGGACTAAAGGCCGCATAACTACTAACAAACGGTATTTTGCCCACGGCAGCTAGGCCTGCACCAACCGTTACCAGGTTTTGCTCGGCTACACCAACTTCTATAAACCTATCCGGATAGGCGTCTTTAAACATGCTCATCTGTGTCGAGTCGGTTAGGTCAGCGCAGGCAGCCACAATATTTTTGTTGAGCTCTCCGGCCTTTAAAAGCCCGCGACCAAAGCCTTTGCGGGTTGGTTCGCTGTTTAGTTCTTTTAAGACACTAGTAATATGAATTGCACTCATTGTTGTGCCCTTAAATTATTCATGTTCGCTCCTAATTTTGCCTTCTAAAGTGCGTAGCTCATGCAACGCTTTTACAGCCTGTGCGTGATCGGGTGGCATACCGTGCCAATGAAAGTCATATTCCATAAAATCTACGCCTTTGCCAGGAATCGTATGGGCAATAATCATTATCGGCTTTTCGGTAATAGCGCGGGCCATAGCGGTAGCATCAATAACCGCTTCAATGTTGTTGCCATCAACTTCTATAACGTGCCAACCAAACGACTCCCATTTGGCGCGCAGGTCCTCTAGCGGCATGACGCTTTCGGTCATACCATCAATCTGGATGTTATTGCGGTCTATTATCCCAATGATGTTACTGAGTTTGTACTTGCTGGCAAGCATGGCCGCTTCCCAAATATTGCCCTCGTTTAGCTCGCCATCGCCCATAACAACATAAATCCAGCGGTGGGTAATGCCGTCCATGCGCATACCAAGGCTCATGCCACAGGCCTGGCTTAAGCCGCATCCCAGTGGGCCACTGGTTGTTTCCATGCCTGGCAAACGGAGCCTTTCAGGGTGACCTTGGAGGCGTGATCCAAACTGGCGCAGGGTCATAAGCTCTTTAACCTCAAAGTATCCCGCATGTGCCATGCTAGCGTAACGAACAGGTACGCAGTGCCCGTTACTGAGGAGCAAAATGTCACGTTTTTCCCAATCGGGATTTTTAGGGTCATGCTTTAATATCGAAAAATATAGTGCCGTAAATATATCAGCCAGACCCAGTGGTCCTGCCGAATGCCCACTGCCCGCATGCTCCAACATCTTAATAATATCTTCGCGGATAGCCGTTGCTTTAAGCTCAAGTTCTTCTAGTGAATATGTAGGTTGATCAGCCATTATTACCTCTGTTTACTGATGCAACCAGTGTATCATAAGCGTCTTCCGGATTTTCGGCCATTTGGATAAAGCCACCAACGTTTAAAACATCAACACCAGCTGCAGCCAAAATAGCTGCGTTATCGGTATTTATTCCACCGTCCCAACCTATTTCGATGCTTGGTTGTATGTTGTGTATTGCTGTTATTTTGGTTAGTAAGTCAGTATCGGCGCTACCACCAAAGTGCCCGAGGTCACCGCTAAAAATAAGCACGTGGTCGACCAGCTTAATAAGTTCTGCAACGTCTTCTACTTTGGTGTCTTGCAACAGTGCCAAACCTTTTTTAATACCCAGCTCGCTTAATTCATTAAAAAACTTAGCGATGTCTTCGGCCTCAGCGTGGACAATAATAAGATATGGCTTTAGCGCCACCATGTCCTCTAGCTGCTCTAATGGGTTTTTGTACATAACATGCAAGTCTACTGCTGGTCCGGGCTGCCACCAAGCATCATGGATAGGTATCGAAACAGTTGGGGCAAAAATACCGTCCATAAAATCAAGATGAATACGTAACGCAAAACGTTGAATACGTCGGATCTGTTCGCGATAGTCATCCGCGCTAAAAGCTGTAACGGTTGGACAAATAACGGGGCTTTTGCCCTGCATTAAAGTTGGTCCATTTCTTGGATACGACGCATAAACCGCGGTGCGGCGGCAAATGGGGTACGAAGAAAGGCATCAACAAGCATGTGTGCCGTATCGGTCTCAACCGCGCTAACAGCCATGCACAAGACATTTGCGTCATCATCGTTGCGCGCAGCACGTACAGATTCTCGGTCGTAACCGAGTGCTGCACGAATCCCTTTATAACGGTTGGCTGCCATGCACATCCCCTGGCCGCTACCACATATTAAGATACCGCGAGCATCAGGGTCGTTTGAGGCTAGTATGTCGGCCGTAACTTTACGAGCAAATACGGGGTAATCGTCATCAAGGTCAAGCTCGCCCGTACTGTCGTCGACAACATCATAACCTTGTTTTTGCAAATACGTCACCAGCGGCGCACGCAATCTATAGCCATTATGGTCACTGCCTACGTATATTTTCATGGCGCGGTTATTTTCCAGCTTTGCCAGCGTGCAACAGGCGACCTGTGTCGGCGACAACTTCTACCAACCGGTTGCTGTAGCCCCATTCGTTGTCATACCAGGCTACAACCTTGAGCATGTTACCCCCAATGACGGCTGTGAGTTTGGTGTCAACAATGGCAGAGTGGCTGTTGCCAATAAAATCACGTGAGACGAGTTCTTCCTCGGATACAGCTAATATACCTTCATAAAATGGTGTCTTGGCGGCTTTTCTAAAAACATCGTTTACTTCTTCAACCGTTACGGGGCGCTTAGTGATAATTACAAAGTCGCTGAGAGATACTACAGGAGTGGGTACACGAATACTTAAGCCGCCAAAGATGCCTTCGAGGGCTGGTAGAGCTAAGGCAGCCGCCTTGGAAGCACCAGTAGTGGTTGGGACGATGTTTTCGGCGGCGTTGCGGCCTTCACGGAGGTCTTTATTGGGAGCGTCTTGCAATGCTTGGCTAGCGGTGTAGCTATGAATAGTCGTCATCATGGCTTTTTCAATCCCAAAATTGCTTTCTATAACGGCTGCAACAGGTGTGATGCAATTAGTAGTACATGAGGCATTGCTAATAATGTCGCCCGCGTCTTCGAGCTTGTCTTCGTTAACACCAAGAACAATAGTAGTGGCGCCTTCACCTTTAGCAGGGCCGCTTAGTACTACTTTTTTTGCACCCGCGTCTATGTGGGCCTTTGCTTTGGCTGGGTCAACAAAAAAGCCTGTCGATTCGATAACGACATCAATTTCATTTTCTTCCCAGGGCAAAAGTGCTGGGTCTCGCTCGGCGAGGACTTTGATTTTTTGCCCATTTACGATAAGGTGCTTTTCGTCAAACGTTACCTCGTGCTGGTACAGGCCGTAGTTGCTGTCGTGCTTCAAAAGCGTTGCCAACGTTTTTGTGTCTGTTAAATCATTGATGGCTATAATTTCTAGGTCGCTACGTTCAAATGCAATCTTAAACGCGTTACGCCCAATCCGTCCGAACCCATTGATAGCTACTTTAGTCTTCACGTTTTTGCCCCCTTAGTTCTCATATAGGGGTATTGTATATGCTTATGCTTGGGGTGACAATAGATTAGCCAAAGTGTCGTAGACTTCGTGGCTGGCGGCCAACAAACTTAGGTCTTTATAGTTATATGTATCACTACCAATATTGGTTACCTTATAGCCAGCTTCGCGCATCATTAGCGCCCGTGGGGCGTAATCCCACATTTTGCCTTTGCCACCCATAACTACATAGGCATCAACCGAACCGTCGATAACATTTAAGAATTCTTTGGTGTAGACAACCGAGTTTATTACGGCGCTAATTGCAACAATGGCAGCCACACTGGCAGGAATCTTTAGATCGGTTGCCACCTCTACCCAACAGCGGCCAAGCTCACGGATACTGGCATGAAGTATCTGGCCATTTTTGAATGCTCCTTTGCCTTTTTGGGCTGTAAAAAGATCATCAGTCGTAAATCTATAAGCAAATGCATACACAGGCTCACCGTCTTGGATTAGGGTAAGCAGCGTACGACAGGCATCAAGCCCTCGTATAAACTGCTCAGTACCGTCAATAGGGTCTACAAACCAAAAAGTCTCTTCAGGACCTTCTTGACCATGTTCTTCACCCACAAACCCAACATCATTACTCAAGGGTCGTAGCACATCTTTTATTGCAAGCTCCAGGCCTTTGTCGAAGTCTGTTACTACCGAATAGTCGGCTTTAAGGTCATAGTTAGCAAC
Organism: Candidatus Saccharimonadota bacterium; assembly: GCA_043743105.1. Classification (GTDB taxonomy): domain Bacteria; phylum Patescibacteriota; class Saccharimonadia; order Saccharimonadales; family JACDBH01; genus RYN-417. The sequence goes on along the minus strand of JAYTXD010000028.1, from coordinate 2,017 downwards.
ACCATGGCTTTCGAGCAACCGTGGACGCCATTTTTTAAGCAAATCCATTAAGGCTTTTTCGGCCGCACTTAGGTAGGTGTCGAGGTCTGTCACTTTGAGTAGGCGGCTTTGCAGTCGGCAATAACTTTCCATGCCGCAGTAGCATCACCCCAACCTTCAACTACTGTTGTCCCAACCTTCTTAAGGTCCTTGTAATGATTAAAGTGATACTCAATTTGTGCTTTCCAGACATCAGAGAGGTCGGCTAGATCATTTACAGGGTTGCCCCAATGGCGGTCATCCTCTGGTACGCAAATAATCTTGTAGTCTTTTTCGCCACCATCAATAAAGTTAAGTACGGCAATAACTTTTGCGCGTACAACGACACCCGTTGTAATAGGCTCGTCTGTCATTAGCAAAGTATCCAAGGCATCACCGTCTCCGTCGGTAGTTTGTGGAATAAAACCATAGTTAACTGGCTTTGCAAAGATACCTGGTTCTACGCGGTCCAGCACAAAAACCTTCTTCTCGCGGTCGTATTCTACCTTGTTCATTGAGCCTTTCGGGATTTCGATAACGGTGTTGATGTATTCGCCTTCAAGGCCTGCATCAAAAAGTTCGTCGTAATCTGCCATGATTGTATGTCTCCTTAATTTCTTCCTTCAGTATATACTAAGGTGTAATGAAAATCATCGGACATCGTGGAGCGGCCGGGCTAGCGCCCGAAAATACCATTAAAGCTATCAATGCGGGAGTTAAAGCGGGCGCAGATGCCGTTGAGTTTGATGTCCGGCGCACTAAAGACGGCGTGTTTGTGCTGAGCCACGATGCTACGTTGATTCGCCTGGCTGGTATAGAATCTCGTGTAAGAAATCTTACACTTAAGGAGTTGAAAACTGTAAAATTCTTCAGTGGTGAACCTATCGCGACGCTAGAAGAAGCTCTACAAGCCCGCCTAAACGCCACGGCCGTAATTGAGGGCAAAGGCAAAGACTGGGGCAATCCATTAGCCAGCTTCCTACGGCAACATGCTGTAAATAACTTCAGGATTATCTCGTTTAACCATGCCGAACTCGGCGTTTTTCTTGAGTCTATGCCTGAGGCGCGGTGCTACGCGCTTGAACGCAAATACGCGCTTAGGGCTATTTTATTAGCTCATCGAATGGGCTTATATGGTGTTAACTTTAATTTCTGGATTATGAATCCATTTAGCTACTGTTTGGCGAGGCTCTACCGTTTAGACGCGGCTATCTACACTGTCAACCAACCGTTTTTGATGCGCTGGTTTACTTTGTTGTATCCAAAAGTTGCCATCGCCACCAACCGGCCTGATATACTCAGCAAAATCAAAAAATAAGATTATAAGTGAAGCAGTTCAAATACACGGTGGATAAAAAACGCTGGCCAGACCATTGATTTTAGTATTGCAACGATTACCTCGCCGAATCCGTGAGCTTGCTGCACAAAATACACTGCTGCGCCAATGAATGTTAAAAAGGCTGCGCCAATTGGGCCGCCCTTGTGGACTACTTTAACTTTATTGTTTGTCATAATATCTCCTTAAATCTATTAAAGCACAAAGTAGCGCAGTTTAGTTAAAAGTACGGTCGGAACCGAGCAGTTCGCTTGCATTGAGGGCAACCGAGCCCATGCCCTTTGAGATTTTGCCTGGCACTTTGTTCGCTATCGCCACCACCACATCAATATAAGCTCCGTATGAAATATTAAATCCAATATCTTCGGACCCAGGTTTTAAGAACCTTATGCCACGATAAATAGCCGTGAGCGATTCGGTAGAGTCAAGTGCTAGAACAGATAGGTTATCGAAATTTACCAACTCATCGGCCACTACAGCAAAGCCGTTAGGATGACAGCTAAGGTCAGCTAAAAGCAACTCAACATCTGGTATTTCACGTTCTTGGGCATAGTTAGGGATAAGGTGATATATAGCTTCAAGTTGCTTAACAAATAGCATACGAACATGATTGAGTTCCTCGCTAATCGTTATCCCGTACGGTGTTTCAGGCCCCTCCCTATG
>JAYTXD010000027.1:0-22269 GCA_043743105.1 Candidatus Saccharimonadota bacterium | reverse complement strand
CATTAATGAGCTTCGTAAGCGTCATGATACTCAGCAGCTTTATTATACTGAAACGCTTGAAGTAACTCGTCGACAGTACGACATGATTAAGGCAAAGATTAAAACACTAACACATACTCACTTAGAGGGGCGTATTACTAAAGAGCTGTATGACGAAATGGTCACAGACCTAAGTAATGAGCAACAAGTTTTGAACGATAAGCAGATAAAACTAACGAGTGGCAACAAAGACTTTCTAATTACTGCTTCTTATCTGTTAGATTTGATACAACGCTCAAACGAACTGTTTGAATGTTCGACAGAGCTTCAAAAACAGAAGCTGTTGAAAATGATGCTATCTAACATTAAAATGTGGGACAAAAAGCTATACTTTGACGTTAATGACCCCTATAAAACAATAATCGAAGAAAACAAAAAAGCCCTTTCGGGCTCAAATGAAGCAAACTGGTGCGGGTTAAGAGACTCTAACTCTCGACCTCATCCTTGGCAAGGATGCGCTCTAAACAACTGAGCTAAACCCGCATATATTGTTAACTGTGCTTCATAACTTTATGATACTTGTCCTTGGCCTGGCAAGTACGGCCCCATTTTGTGGCCTCGGAGCAACGGCTTTGAAAACAAGTTTTCAAGTGTTGACTCCCTTGCGAAATGCCACTGGCATTTCGCACTCTAAACAACTGAGCTAAACCCGCAAACAGTGCATTAGCTAACGGATTGAGATTATACCCTATGCACTGCAATATATGCAAGGTTACTAAAAGTTAGCTTTAAGTAATGCAACGTTCGTGCTATGGTATTAAAGAATAAGCATAAAGCCTAAAAACTATGGCCACTAAAATCAAAATCATTCGTCACCTGTTAATCGTATTATTATTAGCCATTAGCGGCACGGTTATATTAATGCGCACTAATCCAAAAATAGTGGCGCTGACATCTACTGTGTGTCAGACCGGCTACAATCTGTTAGTGCCAAGTACTATGCCAAACGGCAACAGCCCAATTAGCTTAAATTTAACGACTTCAGTAACGACTATTCAAGATGTTATCTTTAAAATTGATGGGCTCATTTTAGGCAGAGGCGTGCAGGTAGGCACCAATCCGCAGTGGCAAATGACGTGGAACACTCAGTATACAAACCCTGGTTCGCACAGTGTGAGTGTAGATATATATTTTACTGATAGTACAATATGCTCGATTCCGCCTGTTAGCACAAATATTACTACTGGTGCTGCAGCTGTTGCCCCTGTTTTAAATGCCGGTTCTACACCTGCAAGCTTCCAAGGGCTCACCAATCAAGTTATCAATTTCAACCTTAGTGCATATCTCAGCTCCACTGCTATACCAGCAACAGATGAATCACAATTTACATACTTCCATCATAAGACAACGACCATAGGTTCTATTACTCCACTTGACGGAACAGCCATATTAAAATTTTCGACGGGACCAGTTGCTGGCACAGGCTCAATCAATGTATATGCATCATATGCAGGCTTTAATAAGTCAATTACCATTCCTATCACTATACAGGCCCAAACCGCTACTCCAGCCCCTGCACCAATCGCTACAGTTCCTAATGCACCAACGCCTACGAATGGCGGGACACCGACCGGAACTTCAACAACGTCTACTCCAGGTGCTACGACCACACCACTTGCACCTACGACCACCGCTCCCTCTGAAGCAACAATTGCGGCGGCCTCAGCAGCATCTATTGAAGCCGAAAAGCCAGTAAAAGACTGCGTACTTCTGAAGCTCGGTGATGTACGATATAAAGCAATCAGCTCCGGGCTGTCACGACCTACCGCGGCTGAATTTGAAGCAATGAATCAATGTTTTGTAAGTAGGAATCATGTATTACCAAGTAGTTTTGTACCTGTTGCGCCTACTGACGTCAAAAAACAGCCAGTTACAAAAGATACGTCTGTACAAAAGCTAGAGAATTTCACTACAGGGAGTACGGTTAGACTAAAGTTTAAAGGTAAAGCTAAACGTAAGACGGTGGTATTGCTATACGTTTATTCAGAGCCTTTAGTGCTTAGCACTGAGTCGGATGGAAACGGCGACTGGAACTACGCACTCGAAGACCCATTGCAACCTGGTAATCACGAAGTCTATGCAGTTACTAATAAAGGCGATGGCACGTATGAACGGTCATCAGTACTTGATTTTGCGATAGCTAAAGCCGAAGCGAGTGCAGCAAACCCTAACAGTTACAGCCTAAAACTGAGCATCATTCAACCTACCACCAAAGACAATAACAAGTCCATCATCTTGTACTTTGGCGCTATCGTAATGCTTACTACCAGTATGCTCGGTATCGTAGGTTTCGTGTTAATTAGAAAAAATCATAGAAAAAAGGCTCCAGTAGATGTCACACAAGTCATTACGCCACAAGAACAGTCGCCTCCACCTGCAACGGTCGCTGACGACAGTAGCCCAATAGCAAACATGCCCGCTAATACTACTCCTGAGCCTAATAATTATGCGCCTGAGCCAGTCTCTACGTCTATAGAGCCCCCTACTATCATACCTACGCCAGAAGAGCCTACTCATACAGAGACGCTTACGTGAGCCGAGAACGACGTGAAGTTATTTATTCGATCTGTATTATAATTGCTATTCCATTGTTATTCGCGGGAAACACGCTTTTCATAACAAATAGAATTCACAACAACACAAATCGCAACGCACGCAGCAATACCGACACGGTGAACACCATGATAGCCGAAGGTATCCGTACCAGTATCGAAAGTAAAAAGTACACCGATACTACTGCAATTTTAAAATCCATGAAAGAACATCAGCCAACGATCGGGAGCATTTATGTAGCGGTAACGGAAAATGACAACTACAAAATAGTTGCACGTACCGACGATGCACCTGTAACCCTCGCTCAAAATGATAGTTTGCAACTTTCGATTATCTTTAGCCGTGCGCGCTCAGCAGCAAAGCGTATCGACAGACAAACTGACAACGGAGAAGCAAAAGGTTGGAACGTTATTACGCCCTTGCTAGCGGCCAACTCTACAAAAGTCGAAGCCGCAGTTAGTACCGATGTACTGACTTCCGATACAGAAGAACTTATTGCCAAAACCCTGCTCACGTCGTTTGAACTCACCGCAATAACCGCAGCCATTATTATCGCTCTGCTTTTCCATCATTTACGTTTCGTCGGATATGCCGATCTTCTAAGGCGTCAAAAAGAAGTAAACCAAACAATGGGCGATTTCCTTTCTGTAGCCACACACGAGCTGAAAGCGCCTATGTCTATAATTAAAGGGAACCTAGCAAACATTCTGGACGATACGTATGGACAGACAAGCCTAGAACTTAAAGAGCCACTTAACGTAGCACTACTACAAACCGAACGGCTGAATAACTTAGTCCAAGATTTACTAAATGTAGGCAGGATTGAACAGGGTCGCATTAACTTTGATATGCAAAATGTTGATATTAAGGCAATTATTGAAACACTCGTCAAAAACTACTCTATGCCAGCAACCACAAAAGGTTTGCAACTTAGCTATGTACCTGAAGGCGCGCATGTGGTATTTGCCGACGCCGGACGAGTACAAGAAATCATGACCAACCTTATAGACAATGCAGTTAAATACACCGCGAGCGGTAGCGTAACTGTTACGCATCGCAGTGAAAACAGTCGACTTATAACATCAGTTCGCGACACCGGTCATGGCATGACGGAGGCGGAACGTGATCGCTTGTTCCAACGTTTTTACCGGATAAAAAACGAGCATACCGAAGGCATACCAGGTACAGGGCTTGGGCTTTGGATCATAAAACAGTATGTAGAAAAAATGGGCGGACGTATAAGTGTAAGTAGCATAATTGGTGCTGGTACAGAGTTCGTGGTGGAATTGCCATTTACGAAAGATATGCCCACTGGAACGAAAAGCGAGGGTACTACACCCGAAGCTTAGTTGCTCTCTCCGCTTATGTTTGTTTGAAATAATTGTAGTAACCGTCAAATAGCTTGAAAAACAATAGTGACCCCTATATAATACCCGAGTCTTACCCGGCTCTTTAGCTCAGTTGGTAGAGCAGCGGCCTGAAGAGCCGCGTGTCCCCAGTTCGAGTCTGGGAGGAGCCACCAAGCATACCGACAGATACTAACAGTTCAAGAATTTATTTTTTCTTGAACTGTTTTTGTTTTCAATCTGTTATTTTAGTTCAAGTCTGGGATGGCGTGAGAATAAACTCGGGCTTACGTAAACTACCGAGCCGTCTGATACTGCTCGCCTGGGTAAAAAACTGTTTTTTACTACAGCCGAATAAGTCCCAGGTCGGCACACTATTTTGTGTAAGCCCGAGTTGAGCGGATACGAGAGTTAAATTAATTTATACCTTCGTATATACTAAGGTATATGGATACAACAGATGAAGCCATTATCAATATCAAAGTAAACAAAGCCTTAAAGCGTGAAGCGCAAGACTTGGCTGACGAGATCGGAGTACCCCTAACTACTATTATCGCGGCGAACTTAAAAGAGTTTGTACGGAGTCGTTCATTAACGGTTTCTGCTTTTCCTAGGCTCAGGTTAGAAATAGAGAAGGAGCTAGGTGAAGCAATCGCTGACTACAAGATAGATAAGAACATATCAAAGGTCATCTCTAAACCCAGTGAAGTGACAGACTATCTTAAATCATTATGAATGTTGTCTTCCACAAACGCTTTGACAAAATGGCCAGCAAACTTTCCCCAAAGATAAAAGCGAAGATGGTCGAGCGTATTACTGTTTTCAGTAAAGATCCACTCGACAATATTCTTAGAAATCACGCACTTAATACTCCTTATAGAGGTAGCTACAGCATTGACATTACTGGTGATTACCGCGCAATCTACTATTTAGCGGACGACCAAACGGCTCTGTTCACCCATATTGGTGTACGCACAGTCAGCTTTTTAAATAATTTAAGAGTCCGAACTCCCCTGCTAGGGCCCACCAAAATTATCAACAGATACCAAAAGTTCCAAAAAATATATTTTCTGTAACTTTTTAATTTTCAATCTGTTATTTTAGTTCGGGTTCGGGATGGTAGTATATTAGGGTTCTATGCTGCACAAATGTACATCTCCGTTAGTCTATTGGGCTGCACGTTAAACTTTTTCTTTAGCCATGAAGTTCTTGATACTATCGACCGTATCCATGAACTGGCTAGGGAAAATGATGGTTGAATTTTTTTCCACCGCTATTTCACTTAAAACTTGTAGATTACGCAACTGGAGCGCAATTGGATGTAGGGCGATGATGTCAGCAGCATCTCCTAGCTTCTGCGCGCTCAACGCCTCACCTTCGGCGGCAATAATCTTGGCCCGCTTTTCACGCTCAGCTTCGGCTTCTTTGGCCATTGCTCTTTGCATGCTATCTGGTAGCTGGATATCTTTTAGCTCGACGTTGCTAACATAAATGCCCCATTTTTCGGTGGCGACGTCCAAAATAGCTTTTACTTTTTCGTTTAATGTAGTTGTTTCACTTAATACGTGGTCAAGAGTGGTCTGGCCAACCACGTTACGTACAGTCGTTTGGGCAATCTGATAAGTAGCCGCAACAACGTTTTCGATCTCTACAATGGCTTTAATGGGGTCAACAATTTGATAGTAAGCAACTGCCGCTACATCTATAGAAACGTTATCACGAGTAATAATCTTTTGGGCCTCAATTGGCAACGTGATCGTTCGTAAACTTACCTTACGCAGTTTATCTACAATAGGTATAAGTATACGTAGACCAGGCTGCATAACGCCGCCCCGTACCTTACCGAGTCGGAATATAACTCCGCGCTCATACTGGTTAATGATCCGCACTCCGGGGATAACCACAAATATAATTGATAGTATAAATAGAACAATGATAGCTGGCATATACACTCCTTCAGTTACTCTTCCTATTGTAGTTGAAAACTTACAAATGTACACTGGCCAAGCGAAACTTGCGAAAATGCGCCAAAAACAGTAAAATGTCATCTGTTCTGCAAGTCCCCTTTAGGCGCGAGTGGCGAAATGGTAGACGCAACAGTCTGAGGGGCTGTCGCCGCAAGGTGTGGAGGTTCAAGTCCTCTCTCGCGCACCAGGTACAAAAATTAACAATTTAGATGCCAATGAGAGTGTACTCAGAAGCCCACAGGGCTTCTTCCGGTTCAAGTCCTCTCTCGCGCACCAGACATACTAGGGTGATTAGCTCAGTTGGCTAGAGCATCTCGTTTACACCGAGAGGGTCGGGGGTTCGAGTCCCTCATCACCCACCACAGAAAAGACCCAGGCGTAAGTCTGGGTCTTTTCTGTGTATGGCGTCATGCTGGGACTCGAACGGGTATGCCCAGAGGGCATACCCCGCCCCGTAGCCCCAAACCAATTGGATTTGGGGTCGCCGTAAGCAAATCTAATTTTGATTTGCCGGCGAGGCGAGTCCCTCATCACCCACCATATAAAAAGACCCAGACGAAAGTCTGGGTCTTTTTATATGTATTGACTAAGCCTGGTGCTACTTTTTGCGCATCCCACGCCGTCGCTGAGCAATAGATGTAATGCCAGCAAAAGCCACGACGACCCATACTACGTTGAGAACAAGTGTGGCATATGCACCAATACTAAGCTGATAAATAATCAAAAAAGATGCGCCTACTAGGTTGTCTAGCTCATACCAAAACGATTTACCCGTCCATTTGCCGATACTTGTACGATAAAACCCCAGCAAGATACATGATGCACCAATAAGCCCAAAAGCCGTACTAACAGGTGCTGCCAGATGGATAACGCCACTCATGTGCGGGGCATATGGTCATACAAATGCTTCATACTGTATTCTTGACGCAACATAGGCTTTAAATCTTCGACCGTAACATCTACTTTAACACCAGGGTTAAGTGTGTTGTATGGATCAAAAATCTTTTTTACGGCACGGAAAACTTCGTAGGCTTCTTCGCCAAATAATTGACGCAAGTATGGCGCGCGCAAACGTCCATCGCCATGTTCGCCATTCGTGCTACCACCAAGAGAAATAACCAAGTGGTGATATTCTTCCATAATCCTAAATAGTTTTTGACGATCTCCAAGCTGACTCAAGTCTAGAAATGGCTGCATATGAAGATTTGCATCGCCAGCATGACCCCATACTGCTACTTGTAAATTATGCTTTTCGAAAATACTGTATGCCCCGGTCAATAATTCTACCAGCTTTGCAACTGGCACCACACCATCTTCAATAATTGGCAATGCCTTTGCTGCATTATCAGAAAAAGCCGTTACACTGGCTGCCGAATGACGAATACGCCAGAGGTGGTCTTGCTGCTCAGGGTTAGTTTCTACCTGGCATGTGCCACCATAATCCTCAATTATTTTCTTGGCTTTTTTAGCCATCCGTTTTTGTGAACGACTGTTAAAATTATCAAATTCTACAAGTAACATGATTTTGTGGAATGGCTTTTCTAGGGTACCCTTAAGCTGATTAGGGTTATGCTGGTCAATAAATTCAAGCAAATTACCGTCTACCATCTCTATAGCACTTGGCATTTCGGGGAGCTTACGCAGGTCCAAGATAGCCTTAGCCGCGCGTTCCACATCGTCGAATGATGACACAAGAAGCGTTACTGCTGGGTTATATGGTTCGGTATCAAAGACCGCTTCGGTAATAATACCCAACGTACCTTGGGCGCCAATAAGCAATGGGGTTAGGTCAACCGAGCCGTCTTTATGTTTGACATTATAAAGGTAATAACCTGCCGAGTTTTTAGTTGTCTCGAGCCTCGTCTTTTCGATAACTTCTTTGTTTTCTTCAAGTAACTTATCAAGTGCGCGGTAGATCTCGCCCTCCATGCTGTTAAGACCCATCTTTTTGCTTAGGTCACGCTTGCTCAGGCGATAAGTTTCAATAACCTCACCATTTGCGAGCACTACCCGCAAGGAGCGTACAAAGTCACGGGTAGACCCGTATTTTACGGACTTTTCTCCGCTGGCATTATTGCCCATTGCCCCACCGAGTGTCGAATACTCCATGCTGGCAGGAAACGGTGGCAAAAATCGACCGTGTGTTTGCAGCGTTTGCTGCAATTTGCCGTAGTTTATTCCTGGCTGAATAGCAACACTACCAGTCTTTGGGTCAAGCTCAAGAATCTTGTTCATGTGAGCGGGAAATACAATAATAACACCGCTGCCAATAGCTGCACCCGCTTGGTCGGTCCCAGAACCTCGCGCGGTCATTGGTATAACACGACCCCGTTCAGCGAGTTGCCATGTAAACCGAGCGGTTTTGCGAACATCATTTTCGTTATGCGGATATACAATAATAGCTGGGGTAAGGGTTAAAATACTCGTATCAGTTGCAAAATATCGCCGTGCATCAGAAGAAGTCATGACTTCGCCAATCAGGTGTTCTTGCAAATAGTGCGCTACTTTACTCATTGTCTCTATGTTCTCTCTGTAAGTATAAGCGTTTGTACTTGGTATCATAATACCACAAATTTCACGCGTCTGCCTGTCTTGTTATTGGGGCATAATTCTGCTAAAGTCACTCTGTTAACGGGCGAGTGGCGAAATGGTAGACGCGCTAGCTTCAGGAGTTAGTGAGCGCAAGCTCATGGAGGTTCAAGTCCTCTCTCGCCCACCAACATTATTTGATTTACAATACAAAAGCATATTGTTTTAGGAATTACACTTAGTTAGTGACGCGCTCGGTACGAATCATCCAGTTCTGTACATCTGCAAAACGGTCTGATGGCGTATTAACTGCACGCTCATTAAAGTTATAGACTTGACCATGACTTACATATAAATAACGGGGTTGGTATAGCGCAATTGCTGGTGCATCCAGGCTCCAAGCATCCAGGAATGGCTTATATTTGGCAGCTCGCAAGTTTGGGTCAAGACGCGTACGGCCAGCTTCTAATGCCGCATCGGCCACTTTAGAGTTATAGTTTGAAAAGTTTAAACGCCGTTGTGCGCGAATATCAGACTGCGAACTGTGCCAGTAAGCGAACTGGTCGGGGTCAAGCCCAACTGAAATACCGTACAGCAGCATGCCGTACGAACGCCCTTCAATTGCTGTCTGCAGGTCTGCTTGCGCCAGAGAGCTTACATTAACCTGTACGCCCACAGCTTTCCATTGTTTTTGCAACAGACTCGCAACATTTGCATACTCAATATTGTTAAGTGTAATAAGTGATACAACTAGCTTCTTACCGTCTTTTGCTCGTATGCCATCTGCACCCTTTATCCATCCGGCAGTGTCGAGCACGCCATTTGCATCGGCAATTTTATATGAGCGTTGTACTACACTGGCGTCGTACCCTAACATAGTGCGCAAAAATGGTGACTTTACCGCAATACTTGGGTAACTTAAACTTCCTAAGATTTCAGCAGTATTAGCAGCCGAGACTAGCCCCCGTCGGACCTGATAATCAGTTAAAATAGGGTCGCTGTTGTTCAAAAACACCATAACTTCGCCCGTTACAGGGATATTGTACTGTCCAAGTCCTAAGTCTTTCTTTTGTTCATCGTGCATGTCCTGCACCCCTGCCATTGATGTTAGCTCACCTCTGCTAAAACTTTCCACCATATATTTTTCATTAAGAAATGTTTTAATAACAAACTCACCAAGCTTAGGGCGTCCATTATAGTAGTAGTCGTTTGGAAAAAGCGATACCCGCTGCTGCCTATCCTCGACATTGCTACCAGTAACCTCTACGCTATGCCATTCAAATGGCCCTGATCCAATGGGCTCAGTTGTATTAAACAGCGCACTGCGCAAATTGCCTGGCTGGACTTTTGCAAGCAAGTGTTTTGGCAAAATACCACCAGTAAGCGAGTAGCTAAATGACGCTAAAACGTTAGGTAGTGTGAACGTTACCGTTAGGGCGTCAGGGGCAGCGACTTTAATGCCTTGCCATGCCGAAAATAATGGTGACTTAACATCAGGGTTTTGGATAGTCTGATAGGTAAAAACCACGTCATCGGCTGTAAGAGGTTTACCATCTTGCCACTTAAGCCCTGTATTTATGACAGCTTTATAAATCTTGCCCGTTGGATCTACTGTGACGCTCTTGGCCAAATCACCCACGAGTTGGTTACGATTGTTATAGGTCATAAGGCCTGAAAACACTAGCCGTGACACTGAGGCATCTACTTCGCTGGTTGCAAAAATAGGGTTAGAGTTTGTAAATGACCCAACAATACCCTCAGAATAAATACCACCTGGTAATGGCTTAACTGTCTGATAGTAACCACCTAAAGAGCGAGTTTGCACCACGGTTAGCCCAATTAGCAGGACAATCAATATGAGCCAAGATGTTATAAACATTCTTACTTCGTACAAACGTCCTAGACGACGAAAAAAGTGCCTGTCGAGTGATTCTTCGGTTTGCGAACCAATGCCTTCAAGCTGTTTTTGTTTGCGTCGTATATTACGACGCCATCTGAGTTTGGTTGTACGATTAATCATTTATTACCCACATTTATATAATACATCGTTATGGTGTTTACTCGGCTTACGCAAAGTTGCCAAGCCCCCTAGAAGAGGTTGTAGACCAATGATCCAGTAAACACTAATACTAAGAATATAGTGATGTTGTGTAAACTCTTGTCTGACCCACGGCGCTCGGTGTGTACTTCGCCGCCGCCGCCTAAACCAGCGCCTAACGAGGCGCCCCGTGTTTGTATCAGTATAAGGCTAGTTACAAGAACGGCAGATATAATGGTGGTGTAGTTTGCTGTTGTCATATGTCTTCCACGATAGTGGTTACTAGGTAGTTTACAAGACCTATGACCACTCCTGCAAGCATAGCCGCTCCAAAACTCGTAATTGCCAGAGGATGATATAGCTTGCTAGCTAACATTACCATCAGTCCATTAATAACAATCATGAAAAGACCAAGGGAAAACAATATAGCAGGAAGGCTCAGTAAAACTACAAAAGGCTTGATAACCGTATTCACAATTGCCAGTATAAAACCAGATACAATAATGACTCCTAGACGGCTGTTATAGCTAATCCTACCATCCAAGAATCCTGCGGCAATCCATAGACCGAGGGAGCACACAAACCAGCGTACACTAAATCTACCTAACGGGCTTTTTTTCATAGTTACCTACTATTTTAAATTAGAAGAGCTCTGAGGGCAAGCGAGCACTTAAAACAATGTTGCCTTTTTCGGTGATAACAATGTTATCTTCAATCCGTACGCCAATCTTTTCTTCAGGTATATAAATACCCGGCTCGACCGTAAGTACCATGCCGGGTGAAAGCGGCATATCATAATCCGCAGCGTCATGCGTATCGAGGCCTAAAAAATGTGACGCCAGATGTGGGTAGTATTTTTTAAGCTTCTTTTTGTCCAGCACATCACTAAGTAGCCCCAGCGCCTTAAGCTCAATTGCCATCAGCTCATCGACTTGCTGTTCGTAAGCCTTAAAGGTAACACCAGGCTTCAAGAGCTTAAAAGCAGCCTGCTGCACCTTATTGACAGCACTAAAAACGTCTTGCTGTCTTTGTGTTGGCTTTGTCCGAGCCCACGTGCGAGATATATCCGCGCTGTAGTTTTTATACTCTGCACCAACATCAAGGAGTAGCAGGTCATTGTCTTGGAGCGTGTCGTTGCAACGCATGTAATGAATAGTTGCTGCATTAACGCCGCTTGCAACAATTGGTTGATAGGCATGCCCGCCGGCACCACCACGTATAAAACCAGCTGTGATATCGGCCACAAGTGCATATTCGCTATCATATTGATGTATATTTTTTCGGACGGCAATAAGCGTATCGGCCGTAATATTGATGGCACACTGCAAAGCAGCAATTTCGACTTCCTGCTTAATTTGTCGTAATCGTGCAAGTGGCTTACGTATATCCAGTAGCTCAAGGCTGCGATGCTTTTTGATTGCAGCTAGTAGCGCACCTCGGGCAGGGTTGGCATAAAACCCAAAACTATCAAAATATGGTTCTACGGGTGTAATGGTATGAACTTTTTTTATCTTTTTAAGCAAGTGGTCAAGCTTATTCCAGCCAGCATGATGATCGAGAACTTCTGCAATTCCAGACACTGTTTGCAATGCCTCCACATCAACAGCACCGTCCCATAAGTCGCGGTGTTCAGCACGTTGAGGCATAATCAAAAATGTCTCGACTGTTCCAGTAACTAATATATAGTCCGGCTCTTCTATGCCTGTTAAATACCAGAAGTTACTGTCTTGGCGAAATGGAAAGGTTGTATCTGAACTTCGTTGCAATAAGCCGTTGGCCGATAGTACGACCAGTTCAGCACCAGTTGATTCAAGCAGACACTGCCGATTTTTACTAAAAAACGTGTAGCCAAATTCCATATTTGCTGATTATACAGTCTTTTTATATGCCCGAAGGTATTGTTTTAATATTGCAGCCTTGTTTTCGCCTACTACTTTTATAAGCTCAAAATCTCGAGCTTGCTGCACACCCTTGTAGCTGCCAAATTCACGAAGTAACTTCTTGCGTGTATTTGGCCCAATAGTCGGTATATCATCCAGCATACTACTCACATTACGAGCCCTCTTAAGCACCGTGTGATAACTAACCGCAAACCGGTGCGACTCATCACGAATACGCTGTAGCAGCTTGATAATGTGTGAGTTATTGGGCAAATTTACCAACCAAAAATCATCGCTTTCCAGAATAACTCCGTTTAATTCACGAACTTTATTTTCATTCAGGCGCACATGCGGCCAGTCTTTTTTAATAACAATTTCTTCAAACTGCTTTGCGAGGCCAATGGCGGGCAGTTTAATATCATGCTCACCTAAAACACTCAATGCACTACTCAGCTGCCCCTTTCCACCATCGATTAAATATAAATTAGGCATACCCCACTGTTTGACATTTGGTTCGTGCAAGCGCCGTTCCATAACCTCACGCATGTGCGCGAAGTCGTCATTACCAGGAATACGCATTTTAAATTTTCGATAGGCTGCTTTGTCTGGCAATCCGCTTTGGAAAACGACCATGCTAGCAACGGTGTCAGTGCCGCTCATATGGCTAATGTCATAACCCTCAATACGCCTAGGTATTTTGTCTAGGCCTAAAAGCTCTGTTAAATCGGCAAGTCCAGCATCTTTGCTCATATCCATAAATTCACGATCACTAAACACAATTTGCTTGTGCAGGCTTTCGAGCGCCCTGAATTTATTACGATATAACGCTGCCATTTCAAACTCTTTTGCCTTGGCAGCTTTTTTCATCTTACTTTCCATTTCAAGCATTATTTTTTTACGCTCACCTTTTAAGTAACGGGCTAAATGGCGCAGATTCGTACGGTAATCTTCAAGGCTTGTTTTATTTTGTTCAAGCCCAGGGCTCAAACCAATGTGATAATCAAGCGTCGCGCGCTTGGCTACTTTGGCTGGCTTTTTCCAGTCAAACGGAAAAATCCGGCGCAGAAATCTTAAAGCTTTTCGTACACTGTATGCGCTGTAATACGGTCCAAAATACTGCGCTCCATCATCAAGCGGCCGATGTTCTAGGCTGACCGTAGGATGGTCACTTTTGATATCAATTCGCACAAAACTGAGTGACTTATCATCACGAAGCAAAATATTATAAGGCGGTAGATAACGACGTATAAGTTCCGCTTCTAGAAAAAGCGCATCAAGTTCTGTTTCTACCTCAATCCAGTCAACGTCTCGTATTTCTGATACTAAAGCGTCGGTTTTAGGGTCTCGAATCCTAGATTGTTGAAAATACTGCCTAACTCGCATATTTAAACGAGCAGCTTTACCAATATAAATAATCTCACCCTTAGCATTCTTATGAAAATACACCCCAGGGCCCTTTGGTAAGTTAGCTAGTTTGACTGTAAGCTGTTCATTCACTAGCATAGTATACCAACTCGGCTGTATGGAATCTGCTACAGACTACTATTAAACGCTTATATTATTGCAATACTTTCGCGCACTCTTCACACACTAAGTGTAATTCGCGGCGGATGTTAGTACTATTAATTTGATTACTGGTTTTATTGCCGCATTTTTCGCAATTGGCAATGTCTTTTGATTTATCCGAAAAGCCCAGTTTCATGCGTTTATCAAACACGAACAGCTTGCCTTCCCACAGTCCTTCGTCTTTATAGGCTTCACCGTACTTAACTATGCCTCCGTCCATCTGGTAGACCTCTTCAAAACCCTTCTCTATCATCAGTGCGCTGAGTGTTTCGCATCTGATGCCACCAGTGCAGTAGGTTATGACCGGCTTTTTTTTGATTTCGTCGTATTCGGGCTTATCTAACTCTGTCATGTACTCTTTGAAGGTGTTTACATCTGGAATTACGGCATTTTTAAACTTACCAATACTGGCTTCGTACTTGTTTCGGCCGTCAAAAAACACCACATCCTTACCTCTATCCTCAAGTAGTTTATGGACCGCTGCAGGCTTTAGATGCTTACCGCCGCCTATTACACCACTACTGGTCACTGTCGGCTCCCAGCCAAGCGTGACGGTCTCAGAACGTACTTTGATGCTTAATTTTGGAAAATCGTCCGCTTTGCCATCGCTCCACTTATATTCGATACTCCTGAACAGTGAGTGCTCATTCATGGCTTTTTTGTATGCTTTTAAAGCCTTGATATCTCCTCCAAGCGTTCCATTTAGCCCCTTGCCACTGATCAAAATACGGCCTTTGAGGCCCAGTTTTTCACAGAGGGCTCTTTGCCAGTACAAAACCGACTCCGTATCTGGAACGGGTACAAATTTATAATAGAGAATTATTTTTTGCATATAGACTTATTATAAACTTTTATCAAAATACTTGCCAATCGAATCCCTACAACTACCCCTAAAGTGCGACACCTAAGATCCGAATCATAAAAGGACATACGCATTCTCCATCAGTACAATATGGTTTGTAACAACTAAATCATACTAAGGAGACGCATATGCCCTATGCCCATTTTACCCGCCAAGAGCGGGTGGCGCTAGCTTGTTTACTCAAGCGCGAAAACAGCGTACGTGCTATTAGTCGGATGCTAGGCAAGCATCGCTGCACAATATACCGAGAAATAGAGCGTAATTCCAGACCTGGAACACGCAGGACTACTCGGGTCAACAAGCCCCACGAGCTATTGCTCGACAGCCGTCAATATCGCGGGCAAGCTATTGTCGACGACATTAGGGGTAAGAAACAACGCTACCATGAACGCATGCGCCGTTTCGAAGGTTGCAAGCCTCACTACGATGCCGACTCCGCCGAAGAGTATTACGGCGCTCGACAACTAATTGCCAAGGACGGTCGCCGAAAGGTGCACAGGCCTGAATACTCTGAGTCCTTTGCGCTAGCTAACACACTCATTGCTAAGCGAACTTCACCTGGCCAGGTCTCAAGCCGGCTACGTAGACTTGGCATGCCCTATCTCTCGGATAACGTACTGTATGCGTATATAGCACGGGACAACCAAGATCTCACGCAACATCTAAGAAGACGCGGCAAAAAGCCTAGACGGCAGTCCAAGACTGCCTACAACCAAACAAGTGGTAGGAAACCAATACATATTTGACCAGACCTAGTTGGTACGCTATCTCGTGTCGGAGACCTAGAGGGAGATACTATCGTCGGATCGGACAAGCGTGACAGGATACTGACACATGTTGACCGTAAATCCGGCTTGGCATCACTGGGTCTAGTCATTGGCTATGACTCCGACAGGATACGTCGAACTACAAGCATCGACATCGACAGAGTGTTTGGTAGCGCACACACCATTACCTACGACAACGGCAATGAATTTAGCGCGTGGAGCAAAACCGAACAAGATACTGGTACGGATGTGTACTTTGCGGACACCTACCACTCATGTCAGCGAGCTAGGAACGAAAACCTAAACGGTCTTGTTCGTGATTTCATACCAAAAGGTACTGACTTCAAGAAACTAAGGCGTAGGTATATACTAGAAATTGAAACCATATTGAACACTCGTCCTAGGGTACGCCTAGACGGGCTTACACCGATAGAGGCTTATGAGTCTGAGATTGGTTCAGGAGTGTCGCACTTGTAGGGTAGCTTTAGGAATTACATAAGCGTATAGTTATAAGCCAATAGTATTAACGAGGCGGCAAAAAAACCCTTTAACAAAAATGTTTGCAAAAAAGTTCTTTATCACGTCCTCTAAATCTTCTTTTTTAGCGTAGCCCATTAGGAGGAGCTCGCGTCATGTCAGACACTTCAAAACCAAATGCAAAAATAGTTGCCAAATATTACTGGGAACGGGTTAAGAAATATCCCTACAGCTTAGCGGGGATTTTATTTGTTATGCCTTTAAATGTTTTGCTTGGCCAAACGCTACCACCACTTATTTTTGCCAATGTCCTGCGTAAACTTAGTAATGGCGACTACATCAAGAACCAACCGTGGCAAAGCTTCCATCACGAAATAATTTTATATGGTTCTATCATACTTGTTACTGGCTTTATACTTTGGCGACTTGTAGACATTTTTGTTTGGCGGCTCGAAAGCAACATACAACGAGATATATCTATGGATGTTTTCAATCACTTAAGTGGCGAGAGCGCAGATTTCCACGCGAATCATTTCAGTGGTTCACTTGTCTCACAGACAAATCAGCTCAAAAGCTCATATGTCAGAGTTGCAGATACCACCTTCTACTCAACCTTGCAGTTATTTTCAGGGCTCATACTCGCCGCCATAGTCATGTGGTCAAAGTCACGCTTATTCGTCGGTTTCCTTATTTTATTCTCTACAATCTATATTGCAGTCGCTTTCTATGCCTCCGAAGATGTTCGTACTGGTGGAGCGAAGCACTCTGAAGCTGAAAGCAAACAAACAGGTTACCTAGCAGATATGATAGGTAACGTCATGGCAGTAAAAAGCTTTGGTGGCGAAGCACAAGAGAACGATGCTTTTGATAAAAAAACGCGTAACACTCAACGTAACTTCGGATATCTCATGAAGGCTCACATGAGGCAAATGTATTACTTTAGCGGAGTCTCGCGTACAATCTCGATCCTAGCGCTTGTGATCGCCATTGTCAGCGTCGTAAACAACGGTGCCGATATCGCCACGACATTCTTAGTCCTGGCTTACACTACCACTCTTGTGGACCAACTGTTCCAGTTTAGCAACAACTCGCTTCGTAACTATAACCGCTCAATCGGTGATGCTTTTGCTATGGTAAAAATATTAAATGAGGAAGCTGAGATCAAAGATCCTGCGTCTCCAGAAAAAGTGTATATGAACCGTGGCGCAATCAGGTTCAACGATGTCGTATTCAAACACACTGGTGCGCATAACCCAATTTTTAGCGGTTTAGATCTCCGCATTAAACCAGGTGAAAAAGTCGGACTAGTCGGCCATTCGGGTTCGGGCAAGACATCATTAACACGAATACTGTTACGGTTTTCTGACATCCAAGAAGGTACTATAGAAATAGACGGTCAGAATATTTCCAGTGTTACTCAGGCAGATTTAAGACGTTCAATATCTTATGTGCCGCAAGAGCCGATCTTGTTCCATAGGACCATTGCCGAGAATATTGCTTATGGCCGGCCGGAAGCCTCCCGCCAAGAAATTGAAGTTATAGCCAGAAAAGCCAATGCCGATGATTTCATTAAGACGCTACAGCATGGCTATGAAACAGTGGTGGGCGAACGCGGCGTCAAACTTTCTGGCGGCCAAAGACAGCGCATCGCAATTGCCCGCGCTATGCTCAAAAACGCCCCAATTCTTGTTTTGGACGAAGCAACCAGTGCGCTGGATAGTGAGTCAGAGAGCTTGATTCAAGACGCATTATGGAAGTTGATGGAGGGTCGGACGGCAATAGTGATTGCACACCGCTTAAGCACGATACAGAAGATGGATAGGATTATAGTGTTGGATAACGGCGCTATCGTTGAAGAAGGCTCACATAAGGATCTACTCTATAAAAACGGTGTCTATGCCAAATTATGGAACCATCAAAGTGGCGGATTTATAGAAGACCAAAATGACTAGAGAAACACAAAGATCATACTATTCACTTAAGTCATTCGCGCGGTACATGGCTAAATACAAAATACGTTTTATTATTGTATTTACACTTTTTGTCATTTCGAATGTACTCTTAGCACTCATCCCGCTTTTTATTGGCAAACTAGTCGGCGCGCTTGCGTCAAACCCTGTCCAAGGCCACCAGGCTGTTGTATACGTGTGGATACTTATTCTCTGCAGCAGTGGCCATAATATTACATGGAGGATCAGTGAGATATCCCATATGAAACTCATGCTTCCTATTGGTTATGAATACGAAAACGTATTGTTCAAACGAGTCATAGAAAAACCATACCCCTATTTCGTCGACAAGTTCACCGGCAAGATTTCGTCTTACATAACGTCTATTTCCCAAGAAATGCGGTTGTTAGTAGACAATATATTTTACGAATACACGAGCCAGTTTGTGGGTATGATTGTGATAGCTTTTATATTGGCTTCCATAAACTGGCAGACCGCAGTCATATTTTTTGCTGGAATATTTGGTATGGTTTTAGTGGGACGGCTGACTATACGTAATAACGGTAAATATGAAAAAATATCTGCCGATGTCCAGTCTACCAAGAACGGTAAGCTCATCGATGCCATAGCCAATTTTGTTAATGTAAAATCTTTCCAAAAAGAAGCGGCCGAATTTGAGGCCATAAAACTGCAGCAAAAAATAACCATTAAAGCCGCTAATAAATCGTACATATCAGCTATCATTTTTTGGGGATCGATGTCAGTTTTTGTCCGCGATATAATATGGCCCGCCGCAATTGGGCTGAATGTCTACTTGTTCTTACATCACCAGTTAACGATTGCACAGCTGGCAACGCTGCTATCAACCATCCTTATTTTCTCTAGTACAATCTGGAATTTTATATGGTTTTTGTCACAGTTAAACCTGCGCATTGCCCGCGTCGAAGAGGCACACCGTTATTTATTTGGCAACGAAAATATATCTGCTATACACGTTTCATCAGAAGAAAACCATGCTGAATTACTGTTTAATAATAGCCTAGACATTACGGGTCTCAATTTTGCGTATCCTGATAAAAATGACACCAATGTACTTAATGCAATAAATTTACAGATCAAAAGAGGTGAAAAAATTGGTATCGTTGGGCGAAGTGGCAGCGGCAAAACTACTCTGACCAAATTATTGCTTGGTTATTACCCAACATCAGGCGATTCTATTAAACTCGACGGCGTAGCAGTAGAGGGCCATAATCTTGCCACGCTTATTTCATATGTACCCCAGGACACAAGTTTGTTCCACAGGAGCGTCGCAGATAATATCGCCTACGCAGCATCAAGAAAAGTAAGCCGGGAAGATATAATTACAGCAGCCAAAAAAGCTCATGCCCATGAGTTCATAAGTATGATTGACAGCGGGTACGATGCGCTGGTTGGTGAACGTGGTGTAAAATTATCGGCAGGACAACGGCAACGTATCGCTATAGCGCGGGCACTGCTGGACAACAAACCATTGCTAATTTTAGATGAAGCAACAAGTGCGCTGGACAGTGAAAGCGAGATCCTGGTGCAACAAGGTTTAGAGGCTTTATGGCAGGAAAAGACCGTACTGGCTATTGCCCACCGATTGTCAACGCTCCGGCATATGGACAAGATCGTAGTCATGGACAAAGGCACAATAATAGAACAAGGTACGCATAAGCAACTGCTCGAACGTGATGGTGCATATGCCAAATTATGGAACCATCAATCTGGCGGTTTCTTAGAGGATTAATATGCAAAATAGTATTCACCGGTTTTTAAATGAGGACGGCCGCGTATTTGTCTGGCCAAAAAAGCATGCAGATAAACAATTAGTTTTAGATTACGTCGTTGAAAAGTTTGAAACTGGAAAACCATACACTGAAAAAGAAGTTAACGAAATAATCAAACAGTGGCACACCTTTCAGGACTGGCCGCTTTTGAGACGTGGCATGATCGATACCGGACTTATGACACGCGACCGTGAAGGCCACGAATACCTGCGCGCAACGTAAGTATTGTCGAACTTAAGGTTTTTCCTTCTCTAGTGTAGTTTGGCCGGATAATGAGCACCGTATTCGGAGTGTATATAGAAATACATGGAGAAACGGAGCGGAATTATCCGGCCAAAATGTGCAGGGCAGAAAGGCCGGTAGTTTATTTGTCGGCGGATGCAGCTGCAGGCTCATTAGCATCAGTAAGACCATTTTTAGATGGTACTTCTGCTGCAGACTCGGCACTTTCAGCAGCTTCGGAAGCAGCTTCAGCCATCTGATCTTTTGGCTCTTCAACAACTGCAATGGTCTGTTCTGGTTCGGTCAAAATCTTTACGCCTGTTGGGGCAACAATGTCAGCAACTGACAATTTGTCACCAACTTCTATGAGTTTCGTACCATCAACCGTTAATTCGTCAGGAAGGTTTGCAGGTAATGCCTCTACCTCAACTGCATCGAGGGTATGGAGCACTAATAGGCTCATGCGCTCTGCAGGTATTTCGCCCACAACGTGAACTGGAATCTCAGCGACAACGGTTTCGTTTTTGTTGATAGCATGGAAGCCCACATGTCGTACCCAACCTTTGATAGGGTCAATATCTACATCTTTAATCATGGCAAGATATTTTTTGCTACCAACTGTTAATTCGACTGGATGGTGCTTGCCGGCTTGACGGTACACTTTGGTAAGTTCTGTAAACGGAGCAGTGACGGCTAAGGAGTCGTGACCACGTTCGTATACATTTGCTGGGACCATACCGTTTCTACGCAAAGCTTTTACCGCTTTACCAATTTCGGTTCGTTCGGTAAGTTTCAGCGTGATTGTATCGCTGCTCATTATTTTAACCTCTCTAAAAAAATATTAATTGCTAGAATACATTATACCAGATTTTCAACATTTAAGCTTACGAACCTACTGTGTATTTCATGGTATGATTAAACGAATGTTTGGCATTACCGTTGAAAGTCTAATTAAAAGTGGTGGCCTGCTAGCCATCGGAGCTATTATATTTGCTGAGGGTGGACTTTTAGCAGGCTTTTTCCTGCCAGGTGATACGCTTTTACTGAGCGCCGGATATTTTGCATCTGTTAGTAAACTGCCGCTTGGCTGGCTTCTTGTTGTAGTGGTTATATCGGGTATTATAGGCGACAATACTGGCTACGAAATCGGCAAGCGTGCAGGACGCAAGCTTTTTAGAAAACAAGAAAGTACTTTTTTTCATCCTGACCAGCTAAAAAAAGCCGAAGATTTTTATGAAAAGCATGGTATTAAAACGGTTTTGTTTGCCAGGTTCATACCAGTAATTCGTACTTTCGTACCAGTCGTATCAGGTACGACAAATATGGACCGTAAAAAATTTGTTATCTACAATGCAGCCGGTGTAACCGCATGGGGTACGGGCCTTACCATGCTTGGTTATATTCTTGGAAAAATTATTGGCGAAAAAGTACAAAATATCGATAAATATATTGTAATTATTATTCTATTGGCTATGGTGATAACTGTAGGCCCGGCTATTTATCACCTCTTTAAGGCTAAGTTTCATAAAAAAGATTAGCTCTTTTTCAGGCTGATATTGTCTATTATAGGCGCTAAAATTCGATGAGGCCGAAACGGTTCTAAGAGCTTGCCTATTTTGAATCTGTCGTACCTACCATGACATGCATTTTTGTACACGGCTGCATTTAACATTGCGCCTGGTCGGAGCGTCCCGAAATAGGGATTTAGTGCCCTCATCCTATCTGGATATTTATCGTATACCCAAGCAATAGATCTTCCCATGTGAGGTAGGACAATATCATAATTTTGCTCCATCTTAGGAAAACTTGACCGTAATTCTGGAGGGCTGGATGCACGGATAAACCCATTTATGCCTCTCAACATTAGGCCTGCTGCAAAATGGGCAATTTCTGTTAACTGCTCAACATTTGTATCGGGACATACTTCAACTGCATGGATTGGCTGGGTGGCCTGTGGATTATTCAATATTGCAACTCCACTGGCAAATGAAATATATGCTTCTGTTGCATTATACTGGTCTGCGGGAGTTGGGTACCAAAAATTGGACATATTTATACTATACGCCGTAAAAACTGTCCCGTATATGAACTCTTAACTCGTGCAATGTGCTCTGGCGTACCAATCGCAAGCACATTGCCGCCTTTTTCGCCACCTTCAGGACCCATGTCAATTACCCAATCAGCCGACTTAATAACATCTAAGTTGTGTTCAATAATTACCATTGAGTTGCCGGTGTCTACCAAGGCACTCAACACTTCTAAT
>JAYTXD010000026.1:0-27254 GCA_043743105.1 Candidatus Saccharimonadota bacterium | reverse complement strand
TACTGGTTTGCTTCGCACCATATCTATGGATATGCTTTGTTACAAAACCAGTAGTTATGTCTCAGTCATCCATCACTCAAAATTTACACATTTTGTTTTAGAATGGCTATAACACTATAAAGATGGGTTATAGGCGAGAATGAAGTTATAGGCACTTTCGTGGAGCTTTTTGTTCTTCTGTTCGGCTGTAAAGGTACCAATCAACGAGCACCATTTGGTGCTCGTTTGTCATGCCTCTATGAAGCTTGAGTTTGGTACGGATTCCCAGTTTTGCCAGTTGTAATGCCACCATTCATGCCTATCAACCAGAAAACCGTTAGCTTCAAAGGCAGCTCTAAGTACTTCTCTACGCTGAATGGTCTCTTTTGGCAACTTTCTGTAATTAGGACGTGCTTTTTCTGTACTATTATCGAAGTCACTTGGCATAGATAATTCTTTTTTCGTTTTTAGGTCATATAAAGTTGCATCGATAGCGCAGCCTCTGTTATGAATACTTCCAAACACTGGATCGGCAAAAGTTAGCTCTCTATTTTCAACAGGCGCCATTTCCCAGAGTAGCTTTGTAGTGCTTAAGGGTCTATAGGCATCCCATATGACTAGACCGTAGCCACTCTTGGCTAATTGTTCTTGAACTTTCAGGAGTGCAACGCAAGCAGCTTTCTCAATAAATGCGCGTGAATCTTTGTATAACACTATACCTGTTACGTTATTTTGAGTGCCGTATCGTAGGTCTAGTTTAATCGTAGGTATAAATTTAACTATCTCAACAAGTTTTGAATTCATATCGACTATCATACCAAACGAGAAGACTTCACTGACGAAGTCTTTCTATAGTGCTTATGTTTGGCTAAGGGTGAGGGATTCGCCTGACTAGCAAATCGAAAGCAGATTTGCTAAAGCCACCCCAAATCCAGTTGGTTTGGGGCTAAAGGTTCGGGGAGTGCCACTGGCACTCCCGTTCGAGTCCCAACACAAAGCCAATAAAAATGACACATACTTGCGCATGTGTCATTTTTATTGGCTGGGGGTGAGGGATTCGAACCCCCGAATGCTAGTACCAAAAACTAGTGTCTTACCACTTGACGAACCCCCAATATATATTGGACTGAACTAAATTGTTAAAGCCTTATTGATGGCACTAGATGCTAGTACTCGTTTTTTAGTTTCAGTTGCGAGCAACTGATGGCTCGTGTCTTAGAACGTAACGAACCCCTAATATGAACATGAAACGTACCGTAACCTCGTCGATTATACCTGTTACGGACAATTTTTTAAAGAGGGAGTAACAAGGTCTGTGCAATGAGTAGCTTATTTGTTTAAGCAATTTCGCGTATGATACTAAAGAATGTTTAAAAAATATTACCTTTTAGCAAAACCTGGGATTATACGCGGCAATCTTATGACAGCTATTGCAGGCTTCTTCCTTGCCTCAAAAGGGCACTATGAGTGGTGGCTACTACTTGCATTAAGCGCTGGCATAGCAGGTATCATCGGCTCTGCGTGCGTGCTCAATAACTACATTGACCGCGACATCGACAAAAAAATGAAACGTACAAAAGATCGAGCTTTAGTAACGGGGGAGATAACCGTACGAAGCGCACTTATATTTGCTACTGTATTGGGGGTGATAGGCTTTGCGTTATTGGCTATTTATACTAATGTATTGACGGTCATTATTGGTATTATTGGTATTTTCTCGTACGTTGTCTTATATGGCTACTATAAACGTCACTCGGTACACGGTACACTCATTGGAAGCATATCAGGCGCTACGTCACTTGTTGCAGGTTACTGTGCTGTACATGGGCAGTTTGATACCTTAGCCATGCTCCTTTTTGTTATTATGGCAATCTGGCAAATGCCTCACTTTTACGCCATAGGCACTTACCGGCAGAAAGACTACGCCAAAGCGGGGCTACCGATCTTAACGGTTGTAAAGGGCATCCCTACTGCCAAAAAACATATATTTGCCTACATTGTGTTGTTTATAGTAGCCGCTTCGTCATTGACTATTTTTGGGTATACCGGCTACGCCTACCTGGTGGCAATGCTTAGTATCTCCACATTATGGCTTAGATACGCCATCATGGGCTTTAAATCCACGGATGATAATAAATACGGCCATCAGATATTTGGCTATTCGCTTTTGGCATTAATGGTTTTTAGTCTAATGATTTCAGTTGACCATTTTTTGCCTTAAGCGTTATACTAATTGCATATGGCACTAATAATTCACCTCGTGTGTGCGTTCGCAAGTATATTAATTACCAGTATGGCCGTACTCAAGCCAACCAAACAAAAGCTAAACCTTTCTTCTGGTTCAGTTGCAGCTACTCTTGCAACAGGAACATACTTAGTCGTAACTACTCATTCCAACTTGCTTAGTTCATGTATGACAGGTCTTTTCTACCTTGCATTCACTGGTGCAGGCATTGCTGCTGCGCGTTACCGCTTGGTACGTGTTACCAATAACTAAAAGTGATCACGAACATGAGAGAATGAATAATCCCAAGTCGCGTTGGCTTTTTTGTGCGGGTTAAAAATGTGTTCTGGGTCAAAAATATCTTTAGTTTTTTTAAACAAGTTGACTATTTCTTTGCCATACATTTCTTCGAGCCAAGGGCCTCGGACCAAGCCATCATTATGTTCTCCGCTAAGTGATCCTTTATATTTTAGAACCAGCTCGTTAACTTCTTTCATGCTTGGTTGTAACTTTTCACGTTCGTCTTTTTCTTCAAGTTTCATAAGGGGAATAATATGAAAATTGCCGTCACCCATATGGCCTGCAATGGTCGCAAGCAGCTTATACTTTTTGATAATTGCTCGCAGCTGCGGTAAAAACTCAGGCAAGAATTCTGGATTTACTACTAAATCATCAATATATGGAGCAGTGTGCTTATCTTTGACCTTACTTCGCAGCAACTGAAAACTGCTCCGTCGCATAATCTGGAATTTTCTTTGTTTTTGTTCGGTATCGTCCTCTTCAAAAAGAGTTTCATGTTTAAACTCTTTCATGTCTAAGCGCAGTGCATGCACTTTTTGTGAAACTTCTTCTGGGGTTGCGCCGGTAAATTCAGCCAGCAGCACCATCTTGGGTATACCTCTAAAAAGAATTAGCGCATCAGGGATTAGCTGAATTGCTAGTTTTATTGTTTCTTTCCAACCTATTAGCTTGTGAAACGAGAAAAACAATTTAATGCTTAGTATAAGTGTATAGTTATCAAAGCCTTCGAATGTAGCAGGGTGGTGCGTCATGACTTTATTGATAAGTTCACCAAGATCATCTGTTTTTTTAAGAAATATCACTAAACTACCAGAGTGCGCGGTTGAAGGAACCAAACGAAAATTTATGTCAGTCGTCAGGCCCAAGGTACCTTGTGCACCAATAATAATCTGAGTCATGTCAAAAATGCTGGTTTCGCGGTCCCACACATCCCACAGTTTGTAGCCTGTAGAGTTTTTGGTCACATGGGGCTTAGCAGCTTTAATGGCATCATAGTTGGCTTCAATAAGGTCATATAAGTTTTTGTAGAGATTACCTTCGTAATCGTTTTGCGCTATTTTGCATTCGAGTGCATTTTTGTCAATTGGCTTAACGTTATATTCATTACCGTCAGCAAAGACGACCTTGAGCTCATTAACAAATTTTTCGATTTTGCCGTATTCAAGCGATTTTTCACCACCTGAGTTGTTGTTGACCATTCCACCCACCGTACATAGATCGCGACTGGCAGGGAAGGGCGGCAGTAAGGCATTATGCTTTAGTGTTTCTACTTCAAAATCACGATAGTACACACCAGGCTCAACTTGCGAAGCTGTGGAAGATACAGATGTAATTTTAGTAAAGTGTCTCGTAAAATCAGCAATAATAGAGTCATTAATGGCACCACCAGACATGTCGGTACCGGCGCTACGTGCCGTAACGCTTAGCTTAGGGTTATTGGCGCGCTCGGCATTAATTGTTTTAATAAGTTTTTTAACATCATCAGTATGTTTTGGTGACACAATAAGCTCTGGCTGCAACTCAAAAAGTGATGCATCGTGGCTATAAAAATCGCGTGTCTTTGCCGTATCATCTACCTCGCCTTCAAAGCCGGCAGTTTGAAGCGCTATCTTAAAATTATCCATATCTTATCATAAGCTTAACCGTAAACAACTATCTTCGCAAGAATAAGTTAGTAATACTTATGCTTTTTAAGATTTGTTTGTATAATAAGACTTAAATGAAGCAAAAACATGTACTCATTGTGGGCGGAGGCTTTGGCGGAGTTAAGGCAGCGCTTGACCTTTCGAAACACAATCAACACTACAAAATTACGTTATTATCAGATCGAGAATCGTTTTTTTACTATCCAACTATGTACCACACAGCAACGGGTGGCACGAGACAAATTTCGGAGATTCCACTTCAAGAGATATTAGGACATACACCAGTTGATATAGTCATAGGCCATGCCGACAAGCTTAACCGTGAGCACCGAACTATCCATACCCAAGAAGGGCAAAAGTTTGAATACGATATCCTTATTCTTGCATTGGGCGCTGTTACCAATTATTTTGGCATTGAAGGCATGGAGGAATACTCTTACGGCATTAAGTCGATTAATCAAGCCGAGGAACTCAAAGCACATCTTCATAAACAGCTGATTGAAGATAAAAAACCCGACCTTAACTACATTATAATTGGCGGTGGAGCTACGGGCATAGAACTTGCTGGCGCTCTACCCGGGTATGTAAAACGCATCATGAAGCAGCATGATTTACGTGACACCAGGCTCCACATCGACCTCGTTGAAGCAGCACCACACCTCATGCCTCGCATGCCTAAATCGGTATCCAAAGCAATTGAGCGTCGCTTACGTATGTTGGGAATTAAATTGTACCTCGGTACACCAGTACAGGCAGAAACAGCTAACACGATACTCATGAATGGCAAATACGTCCGCAGCCACACCGTTGTCTGGACGGCTGGTATCGCCAATAACAAATTCTTTGCAAGAAATAACTTTATTATCGCTAAGAATCACAAGGTACAGGTAGATAAACTTCTGCAAGCATGGCCTGGAATATTTGTAATTGGTGACAACGCCGACACACCGTATAGTGGCATGGCTCAAACCGCATTATATGACGCACATTTTGTGGTCGAGAACCTTGTACGGCACGCGGAAGGCGAACGCCCTTATGCCTACAAAGCCCGTAAGCCATTTTATGTAACTCCTGCTGGTCCACTGTGGGCATCGGTAGTTTGGGGGCCAGTGCACATCTACGGTTGGCTGGGCTGGGCTATAAGGCAAGCTGCTGATTGGATTGGCTATAAAGACCTCGAGCCATGGTGGCGAGCAACCGAACTCTTATTCGCGTCGGCAGACAACGAAGATGCATGTCCTGTTTGCGCAGCTAAAAAAGCTTAGGCACTTTTTAAACAGTGTATTAAAATCGGCCTTTTTAACGGAGGCCGATTTTAATAACCAACAAAAGCTACGAAGCTTTTGTTGTTGTCTTTGCCGAAGCGTATTTTTCGCGAACCTGGAACAAGAGATAAAATCCAACTGCAGAACCGATGAGTGACATCAAGAAATCAGTTAGGCCTCGTCCTTTAATAAACATGTTCACGAGGCTGTAAACTACGTTAAGCAACGAGCCTAAAAAGATTAGATCCCAGCCAGATTTTTGGCGCTTGGCAAGCTTTGGGTATGCCATGAGCAAAATAATAGCGTCAATCAGCAGCAATAAAATGCCAAGATAAATAAACAGTTTGTCTGTGCTGCTGTACACTGAATAGTTATTAAGAACTTGGCCGTAGAATGATGTTATTGTATCTGCTACGTGCATTAGGCGCCACAAAGCCAGTGCTGCAAAAAGTTGTATAACACCAAATATAAGTGCTAACCACGGCCAAATTTTGACCAGTGTTTCTTTGGTACTGTTTGATAGTTTAGGTGCGCCTTTAAAAACACCTCCTAAGGCTGTTTCGGCTTTTTTTACTAATTCCATCCTGGGGAACCTCCAAGTTATTTATTAATCACAGCATAGCCCTACAGGCTTATAAAACGCAAGCACTATTTTTATAAAATAAGCATTGCGTCACCAAAAGAATAAAAACGATAATTTTCAGCAATAGCATGTTCATAGATACGGTGCAGCTCGTCTACCGAACCTAAAAACGCACCCACCAGCATCAGCAAAGTGCTTCTTGGAAGGTGAAAATTAGTTACTAGCGACCCAACAGCCTTAAATTCATAGCCTGGAGTAATGAATATCGCCGTTACACCTTCTTCTTCCCGAAAAGGGCTCTGTGCGCTCTCTAGGACCCGCACAGTCGTTGTACCTACCGCAGTAAGGTGATGGGCGGCATTAAGCTTATTTGCCACCTCAGTCGTAACAGAGTAATACTCCTCATGCATAATGTGACCCTCAAGTGTATCTGTTTTAATAGGCGCAAAGGTACCCATACCAACATGCAGGGTCACCTCGGCAAAATCGTGTCCTTTTTTAATGTTTTCTAATAGCTCAGTGGTAAAGTGCAGGCCCGCAGTAGGCGCCGCTTTGCTTCCAAGCGGGTCAGCGTAGACTGTTTGGTATTCATCAGCTAGCGATTCGTCCTGGGCAATATAGGGGGGCAGGGGTGTTAAGCGGTAGTAGTCAAAACTCTGATCATCCAATGGGCGATCTAACCGAATGGTTCGAACGCCATCGTCTGCAATGGCATCAACTATAAACCGAAAGCCTTCAACTTCTGTGGTGCCTAGTTGAAATTTTTTGCCTGGGTACACCAGCGCCTGGATTGTAGTGGGATTAATTGTCTCTAGTACAAAAATCTCAACCTTGCCAAAGCGTATCCGACATTTTTCGACCTTACTGTTATTAACAACCAAGGTTGAATCTTTTGGCAAGTGGTTTGCGATATTAAAAAAATAGTCATCAGTGATAGTTTTTGCTTGGCGGTCGTAGACTAACAGCCGCGCATGGTCACGGGGGCTGGCAGGTGTTTGTGCAATCAGTTTTTCGGGTAACACAAAATCAAAATCTTTAAGCGTGTATTGTTCGGGCATTACAGAGTAGAATAATACTACATATGGCGTTAAATAAGAAAATAATTAAACTCAATTCAGCCCAACAAAAAGCCGTTGATCATATCTACGGACCACTTTTAGTTTTGGCGGGTCCAGGTACTGGCAAAACTCAACTTCTGAGTGCGCGAATTGCAAATATACTAGAGAAGACTGATGCTAATGCACAGAATATATTATGCCTAACATTTACCGAAAATGCCGCAAAAAACATGCGCGAACGGCTATCTAGCCTTATCCTAGATGACGCCTACGATGTACACATAAACACCTACCACGGTTTTGGGAGTGATATCATCCGCTCATACCCCGAGTATTTTGAAGATATAGACCTTGAAACTGGCGAAGATTATAGTATTGAACGCCCCATTGATGGGTTACAAGCACTACAAGTTGTATCAGACATACTTAACCACCTACCGTATAGTAGCCCCTTAATTGGAGCCCGACACTACCCAAAAAACATCGTTAGCACTATAAGTGATCTTAAGAGAGCGCTGATTGACCCTGAAACCCTAACAAAAATAGCTAAGCAAAATATTGATCAAGTAAAAATACTCAGCCCTAAAATTGCCGTAATATTACAGGGTGTCACCCGCTTTCCGTCTAAGGCCCAAGAGTCTATTGCACTATTTGAACCCATTGCCAACTTACTTGAAAGTAAAGAGGGTATGGCTAAAATCGCGCATGAAGAGTTACTCGAAGGCATGGCTGAAGCTGTAGACACCAACAAGTCCAAACCTCTTACCTCTTGGAAAAATAAGTGGTTAACAAAAAACGAAGATAATAAGTTTATGTTTACTGATGAAGCCCAACATCTTCGCATAATTGAGCTTGGTCACGTATTTAGCAAGTACCAACAAGTGCTTCGGATGCGGCAGCTATTTGATTTTGACGATATGATACTGCGCACTATAACTGCTCTAAAAACTAAAGATGAACTCCGCTATAACTTGCAGGAAAAATATCAGTTTATTTTGCTAGATGAGTTTCAGGATACTAATGCCGCTCAATTTGAGCTAGTTAAACAACTAGCCAACAACCCTGTGCATGAAGGCGAACCAAATGTCTTTGCAGTTGGTGATGACGACCAAGCAATTTATGCCTTCCAGGGCGCCAGAGTTAGCAATATGCTAACTTTTGTAAAAACCTATAAAAATGTTAGCATCATCAACCTTACAGAAAACTACCGCTCGCATCCTGATATTTTACATGTTGCTCATAATGTAGCCCATCAGATAGAATCAAGGCTACACCTCCAGCTAGAGGGTATCGACAAAATTTTAACCGCCTCCAGTAGCAATCTGCCATCGAACGCCACAATTGAGCGACATGAATTTAACGCAGAGGCCAACGAATATGCTTGGGTTGGTAAGAAAATTCAAACCCTTATTAATGAAGGTGCTCATCCAAGTGAAATTGCCGTATTAGCTCCACAGCATAAATATTTAGAGAAAGTTGTGCCCTTTTTAGCCAAACTAAATATTCCGGTTACTTATGAGAAACGTGAAGATATATTACAGACACCTTTGCTTAGGGCTTTTCGGGATATGTGTGAGTTGGTCATGTCCTGCGTCGCCCAGAATAATACTAGAATGGATCAGCTGTTTCCGCAGGTCCTCAGCTACGAGTTCTTTGATATACCAGTAAAAGATATTTGGTCTATAAACTGGACATATAAGCAGGCTGGCAAAACATGGGCAGAAGTTGCACTCAATAATGCGACTCTAGCACCGCACGTATTGGCATTTTTGGCCTTAGGGTTAAAAGCCGATTCAGAACCAGTTGAATATATGCTAGATTATCTTACTGGCAGTACCGTTTTAAAAATAGATAAAGACACTAGCTACACGTCACCACTAAAAGAGTACTATTTTTCTAACTATGATGACAGCTTGCAATATTACGAGCTGCTTACTAACCTTAGCACAATCCGTGAGCACCTAAGAGCACGCCAAGCCGGTGAAGAAAACCTTATGAATACTCAGGATTTCTTAGATTTTATTAATGCTTACGAACTTGCCGAACAGCCATTAATTAACACTCATCCTATCGCCCAAAAAAAAGATTCTGTACAGCTTATGACCATATATAAAGCAAAGGGTCTTGAGTTTGAATATGTCTTTTTGCTCACCTTGCATGACGACGTCTGGGGTAAAAAAGCCAGAAGCAACAGTAACAATCTAAGCCTGCCCGCAAACTTAACCTATGTTCGCTATGCCGGCAGTAGCGAAGATGAACTAAGGCGTTTGTTATTTGTGGCAATTACCCGAGCTAAGTACGGTCTATACTTGTCAAGTCACGCTATGAAAGATAATGGCAAAAATACCGAGCCAGTTAAATACTTACTTGAATATATGGATGGAGACAAACGAAGGAGCACATTATTACCAGAAGGAAAGCAGGCAGTACAAGAAACAGAATTTAGTGCTGAAGAAACTATGGAGGCAGTTGATACATTGTGGCACTCACGTCACTTGGAGCTTACAGCTGAGCTTAAAAGCCTTTTGTCGACTCGTCTAGACTCTTATCAAATGAGTCCGACCCACCTCAATACATTTATCGATACCGAATACGGCGGCCCTGAAGTTTTCTTACTTCAAACACTACTACGTTTCCCGCAAGCACCTGGTGAGGACGGCGAATTTGGAAACGCTATACATGGCACGCTTGACTGGTATCAAAAACGCATTACGGAACATAAAATCATGTCGCTAAAGCAAGTAATTAGCGAGTTTGACAAGCACCTAGCCAAACGCTACATATCACGCGATCGGATTGATGATTTTAGGGCTCGTGGTCATAATGCACTTAAAATTTATATCTCCGCAAACGAATATATGTTTTCAAAACCTGCAAAAAGTGAAGTAGATTTCCGCAAAGAAGGCGTATTGCTAGGTGAAGCTCTCCTATCAGGAAAGATTGACCGGCTAGAAATTGATGAAAAAAATAAAACTGTTGCTATTGTTGATTTTAAAACAGGAACACCTCTACTGAAATGGGACACATCTATCAAGTCCCTTAAATACAGACAACAGTTACATTTTTACAAACTACTTATAGATGGTAGCCATAGTTATGGAGGCTACACGGTTAGTTCTGCTCGCCTTGAATTTGTAGAACCTAATGCGCAGGACAAAGCAGTTGCCCCATTGTACTTAACCTTTGACGACACATATGAGAAAGAGTTATTTGCATACATTGCTGAAATTTGGAAAAGAATCCAAGCACTAGATTTATATAACTAAGTATAGCCCCCAGTAAATCAAAACATGTCTTTTTGACCGCGCCTGACTGGCCATAACTACTGGTTTGCTTCGCACCATATCTAAGGATATGCTTTGTTACAAAACCAGTAGTTATGTCTCAGTCATCCATCACTCAAAATTTACATATTTTGATTTACCGGGGGCTATGCATATTAAAAGTCCCCGGAAATACCAGGGACTTTTAATAAATTTAGACTAAACTATTTGATTGTCTTGCGACTAGTTGTTGCCTTTTTTGGAGTAGCTTTGCGTCGAGTAGCGGCAACAGGACGACGAGCAGGTGCTGCAGAACTTTTATCGATAGTTACTGATGCTTTAGCCAACGATCGAGCAGGTGCAAACAACAGCGCGTAGAGGTTCATACCTACAACTGAGCCGATAATAGGCCCAAAGATGTATGCTCGGCCCCATGAATGATTTGCAAGTGCAATAGCTGGATTTATGGTCGCGTTAGATGCAAGTGATGCAACAACAACGCCAGCGAACAAACCAGCACCTACAGTAGCAGCCAATTTACCGCCTTCATACTTTTGGTATACCGCTGCTGCAATAGCCATAGTAAAGACTAGTGTGCCGAGCATTTCAGCAACTAGTACTTTCCATTCGAATGATTTACCGGCAATGTTGGTAAGCTTTTGGCCAGTAAAGTATTCTGCCAAATGCCATGCCGCAAAACCGCCGAGCATTTGTGCGGCAAGGTAAGCAAGTGCTTGCAAGGTCTGAATCTTGCGAAGTGTCCACAAACCAATTGTTACAGCAGGATTAAAATGTGCACCTGATGTTAGATTAAAAACAAGTGTTAAGAGCATGTACGTGATTGCCGCACTAAATGCGACAAAATAGCCTATGCCAATTTGTGAACGCGCAACGTTGATTACCGCAGTTGCTAAAATACCAGTCCCCAGAAACTCCGCTACTAACATAGCGATTTTGGAACGTACAGTCATTAATAAAACCCTCCGTTAGTTTGTTACTTACAAGCATAATACGTTTTTGTAATTTTGCAAATATTATCTACACCACACTTTAATAAATAATGAAATTTAGCGCCGTTTACTTCTCTTAAGACCTGCTACTTGTAATCTAACGGCGTGTCTATCCATTAAGGTTTGTGCGTGCTGCAGTGACACGTGATCCTTAGCCTCGGCCTTCATTTTTTTAGCAAGTTCAAAGGCTTTTTGGACTTCCTGTTCGTTCAATTCGTCGGCATGATCGGCTTCGTCGACAAGAATTTTTAACTCGTCATTTTCTACTTGTATAGTGCCTCCACTAATTGCAAATATTTCTCGTTGGTCATCGCGCTCACCAGCAGTTTTGCGCACCATAATCGCACCATGTGTTGCTACGCTAATGAGCGACATGTGGCCTGGTAAAACGCCGATTTCGCCGTCCAAAGTTGGTATCAAAACTTCATATGCTTCGCCGTCAAATTTGACGCCGTCTAATGTATATAAAACAAAATGAATCATGAGCGAAAAATTATTTCTTTTCTACTTTAACTTCAGAAATATCGCCCTTCATATAGAAAGCGCTTTCTGGCTTGTCGTCGTGTTTGCCGTCGAGGATCTCTGCAAATCCAGCAATAGTGTCGGCAAGCGGCACATACTTACCAGGCTTGCCCACAAAAATTTCGGCAACAAAGAATGGTTGTGTTAAGAAGCGCTGGATCTTACGGGCACGTGACACGGTTAGTTTATCTTCGTCACTTAGTTCTTCCATACCAAGAATGGCAATGATGTCGATCAAGTCCTTGTAGCGCTGCAAAACACGCTGAACTTCGCGAGCAACGCGGTAATGTTCTTCGCCAACTATTTCTGGGTCCAAAATCGTGGAGCTAGAGTCGAGCGGGTCAACAGCAGGGTAAAGACCAAGTTCAGTCAGTGCGCGGTTAAGCACAATGGTTGAGTCGAGGTGCGCGAAAGTGGTTGCAGGAGCTGGGTCGGTGTTATCGTCTGCAGGGACGAACACGGCCTGGACAGATGTAATGGAGCCCTTACGGGTTGAGGTAATACGCTCTTGGAGTGCACCCATTTCTTGTGCCAATGTAGGCTGGTAGCCCACTGCGGATGGTAAGCGGCCAAGCAGAGCAGAAACTTCTGAACCGGCTTGTGTGTAGCGGAATATGTTGTCAATGAAAAGTAG
This sequence comes from Candidatus Saccharimonadota bacterium, assembly GCA_043743105.1. Classification (GTDB taxonomy): domain Bacteria; phylum Patescibacteriota; class Saccharimonadia; order Saccharimonadales; family JACDBH01; genus RYN-417. The sequence goes on along the minus strand of JAYTXD010000026.1, from coordinate 14,770 downwards.
CACGTCATTGCCTTTATCACGGAAACCTTCGGCGATTGTCAGTCCACTTAAAGCAACACGGAGACGCGCACCAGGTGGCTCATTCATCTGCCCAAAGACAAGTGACGTCTTTTCGATAACGCCTGACTCTGTCATTTCGTGGTAAAGGTCGTTGCCTTCGCGCGTTCGCTCACCAACACCAGCAAAAACAGAGTAGCCGTTGTGAAACTTGGCGATGTTGTTGATAAGTTCCTGGATAAGCACTGTTTTACCGACACCGGCACCGCCGAACAATCCAACCTTACCACCTCGAGTAACTGGCGCAATTAGGTCAATAACTTTAATACCGGTTTCAAGGATTTCTGTACTTCCAGATTGTTCGGTAAAAGCAGGGGGCAAACGGTGAATAGGAGAGCGATTTTTAAAGACGCCGCCCTTATTATCAATCGGCTCACCGATAACGTTAAACATGCGGCCCAAAGTTTCTTCGCCAATAGGCACGCTAATTGGTGCGCCGGTGTCTGTCATTTCTGCACCACGCTCCAGGCCATCAGTTGCTCCAAGAGCAATGGCACGCACACTTGTTTCGCTCAAATGCTGTGCGACCTCAAAAAGAAGTTTTTCGCCGTTTAATGTTACTTCAAGTGCGTTATAAATAGCGGGCAAGTGACCCATTTCGAACTGGACGTCCACCACCACACCCACAATCTGGGTGATCTTACCGGTCTTTGTTGCTTCTGCTGTTGCCATTATTTTTTCTCCTCGCTGTTAATGTCTATCATAAAAGTTCCTAAAGTTACATGCGTCATTTCATAGCCTCCGCACCGCCAGTTACTTCAGCAATTTCCTGGGTAATGTTCGACTGGCGGGCACTGTTGAAGGCTAGCGTAAGATCACCAATAATATCATTGGCGTTATCTGTCGCATTTTTCATACTAAGCATACGCATTGAATGTTCTGATGCTATACTTTCAAGCATAGCTTGCCAGATTTGTACTTCCAGTAAACGCTCAGTAACGTTGTCCAGAACATCAGTAATCGACGGCTCAAACGTCACGCTGCTCAATGATTCGGTTGCACCTGAGTCAGACTCGTCCAGACGGGCAGGCAACAATGACATTGCGTTTGCCAACTGCAAAATGTTTGACTGGTGCACGGTATAGAGCAGCTGTACGTCGTCTACTGCAGCAGTCGCATATAGATCAATAATACTCGTTAAGATTGGTCGCAGGTCGTTGGCACTTGGATGATCGCCAAAGCCAGGAAAAGCAGCAACAAGCTCAATACCCTCAAGTCGTCGTATAAACTGGACCCCACGCTTACCTATTACAATTGCCTGGGTTTTGATGCCTTGCTTTTTGTCCTCAATCGCCGCCTTGGTTAAAAGCTTGATAATGTTGGAGTTATAAGCACCGGCCAAACCACCGTCACTCGTAATAACAACGTACAAACGAGTTTTTACTTCACGTTGCACAAACAAAGGGTGCTCGTTTACGTCGGTAACGGTTGTAAGACGGCTAAGCAGCTCATGTGCAGCAATTCGGTAACTTCGCCCACGTTGCGCCACCTCTGTTGCGCGGCGCATTTTTGAGGCAGACACCAACTCCATCGCCTTCGTAATCTGGCGGGTACTTTTGACGCTCTTGATGCGCCGTTGAAGGAGCTGGGTACTGGCCATCTAGTTACTTCTTTTCCTTTGGAGTTTCAGCAACATGCTCATAAGCCTTGGCAACGCTCTTTGCAAGGGTCAAAATCTTAGTCTTGTCTTCATCGGCTGGCTCTGCACCAGTGTTAAGACCTTCGACAATTTTTGGATGGTCATGCTTGAGGTCGCGGAGCAGGGCAGCTTCGGCAGTCTTGATTTTGTCCAGTGGAACTTTGTCGAAAATACCTTCGGTCGCAGCAAGAAGCATCGTAAACATCTGCCATACACCATAAGGAGTGTATTGGGGTTGCTTCAAAAGTTCAGTCAAACGCTGGCCGCGCTCAATACGCTGCTTAGTATCCGCATCAAGGTCGGTCGAAAATTGTGAAAATGCGGCAAGTTCACGGAACTGTGCCAGATCAACACGTAACGACTTCGCAACACTCTTTACAGCCTTCGTCTGAGCAGAACCACCGACGCGTGAGACAGAAAGGCCAACAGAAACAGCTGGGCGAATACCCTGATAAAACAAGTTGGTTTCCATAAAAATCTGGCCGTCTGTTATGGAGATGACGTTGGTTGGGATGTAGGCAGAAATATCTCCGGCCTGCGTTTCAATAATAGGCAGGGCAGTCAATGAACCAGAACCCAGCTCGTCAGAAAGTTTTGCAGAACGCTCGAGTAAGCGGCTATGGAGATAGAACACGTCACCAGGATACGCTTCACGACCCGGTGGACGGCGGAGCAACAGTGACATTTGGCGGTAAGCGGCGGCGTGCTTAGAAAGATCATCATAAATAATCAGTGCATGTTGCTTGTTATCACGGAAGTATTCACCCATAGCAGTGGCCGCATATGGAGCTAGGTACTGTAGTGAAGCCGGGTCGGCAGCCGATGTTGCTACCACAATAGTTTGATCCATCACGCCTTCACGCTTTAGGCGCTCAACGAGACGGGCAACTTTACTCATCTTTTGACCAATGGCAACATAAATATTTACCACACCAGTGTTTTGTTGGTGCTGGTTAATCATAGTATCGATTGCAATTGCGGTCTTACCAGTTTGACGGTCACCAATAATAAGTTCCCGCTGGCCACGGCCAATTGGCACCATAGCGTCGATAGCGGTAATACCAGTCATAAGTGGTTCGTGCACACTTTTGCGTGACAAAACACCAGGAGCAATTTTTTCAACAGCGCTTGTAAGCGTTGTCTTGATGGCACCTTTACCGTCTATTGGATTACCCATTGGGTCTACGACGCGGCCAACAAGTTCTGGACCAACAGGTACTTCTAAGATCTTACCAGTTAGCTTTGCCTTGGCGCCAGCTTTAATAAGGGTGTCCTCGCCCAATAGTACGCCACCGATTTCATCCTCTGAGAGGTTGAATGCAAAAGCCGTCACCGCACTGCCGTCGATTGCGTCAATTTCGATCATTTCGTTATAGCCACAAGTTGTCAGGCCATAGATCCAAACCACGCCGTCACCAACGCGGGTGACAATACCGGTCTGCTCAATTTCTGGACGTTTTTTTAGTTCGGCAATCGCAGAACGGATATCTGCTGAGAGATCTGTAATTGATATATCTTTCATGATGCTCATAGTGATTTAAGTATTCCTCGCGGCTGTTAATCTTTTTAGCGTATTTAGCTTTGCTTGTATGGTAAGATCCAGTTCTTCGTTGGCGAGCTCTATGCGCAGGCCGCCAACTACCAATGGGTCAATTCTTTGATTCATAACAAATGAACCCGCATCTGGGTACTCGCCTTTTATAGCCGCCAACACGTCTTTTTTTACTTCATCAGAAATAGGATGAGCGCTAACAACCGTAGCTTCAACATGACCTTGCTTAGCTCGGTAATCCAGCACATCACGCATCAACGAATCTAGTTCATCAATGCGGCCCTCTTCTATTAAGTAGCCCGCGATAGCCTTGGCAAGTTTGGCGCTGTCGCTTATATCCAAGGTGCGTTCGGCAATAACTTCAGCGAGCTCAAGACGCGAAATCATTATTTTTTCCGATCTTTCAAGACTTTATCGATAACTGCAGAGTCTTTTTTAGAATCAACTTTTTCGTGAACTACAGCTTCGGTTGCTTCAGAAACAAGCCCAATAATATCTTTCTCAACAGCGCGGCGTGCACGATCGGCGTCTTCACCAATTCGGGCGTCGGCGTCCTTAATGATAGCCTCTACCTTAACCTTAGCGTCTTTTTCGGCGGCCATTATAAGTTCGCGTGACTCTTTGTGCGCGATAGCGATGATTTTGTCGGCTTCATGGCGGGCTTCACGGATGACAGTATTAGACTTGATGTCCAAATTAGCTTTTTCCTGTTCCATTTGTTCGCCAAGTAAAATTCCATCAGCAATAACCCGACGTCGTTCAACAAGCATTTTGGTTATAGGCTTAAAGGCAAACTTTTTGAGAATCAAAAATACCAACACAAAGGTAATGAGTTGGAAGATCAAGCTCTTGCCATCAACCCCTAGCGCTGCCAGCGGTGAGCCGGAATCGGCGGCTTCTGCTGCAAATAATAGACCAATCATAAGCAATTCCTTTCGTCAGGGGTTATTTGATGATAAAAACAGATGCGAATACCAAAAGCGCCATAAGCTCGATGATAGCAATGATAACTAAAACCTGGCCTAAGTATTTGCTAGCTTCTGGGTTGCGACCAACGGCTGTCATAAAAGCATTACCGATAAGACCAATGCCAATAGCTGGCCCGATCATACCAAAACCCATCATTATTCCTTTTGCTAAAACTGCAGTGTTGACTGCTTCTGCGAAGTTAAACATATCTGTTCTCCTTAGTTACTTTCTTAAATTAATTTGACGCTTTACCAACCTCAGCCCTGACAACTTCATCAACGGTCAGGTGGTCTTCTTCTTCATGGCCTCCATGGTTGACGGCGACCGCCAAATACATGATGGACAACATGACAAAAATATAAGCCTGCAAGGCTCCAACAAGAAGTTCCAAAATTGTGAATGGCAGGGCAGTGATTGAGCCAGCCACTCCTCCGAGTGCCGAGAAAACGGCAATAATAATTTCACCAATAGCTACGTTTAGAAAAAGTCTTAGTGCCAAACTGGCAATACGAGTAAAGTCACTAAAAATTTCGAATATACCAAGCAGTAGGGTAATCGGGTTTTTTAGGCTGCCGTTAAAGTAATGACGTAAATGCCTAACGACTCCAGATTCACGAATGGCAAAAAATTGAACTAGCAGCCAGGTAACAATGGCAGCAGCCAAAGTTCCGTTTAAGTCGGCTGTAAAAGGACGAAGCAGTGGTTCGCCATGGCCACGGAACGCTTCTCCAACAACCGGCAAAAGTCCCAGCCAGTTACTAAACAGGATAAAGAAAAATATTCCCACAAAATAAGGCGCATATTTAACCGCCTTCTCTTCGCTGTTAAGTGAGTTTTTCAGTAGGTCGGTAATAAAGTCGGTGCCAACTTCGATAACTTGTGTTAAGCCACCTTTTGGCTTTAAGGTCATCCTACGGGCAACAGTTATAAGTACAACCAGTATCAATACCGCGCAGATTACGCCATAAAACATCGAGTTGGTAACCGCGTAGCCTTTGAACGTAAACACCGTCAATGGAGTTATATGAATAACAGGTTCTATTGCGAACCTAGTCAGTAAACCAGTAATCATATCTTAGCCTCTTTTCTTGAAACTTTATCTTCGCTTGCTTGATCAGCTTGTTCTTTATTAACTTGTTTAATGGTTGTCCAAACTGCCGCACTACCTGCTAAGACAGCTGACATTAATCCAACTAGCGTAAACGACGGTGCTGTTTTGAAATGGTCATCAATCTTAACACCACCTACAATTGGAATAACCACAGTAATTGCTAAGCGCCAACCCATGTTGAAAGTTGATGCCATAAACTGTTGTTTAGCTGCAAACATAGAAGCCCGTTCGAGTTTAGCCTCGACAGGGTCAATAGTCGTCGTTGTATTGGTAGCGGCGGCTTTTCCCATAAATGTACTTTTATTATAACAGGGTAAAGCAAGAGTACGCAAGCAGTCTATGAAAAGCTTATTGGCTAATGCCAATCGCACGTTTTATACGGTTCGAAAAGCTCGCCTCATCTGGGCCATTTAAGCCGCTACAGCTCGCGGGGTCTTGTTTTTCGTCAACATGGACAGCGTTTTTTCCAACGGTTTTGAATTGGGCGTTGATATCTTCGTCTTTTGACCCATACGATATAAGTAAGCGATCTTTATCGCCGATAACTTTACTGTCTACTCTTTCGATTTGCTCACCGTTCAAAACATATTTAACTGTTAGGGTATCATTGTTAGGGTACAGGGTGGTATCGGTGTGAATATAATCAGGGCCGATACTCCAGCCAAGGTTTTCGAAAAAGTCTTGATACATGACCCTTTTATCATGTACATGAATAACATCATTTACGTCACCGTGCATGTGCACGCGTCCCTTAACGTTATCGGCGTAGGCGGTTGTGCAAGCAGCAATTTCTTCGTAGTATGCAAAACTTTTAAAATCTTCACGTTGACCGTTAATGTACACTGCAAAGTTAGAATGATAATGCGTCTCGCTAGGGTGGACCAATAAAAACCTAAGTGTCCCAAACCACAGTATGCCAGCCACAAAGCCTATGAGCAATAATGCGAGTATAGGTGTATTGTGCACAAATTTAGCCAGTAGTAACTTTGGCAAACTCTTTGTTTGAGGAGGCGTAGATTTTTTTACCATACGTCTAGTGTAGCAAATGGTATACTGAATGTATGTATTTTGCACACGAAGCTGAAGCAGCGCATGGGGAGCTTATGAACACCCTAAATAACGTCCTCCAGAAACCAGGGATTGCTTTTACTGTTGAGACGATTATTATTTTTGGGCTGGCGTTGGGTAGCTATTGGCTTTTAAAAAAATATACTAGGTGGCAGTTCCCTATAAATAAGAAAGAAGGAAAATAATATGGTTACCGTTTATAGTGCAACGTGGTGCGCATTTTGCCATACCGCAAAGGGTTATTTAGACAAACTTGGCATCAAGTACGATGACAAAGATATCGAAAAAGACCCAAAAAACGCCGAAGAATCAATAGCTAAGTCTAATCAAATGGGTATACCCGTTATTGATATTGACGGCACGATTATTATTGGGTTTGACAAGCCTCGCATCGACGCCGCACTTGCAGCCCATCCTCAGTAGCAACTTTAGGCAAATACTACACATATAGTGATATATATCACAGCAGATACACCACAGGTGGCGTACTGTTAAATTATGAGCGAAGTTATTAAATCAAATTCTGGCAGACTAGACAGACAACCCTTAAGAGTACCGTTGAGCTTACTAAGCGGCGAGCTAACTGCTGAACGGTATATGCGGTGTGATGAATACTTGAAAAACTCAGGCGCGGATCAGTTTTACAGAGCAGGCAGATTAACTCCAGAAGGTACGATGCAGGCTGGCGTCTTTAAAAGGGCATTGCAGCAAGTAAGAATTGCCGAAGACGAACAATATTTGTACGTGCCTTGGAGTGCACTTAGCCGATCTGATATTTTGCATCGTGGAGCCAATAATTCGCCTGTTGATACCGAACAGATTGAAGCATTGCGGGTACAAGGAGATATTGCCGTTCATATTATGGATAAGCTCCAATCACTCCAGGCCAGTCAGTATCCTGAAGTTAATAATGATATGCGCATCCAAAGAATTACAACAGGGGCTTTTGCCCTGGTGCTTTCAAGCATCCACGGACACCCCTTAAAATAAGGCTGTTGCATAGACGCCCAGCACGGTATACTGGGCGTACTATGGCTTTTGAAGACTTTAAGACTAAGGAATCAGTTGTGCTTGTCTACACAGGTGAGGGCAAGGGCAAAACATCGGCTTCTGTGGGACTAATGGCGCGCGCCTTAGGGCGTGGTTGGAAAGTTGCCTACGTACAATTTGTCAAAACCTGGGAAACAGGCGAGTCACAGTTTATTGCAAAATTGCTCGAATCTAAAGTATTTGATGATAAATTAGTATATTTTAGAGGTGGCAAAGGGTTTTATAACGCTGGTGATTTAAGCGCCAAAGATGTAAGCGAAAACGAGCACAAAGAAGCTGCCCGTAACACTTACAAATTTGCTCTTAAGTGCATCAAAGATGAAACGTTTGACTTGGTTATTTGTGACGAAATAAACAACTCTGTTCATGATGGGCTACTACCTAAAGCTGATTTAAAAAAACTTATTACAGCCAGGGGGCCAAAAACGAGCCTATGCGTAACGGGGCGTAACTTTCCTGAAGATCTAATACCACTAACTGACATTGCCACCAACATGACCAAAATCAAGCATCATTTCGACGAAAAGTTTCTTGCAAACAAGGGCATAGATTACTAATATGCTGACCATCGCTGCATCGGCCGTTAGTACTGCGGGTGACAATCTTAATATTCATGCGGCCTGGTGGCATTGGGCCCTGCTGGGCAGTTGGTTCTTATTCTTAATACTCTTTGATATTTTGGTTGTTCACCGCAAAGATCATGTACCTACACTCAAGACCGCTGTTCGCCAGAGTATTATCTGGGTTGCATTAGGCATTGGGCTCGGTTTGGTTATTATTTCCGCATACGGCCACGAAGCGGGCAACCAGTATTTTAGTGGCTACCTAATCGAAAAATCACTTTCGATCGATAACGTTTTTGCCTGGTCGGTGATACTTGGCTATTTTAAGGTGCCGAAGTCTTATCAACACCGCGTCTTGTTTTGGGGAATTTTTGGAGCATTAGTGATGCGCACCGTATTTGTGTTTGCGGGTATCTCACTTATAAATCACTTTGAGCCAATCTTACTTTTCTTTGGCTTACTGCTTGGCTATAGTGGCGTTAAACTGCTTAAAACCCACGAAGAAGATGAGTTTGACCCAAGTAAAAGCAAATTGTTTCGATTAGTAAAAAAGCTTATCCCCATTAGTCATAAGCTCGACGGCCACAAGCTATTTACAACCGAAGCGGGCAAGCGCGTGGCCACAATGTTATTTATGGCATTACTCGTGATAGAAGTAACAGACGTCATTTTTGCTGTTGACAGCGTTCCAGCAATTTTAGCCATTTCTCGCGATCCTTTTATAGTGTTGGCCAGCAATGCGGCTGCTATTCTTGGTCTTAGGGCACTATATTTTGTATTTGAATTTATCAAAGACAAGTTTTGGCTCCTCAATAAGGCCCTGGGTCTACTGCTACTATTTGTTGGCATTAAGATGTTTATCGCACCCGAAAAAGTGTTTGGGCATACGTGGTTTAGCATACACATAGCTACACCTGTTAGCCTTGCGATCATTGCCTTGATGCTGACGGCTGGAATTGTTGGGTCTTTGGTATTGACACAAAAACCACACAAGGCCGAGTAATTTTCGTGACAAAATTACTCACCAACCGCCAGCGACGCAAAATGCTTGGACTTATTATTGGTCTTGTCTTAGCCGGAGGTACGGCGTTGGCGCAAAAACAAGGCTGGATACATCAAGCAAGTACTGTAGTTCAACAAGCACAACCCGGCACCTACAAAGTTGTTGAGTTTGTCGATGGCGACACTATAGCAGTGGACATGAATGGCATAACTGAAAAACTTCGTTTTATTGGAGTCGACACTCCAGAAACACACGACCCACGTAAAGCCGTTCAGTGCTTTGGCAAGGCTGCCGCTGCATACACAAAGAGTCTAATAGGCACAAGCAATGTCAGGCTCGAAAGTGACCCGCTTGGTACTAACCGTGACCGGTATAATCGCTTACTGCGCTATATATATCTTCCTGACGGTACTTTAGTGAATGCTGAGATCATCAAACAAGGTTACGGCTTTGCATACACTGGTTTTCCGTTTACCAAATCAGACGAATTCATAAATGACCAAAAAATAGCCCGCGAGCAAAGTAAGGGTCTATGGAGTAGTTGCACTCCAAGTGCGAATCAATACGGCGGCTACACGAGCAATAACGCAAATTAGTGATTTTTAAGCTTCCACATAAAACGGTCGATTGCCATCGGCACAAACAATAGGACCATAGTGTACCAGAGGATGAAGAAAAAAAGAGTTTTTACAACACTATTATAAAGACTAAAAGTCCTTACGGCACGGAACTGATAGGCAAGTTGTGGGAGTAATGGGCGATGTGCTGCCCGAAATGAACAACCAATGGTAATACCTTTGAGATGCTTTACTTGGCCTATGCGAGCCATCAGAAATGACATTTCGTAATCTTCCCAAATGTCTACCCGGTAAGACATTTTAGCTTTTATTTTGCTCCATGAGGAAGCCCTAAATGCAGTGTTCGCACCCCAGAGCATGACATGGCCACTCACAAACCGGCTTACTCCTGCATGATAAAAACGAAAAACCGTGCTTGACGTGCGTTTAAGTGGTGAATCATACGGTATGCCGTCACCCGTAACTGCCACAACATTTTTATTTTGAGTAAAAGAATTAATGACGTCTTTAACCCAGTTAGCGGGCAGTATAGTGTCTGCGTCAATTCGTCCAAATATATCTCCCCTCGCCTCATTAAAACCGGTAGCCTGGGCATAGGTTTGGCCTTGGCGCTTTTCATGCATGACTTTAACAAAAGGATATGAGCGAGCAATTGATTTTGTCGAGTCCACTGAGTTGTTATCGACCACTATCACTTCTGTTGGCATTATCGACTGAGCAGCAATTGAATCAAGACACAACTTAAGATAGTTTTCTTCGTTGTAAACTGGTATAACTATTGATAGCGTTAGCAATTTCATTGTAGTCCGTTTGATACTACCATGCCTTATGAAAAAAATACCCTACAAAAAACCACAAAGAACAACAAAGAACATGGGCTTCTGGCAGCAAGCCTGGGGTAGCTTTACGGATTGGACCATACGATATCATTTTTGGAAACGACTCGCTTATGGCTTTGCTGCACTGATTCTGCTTGCGGTAGGGTCAATGTATGGCATAGCACAGTGGTATATAAGCAGCAATTCCAACAAACCGTTGATTGTAGGGGCGACATTTGTCCCGGATTACGCCCGCTATTTTGGACTTGATCCTAAAGCAACCTTTTACGCCATGATGCATGATCTTGGCATCAAACAAATCCGGCTTGTGAGCTACTGGGACACGATCGAGCCAAACCCTGGTACCTACAAATTCGACGAACTGGATTGGCAATTCAAAATGGCAGAAGAAGCAGGTGTTAAGATTTCGCTTGCCGTCGGGCTACGTCAACCACGCTGGCCTGAGTGCCATGAACCGGCCTGGGCCACAAAACTAGTTGAGAAATCATGGGAACAGCCGCTCTATGACTATATAACGGCAGTCGTCAACCGTTATAAAGATAGCCCAGCGCTGGATAGTTACCAGCTGGAAAATGAATATTTCCTGAAAGTGTTCGGTATTTGCACTAACTTCGACCGCGACAGGCTCGTGCATGAGTTCAACCTCATCAAAACCCTTGATTCAAAACACACATTAGTCGTTAGTATGAGTAATAATGCCATCGGTACACCAATCGGCGAACCAACACCAGACCAGTGGTCTATATCTATTTATAAGCGGGTCTGGGACAAGACCATTACGAAGCGTTATTTCGAATACCCGATTCCGGCCTGGTACTACGCTTTTCGCGCAGGCTTTACCAAGATCACTCGCGGGCATGATTCATTCATCCACGAGCTCCAAACAGAGCCATGGACACCAGATGGCTTCGACGGCATCGTCACCACTCCACTGGCCGAACAAGACAAGTCGATGAACGCCGAACGACTCCAAGACCGCATCGAATACGGCCGTGCCACTGGTATGAAAACAATTTACTTGTGGGGCGTAGAATGGTGGTACTGGCGTATGACCGTCAAAAACGACCCAAGCATTTGGAATGCCGGCAAGGCAGGGGTTGAGAGTGTCAACTCATCTAATCAAAAGTTGTTAGAAAATTTAGTTAAAAAATAGCCTAAGCCTTTAATGACTGTAGTACAATCGCATTTGAAAGAGCAAGATCATTACCGAGTGCATGGGTCTGTCCATTCATACGTATTATCTTTACACGCTTAATACCTGCAAATATCGTATATTCATCGACTATATGTAAAACCAACTCATCTATAGCTAGCTCGCTGTGCGTGCCCCACGCAAAAGTCGTCTTCATATCAATTTGTTCTTTCAAACCTGCTATGGCATGTTCTTCAAACTTACCCCTTGCAAGACCACGAGAAACTGCAATATTGGTAAGCCGTAACAAGCCTTTAATATAATCGTTAGCGCCGACACCATCTGTGCGGGCTTCAATAAAAGTAGGTAGCTCATTTGCAACAACATATTCCTTCATTGGTGGTTCTGATGATTTAAAATCTAATCCAAGTTTTAGGACATTACGTTTTTTGACTGATGCAGGTTCAATATATACGGTATCAGTAACTTTATGCGTACCATTACTTGCGAGACTCGCAGCTAATTCGGCTCCGTAAGAGTTACCGACATTGATAACTGTTTCTATATTTTCTTTATCTAAATAACTAACAAGGGGATCAATAACAGGTTTAAAGTTGCCACCTGCAACCGCATGGCGTTGCTTGTAAGTTAGGCCTCCGTCTTTAAATTCACCACCGCTCGGATGTCCCATGGCAATGATGCGGCTGTTTGGCTTCACGTAGGCTAGACTGGCGAGCTGATATCGTTGATTCATATCTGTTGGATTAGCCATAGGCAGATGTACGACAATAGTTTGCGCAGGGTCTTCTTCATCACGTGGTCTAATATCAAGTATCTGGCGCTGGGAGTAACCTTCTAAAGCATACGGTTGTGGGTTATTTGCTCCGACTACATCTAGAAAATTTGCGTAAGAGCTAAAAGCTGCTTGGCGATTCATAGCTTCACTTACTTGTTCTACAACAGCACTATCAAAATGATAATACTGAGTTAAACGTTCTGCTGTATTCATGTAGTAATTATAGCATATTTATACCACTGTTGTCAATGCTTGTGCTTTAAGCTATACTACATCTGTTATGAAGAAGAAAAAGCAAACGAGCGGAACAATCCAGAACAAGCGGGCGTTTTTTGACTATACCATCAAAGACCCGCTTATTGCTGGCATATCCTTAACAGGACCCGAAGTACGGAGCATACGTAGCGCTCACGCCAGCCTTGTTGGCGCCTTCGTGACTATCAAAGATGGGGAAGCGTACCTTTTAAATGCTCAGGTAATGCCCATGAAGACCAATGCTGCTCATCTGCCATCTGAGATGCAGATTCGTACCCGCAAGTTGCTTCTAAAAAAGCGTCAACTCGACGATTTGGCTGAAGCCAAACAGCAAGGGTACACCATTATCCCTTTAAAAATCCTAACAAAAGGTCGATTCATTAAGGTTGAAATAGCCCTCGCTAAAGGTAAGAAACAGTACGACAAGCGCGAAGTTATCAAAAAGCGTGATTCAGAGCGTGATGCCGCGCGCAGTTTACGGTAATTCTAAGATATTAACGTGCCGATTTTTTCACCTGTGGTGATCTTCTGCAGATTATCTGGGAGCATCATGTCAAAGACAATTACCTTCACATTATGTTCTGCTGCTAGGCCAAGCGCTGCGCGGTCCATGACTTTAATATCGATATTTTCTATTGCTTCTTGCAATGACATCTTGTCTAACTTAACAGCGTCTTTAAACTTGGTAGGATCTTTGTCATAAACGCCATCAACTTTTGATGCTTTAAGCGTTAGCTCACAGTCCAACTCAAGTGCCATCATGACTGCTGCTGTGTCGTGTGTGACATACGGCCGGCCACTGCCACCAGCAATAATAAGAACACGGCCGTTTTCGAGGTGTTTTTCGGCTAAACGATATGAATATGACTCCGCAATTTGCTCGGCGTAGAGGTTACTTACACAGCGGGTCTGCAAGCCCTCAGATTCAAAAATATCAGTTAATGCCATCGCGTTCATGAGTCCAGAGAGCATGCCCATTTGATCGGCCGTAACACGCCGTATGCCATGGCCGGCAACCTCAGAGCCACGCACCATATTGCCACCGCCAGCGATGATGGCAATCTCGCAACCGCCCTGAATCGCTTTTTTGATTTCGGCCGCTAAGTACTGCGCTACTTCTGGGTCAATACCAAAACCATGCTTGCCAGCTAATTGCTCGCCCGAAAGTTTTAAGAGAATTCGTTTATAAGCCATTGCAGGATAGCTTATCAGATACAACACGATCACGCAAAATGACTTGTACTCGACTTATGCAAGAATCCCTGCCAACCCAGAAACACCACCACGGCACAGAACTGCTTTTGATAATAATGTACCTAAAGGTACATTATTATCAGACAAAACAGTTCTGCACTCCTGGACGATGTCTCTGGAGTTGACGAGGTTCTTACGTCAGTCGAGTATACTATACTCATGAAGATATACTCGTGGAATGTTAACGGAATCCGTGCTGTTTGGGCAAAAGGTTTGTTTCAGAAATTTATTGAAGAAGAGCAACCCGACATTGTGTGTTTGCAAGAGATAAAGTCGATGCAGGACCAAGCCGAAGTAGTTTTGCCCGACTACACCGAATATTGGAACTCAGCAGATAAAAAGGGCTATAGCGGCACAGCAATTTTTACCAAACAAAAGCCGCTCAGTGTTGCGTTTGGGCTACCGATCAAAATAGATAAACAGTTTGGGCTCGAAGAAGATACGTACGGTGATACAACAGGCAAGCCAAATAAGGAAGGGCGCATAACGACCGCTGAGTACGACGAGTTTTATTTGGTTACGGTGTATACCCCTAACAGCAAGGGCGATTTGTCACGGCTGCAGCTGCGTCACAAAAACTGGGATCCGGCTTTTTTAACTTACTGTAAGATTTTGGAACAGCACAAACCGGTAATTTTTTGTGGTGACCTTAATGTTGCCCACACCGAGGATGATTTAGCCAACCCAAAAGCGAATGTGGGCAAGCATGGTTTTACGAATGAAGAGCGTGAAGGTTTCCAAAAGTTTTTAGACGCAGGGTTTGTCGACACATTTCGCATATTTACGCCTGCAGGCAACGGACACTACAGTTGGTGGACGCACTGGGCCAATGCTAGAGCGCGAAACGTTGGATGGCGGATTGATTATTTCTTAGTTTCAGAGTCGCTTAAAGAAAATGTAGTAA
>JAYTXD010000025.1:0-7870 GCA_043743105.1 Candidatus Saccharimonadota bacterium | reverse complement strand
ACTAGCAAGAGCCTTGCACATATGCATGCAAGCAACACCTAGTCCACCACTATTATGGGGTGGCAGCTCCCAGCCCAACATTAATATTTTCAACGACATGTCCTATACTTGTTTGTTCAGTATAAGTATATCCGTTATCGCTTTCTAAGCACAACCTTTTTTACTTTTTTATGCCTAGACATTTAGAAATATGGGATAGTATGCAAATAGTGGTTTTTTTTTAGATGTCTGGTTCTAGTACAAAGCCACTGCCAGTAGTACTTACTTGCCAATGCCAGTTATTGATTTTGGTTGTTATAGTGCCACTATTGTCCTGCTTGCCGCTATTAACAAGAGTATTAGTACTATTTACCGTCCAAGACGACTGCGCAACATACTGGTCGGACGGTAAGTACCACAGCTCTTTTGGCTTGTTGTCGGCGCCTGTAGTCCATACAGCCGCAATGCTGTAGCCCATGGTTCCTGGTAATTTTGCTGATACAAATGAATCATTTACGCCGTCATCATTAAAATCTCGGTATTCAACACTTACGGGCGAATCTGTCCAGGCTGTAAAGTTTGTAAGCTGACGTGACTGGCTGGCAGCAAAAAGACCAGCTGGTTCGAACTTACTAATGTCGGCAACCATGCCGCTTGGCTTGGTTGCCGCTGGAGTTGTTGTTTTGCCATCTGTAGTTGTCTTCGGGGGCGTATTTTCAGTTGGCTTTACTGTCTTGACCGTAACTGCTTTATCGGCTGTTTTTTTGTTGTTTTTGTTACCAATGTAGTAAGCACCGCCGCTAAGACCCCCTGCCAATATGAGTATAGCCACAATACGCACATATTTATTCTTCATATTAAATACTCCTTTGTATTCTTGAAGTATACGCCTAAACTGCCTGTGCAGGTATAGTCCCCGGTAAAACAAAACCCCATTTCAGGGGTCTCTTGTTCTGGTGCACCTGAAGCAAGTCAGATTGAACCTTTTGACAGTATAAGTGATTGGCTACTTAGTAGTCCAGATGTTGACTGGATATTACAGCTAAGAGAAGCGTCACGAACTAAATTTGTTCAGCAGTACCAGCTCTGATATGAGTGTGCTTTTACACTCGCTAGAAAGCGGTTGAACCTAATCCTCGTCTAATGCAGCTTCTCTCTTAGCTTTTAACTGCAAAATACTATCGGTCTGTACGTAAATCTGCATAATGAGATTATTCACAAGGTCATCAATCAATTCAAGTTCTTCGGCTTCAACCTTATCAAGCTCGTCATCTCGTGGGTGTGCACCAAAGTTTCCGAAGTGCCTTATTTCGTGAGCGGCACTGGCTTGAGCCTTAGTTATAAATCCTTCCGAAGCAAGTAAATCAATTTGCTTCCAGAGCTTGTCGCCTTGCTTAACATCAACCAGCACCTTCTTATCTAGCTTGTCTAACGCAATATCCTGAACAACTCTCCTAAATAAAACTACCGCAGCACGTCTAGCACCAGCCCTTACACACAAGGTCGCTTCCGCCAAGTCTGCTCTGATATTCTCAGGTATGGATGCCTTGTAGTCGCTGGCTTTTGTAAATGCAAAAGGGAATGTACGGTCTACACAGCTATTTAGAGTGTCGTAAATCACAAAAGTGTATGCGCCGCAACTCTTGCTTGAACACTCGGAAATTAGCCATACGCTAGTATCGCTGTGGGGAGCAAAGTGAATTGAGCCTTTTAACGCCTTGCCACGTACAGACCTGCCACACTCTCTACATCTGTAGTCCAAATAATCTGGGTTAAAGGATCGTTCATTGTACATAGCTGCAATTATACTGGCAATAACTCCAATAACATAGTTCTAGTGCTTTGCTATAAGTGTGTCGCAATACGACAGGCGTAAACAGGGGTAGATGTCTATTTTTAACTACAGAATAGCTAGTCAAGTGCCTATATTTTCGCAACCACCCCTATTAGTAAACATATTAAAACATATCGACTATGGGTTGGTTGTCTAGTCTTTTTTTACTTCCCATTGCTTGTCCTGAATATCATAAAAATCACAGTATCTCGAAGTAATCTTGCCGCAACTAGTGCCTTGAGCTAGTGAGCTATTAAGGTTAGTGATTTTATTTCCGTCGCTCGTAACCATTGCTGTATGGCATCCAATACTATTACCGTTATCTGAACCAGCATAGCTGTTAGAATTTTGACCAACCGCACAGATTGTCATTGATTGTGCACCGTTCCACCATGGTTTTGAGTTATCGGGATGGAAGGTATGCCAACCCCAAACACCAACTACTATTATCAAAATGAGAAAAATTAGACCTGCACCAGTTGAGTTATTTTGAACACTAGACATAATTTAATTCTACACTCCATATATTATTAAGCCAAAAGAATCGAAAAGCTCAGTCAGTGCTGTCTATCTAGCTTGATATATCCCAAAATCAGACTTGTATTTCAAAGTAACATAGCACACCACGCAACAGCCCCATATCCCCAGATTGAGAAGGAATACTTTAACATATTCAGCGGAACCTCTTAAAAGCTCTGGAAATGGGTTAGGAGGGTGCTTTAGTTACGGGTACTCTTTCATCTTTTGTACTTTGAAATTACTTAGCAACCGTGCCCGAATTTTTCTGCCATATTTTTGACCCGCAACGCCATTTACTGGATAATTAGTGCTACCTTTAATTGCATCAGATTCTTTGAAAACATTACAGAATCATGGGGAGTTTTTAGAAATATGTACTAAAACTAAAAACTACTTTATTGCGGTTGTCTTTTGCTTTCGTCATCTTCTCGGCGAACACTTCGTTATTCATGTATAAAAAGTACGTGGTGCGACTAATCCCTGCATAACGACATGCCTCACTGATTGTACTGTTATGCTGTATTGCATCTGACAACCGAAGCATTGTTTTATATGTGACCTTTGGAGGTCTACCTACTGCCTTCTTTATCACCATATCGACTCCCATGTGCCAGTATTTGTCTCTCTTTATTATGACACTTGCTTGCATAATGCTAATGATTGGAGTATAATTAGCATTAGTTAGACGCCAACCAAAAGACTTTCAAACAGAGGTTTTTTGCGTGGCGTCTATTTGATTCTATGCAAACCTCAGCGAACTTATAAAAATATCGCACTGAAAACTTTTGCGAGGTGAAGACCTTAATAAACTTCACTGGTCAAAGACGGACATAGTGTGAGCGACAATGTTGCATACAGCGTTATATCAAACAAAAAGACCGAACAAATAAACGTAGATGATGGGCTGGTAGAGCTGATGGAAGTACTCGAAGATATAGATGAAAACAGTCCTTTAGCAAAATTAAATGCAAGTTCCATATCAGACAATAATGCTGGTCGTATCTTGCTATAAAACAGAGTAAAATTAAAGTAACATGCAGGTCATAGAAGAAATTGACAGAACAAAACTACGATATGTTTTGTATGCTCGTAAATCCAGTGAGGACGAGGGTAGTCAGGTCCGGACTCATAAAGACCAAATAAGGCACTGCACGAAACTTGCTGAGTCCAAAGGATTAAACGTTGTAGCAACATTTAAGGAAAGCAAGTCAGCCAAGAAGTCGAATAACCGTCCAAACTTTAATCAGATACTCGAAGACATTAGAAATAACAAATACGACGCAATCCTAGCATATGCCCCCGATAGACTCTCTCGCAATATGCTTGAGGGTGGCTTACTTATCAACATGCTAGACGAGGGTACTATAAAAGACCTCCAATTCCCAACTCTACTATTTTCAAATGACGCTTCGGGTAAGTTGACGCTGGGAATAATGTTCTCTATATCTAAACACTTCTCAGATGACCTCTCTACTAAAGTACAAAAGGGAGTATCAGGAAATCTTGAAGACGGTAAATCAGGCGGTCAACCCAAATGGGGTTATGACCGAGATGACCAAGACGGCTTATATCACCCCAATGACTGGTTTGATGTCATACAAGAAGCATGGTACATGAGAGCTAGAGGTGCAACAAACAAAGTGGTACTGGATTACTTGCTAGAAAAAGGCTACCACCGCATGACTAAACCAAGCAGGAAGAATAAATTTAGCAAAAAGATAGTGCCAACCGAAAAGAGTGTGGGGCAAATGTTCCGTGACCCTTTTTATTATGGTTTACTTGTACAGACCGAGCAGACCATTGACCTGCCTCGTATACATAAAAGCTTTGTGCCTATGATAACCGAAGATATTTATAATCAGGTACAGGCACTGGCATATACAAGAAAACGGGATATTGACCCTAAGAAAAGGACTGAGTTCAAGCCGTTGAGACACATAGTTTATTGTGGCGTTTGTAAAAGTGATAGGTGGATGTCAGTTGGCAAGAATAAGCCAGGCGGTAGTAAACATCTCGTCTTATCGTATGAATGCAAGAACACTGAATGTTCACGCAAACCTAAATCTGTTAGAGCAAAATTCGTCTTCGATGCCATATATGAACTACTTGAGAAGCTAGAGCTGTCAGAAGAAGCGTATGAGCGTTACAGCAAGCGTATAGATAGCTTTACAGATGTAAAAATCCTCAAAATTAAACAAGACATAGCTAGTAAACGTGGGGCATACGCTCACAAAAAGAAAGAGCTGGACGAACTATCACTTGGTCTAGGTAAAATAAATCGTTCTTCGCCAGCATATTCTATTAACGAAGACAGGATTAACGAGCTTGCGATTGAAACGCAGTCGCTTGACGAGGAGATAGAAAAACAAAAAGACAAAATCTCCAATCCAAGCAAAATCAAACTGACCAAAGAGCAGTTCTTGAACCTAGTAAAATCAGCACCTGACAAGATGAAAGCAGGTTCAGCAGTTGAAAAAGACCGTATTGCACGCATTTTGTTCTTGAACCTAACCATAGACAATGAAAAAAGGGTCTATCCTATCTGGAAAGAACCCTTTGCCAGCCTTGTAAAGGCGATTGAAATGTCGTCTGGTGCGCGAGACTGGACTTGAACCAGCACACCTTGCGGCACTAGCTCCTAAGGCTAGCGTGTCTACCATTTCACCACTCGCGCGAATATAAGTACGTAACTATTCTAACAGATTAGCTCTTACGGTAAAAGATGATTCGTGCACCTGCATATTCTTTTTCATTGATTATGCTACAGCCAGGCATAAAAGGCGCTTCAAGCTTGCTTGGCCACGACAGTACCAGCAGGCCGTTTTTTTTAATATGCCGAACCAGACGTTCTATTTCCAATGCCAACACGGCGTCGTACGGCGGATCACATATTGCGATGTCAATCATCAACTCATGATTCTTGTTAGACCAAGCACGCATGCTTGAGAGCGACGCATTTATAGAGTCTTCAAGCCCAAGATTAAATATATTATTGACCAGTGTTTTATATGCCTGTTTGTCTAACTCCACTGCAATAACTCTTTTTGCGCCCCGGCTCATCGCTTCAAAGCCAAGCGCCCCACTGCCCGCGTATGCGTCAAGTATATGCAGGCCTTCTATGTCACCTAGAGCATTAAATATCGCACCACGCGGCTTTTCTCCCATAGGATGCGTATTGCCAGTATCCGGTGACTCAAATATTCGACCTCTTAAACGGCCGGCTATGATTCTCATTTCTTGGTTTCTGCCTCGCGTGCCGCAATATACCATAAGACGGTCACTGTACGGACAATTGTCGGGGCAAGTTCTTCACGTACGAGCCGACTCAGTTTTGTAGTCCAGCCACTTTTTAAATACATCTCGAACAGATGTAAACGGGCAATATTTTTAGCCTGGCGTAAGTAGTACTCTTCATACCCAAGCTCATAAGCTAAGGCTACATCCTCTGTGCTCGGGCGGGCATCCGGCAATCGAAGTGGCTTCACAATAAAACCAAAACCAAATTCAAACAGCCAATGGGCCATATATAACCCTCTGGGACCATATGCTTTAATCATATTGCGAGCCGTTTCGCGCTTTGTGGAACCTTTAAAAACAAGCTTTTTCTTATACGATGTACGAGTTGAGTTGTCGGCACCACCACGTAATTCTGATATTTTTTCGGCAAACGGGTAGTGATGAGCTGGTGTGAGTCCGTCAACAATGGCATGAGCAAACCAAGCTGCCTCAAAGGCCGAACGCTCTTTGTTATGTACCTGCATTTCTGTAACCAACTGCCTATAATGACCGCTCAACAACTTCATAAACTCCGTTTTGTCACCTTCGAGCGGTTCGAAATAGTGCCATGGTTCATTTTTGGCAGGGCTTTTTATTTTTATGCCGTCGGGGCCGTTTTTGCCTTCAAAATACAAAATCTCGCGGATTTTTGGAAATGAGGTATCGGCTGATAGCAGTTCTTGCAAATGCCGGCGCGAAACGCGGTCAATTTTCTGATGGCCACCCATAAGTTGACCGGAGTATTTCGTAAATTCAAGTCCAGAATACATTACGAGCTATTATACCTTAATTGAGTGTAACAACCGCTTGTGCGGCGCGTACTCGACGCTTTAGCTCTGGATATACTTGGAGAGGCCCACTGCTCTTCATAAAGTAATTAACCGCTGCCCTGCTATCTGCAAGTAGTTTTACGTCACTCAGCTTTGCGATCCGAAGATCCAGTTCACCGTGTTGCAGCGTTCCATAAATTGCCCCCGGCCCACGTAGTTCTAAATCCAACTCGGCGAGCCGAAAGCCGTCCGTGGATTGGCTCAATGCACGCAAACGCAGACTCGGTGTTTTGCTGTCACTTGGCACAAGATAACAATAGCCTTGGTCACTACTCCGTCCGACTCGTCCACGAAGCTGGTGCATTTGCGCCAAACCAAACCGTTCTGCTCCTTCAATAACCATCACGCTAGCGTTGCTAACGCTTATACCAACTTCTACTACAGTAGTAGCTACCAGAATATCTATTGTGCCGGCAGCGAATGCTTCCATGACTACTATTTTTTCTTCGTCTTTCATTTTGCCATGTAAAAGACCAAGTTTACGATGTTTGAAAACGATTTTACGAAGCTTTTCATATGTTTGCTCGGCACTAGGTGCTTTCAAGCCCGAACCTTCTTTAATCAGAGGGCACACAACATACACTTGCCTACCTTGAGCAATCTCGTCGTCTATCTTTTTATATAGCTGCTCACGACTATTGGGCGAAACGATTTTGGTAATAATTGGCTTGCGACCCATTGGCATTACATCCAGTAACGAAATGTCTAGCTCGCCGTAAAGTGTTAGCGCAAGCGAACGCGGTATCGGCGTTGCCGTCATGCTCAAGACATGCGGCATTCTACCCGTACCTTTTATGAGCTTCTTTCGTTGATCCACACCGAAGCGATGCTGTTCGTCTATAATGAGCAAGCCTAAGTTTTGTACCGCCACTTTTTCTTGCAACAAAGCCTGCGTACCAACAATGAACTTAATATGTCCGCTTGCAATACGTTCGTGTGCTATTTTTTTCTGTGCAGGCTTTAAGCTCCCCACGAGCAGGCTTACGACCTCGGCATACCCCGATGCCGCGAACAAATCAGTAAGTGTTTCGGCATGCTGACGCGCCAAAAGCTCGGTTGGCGCCATTAACGCCACTTGAAACCCCGCTTCCATAGCCATAAGCCCTGCCATCCCGGCCACAACAGTTTTGCCAGAGCCTACATCACCCTCAAGTAGTCTATTCATTGGTACTTCTTGGACAATGTCTTGGTAGACCTGCCAAGCCGCCGTACGCTGCGCATCAGTTAGCTTAAACGGCAATGAAGTAACAAATTGTTTGGCAAGTTTTTCGTTAAAGGCAATAGACGGTGCAAGTTCCTTTTGATTTTCTGCCTTATTAAGCGCTGCTGCCAACATAAGTTCAAAAACTTCAATAAAACCTATCGTTCGACGAGCAATAGCAAAAGCTTCTTTTGATGTTGGGAAGTGCAGCTCACTAACAGCAGCACCGTA
>JAYTXD010000024.1:0-25498 GCA_043743105.1 Candidatus Saccharimonadota bacterium | reverse complement strand
AGTCGTAATAACAAGACCGGCCAAAATACCGATAACTACAATTACGATTAGAAGTTCCACAATTGTGAAACCAGATTGCTTATTTTTTAGTGAAATCATCTAGGGCCCACCCTCCTTGATTTGGTTGTTTTAATTATATTTGGCGACCACTTCTGCCCGGGTAGGCATAAGTATCTGCACCTGATTATAATCATAAGCAATTATTCGTCAACTCCGTATTTGTATATAGAGACAGTTTTATCCACCAATGTTTTTCGATAGTGATGCAATTGGACCCATGACACTGGCGGCGATGAGGCCTACGCCAGCACCGAGGACAATGATCATGATAGGCTCAATAATAGAGGCGAGGCTGTCGATAACCGTTGATACCTCCTCTTCATAAAAGTCTGCAACCTTAACAAGCACCGTGTCTGTTTGTCCAGTTTCTTCACCAATTGCGAGCATTTGCGGAACAATAGAAGGGAAGTTTTTGCTTTTTTCGAGCGTTTCACTCAGTTGCTTACCGTTCTTGACTTCTTTGGCAGCCTCAATCAGTTCTTTTTGAATTACTTTATTGCCAACTGCTCCACCAGTAACTTCAAGTGCATCCAAAACAGTAACTCCGGCGGTCATGAGTGAAGCAAAGGTACGAGCAAAGCGGGCGACTGCAATTTTGATAATAATGTCCTTCAGGATAGGTGTTTTTAGCAGAAGAAAATGAAACTGATATTTGCCTTTTGGCGTCTTGATATATTTAAGGCCAAAGAAGACAAAAATACCCATTGCGATAAAGATGAAGACCCCCTGCTTTTGCATAAAAGCGCTAACATCGAGCATAGCAACAGTATAAATTGGTAGCTTGGCATTTGGCCCGCCCAGGTCAAGGATAATTTTGCCAATTTTTGGCAACACAAACATAGTGATACCAAAGAAAGCAATAACTGTAACGCTCAAAATAACGATAGGGTAAGTCATAGCACCTTTGATCTTTTTGCGCATACTAGCGTCTTGTTCTACCTGGGTAGCTAAGCGCTTCATAATATCGTCTAAAATACCGCCGGCCTCACCTGCTTTGATCATATTGATGTAGATTTCTGAAAATACCTTAGGATATTTACCAAAAGCATCTCCAAGCGACAGTCCACCTTCAACATCGTGCGAAATACCTGCAACGACAGTTTTAAAGTATTTATTGGTCGTTTGGCTTTGCATAGTTGCAAGCGACCTCGTTAGTGGCACGCCGGCAGAAATCATAGTAGACATTTGACGACTAAATATAACGAGATCTTTAAGCTTAACTTTTTGTCCAAAGCTTTTGAGCTTTGCACTAAAGCCGGTCTTTTCACTCGCAATCTTTATGGTGACTGGTCGAAGGCCTTGCTTAACGAGTGTATCGGCCATTGTGTCACGGCTTGCGGACTCACCAAACCCTGTAGTTGATTTACCTGATTTATTAACCGCAGTGTAGGCAAATTTAGGCATTATCTCTCACTCGTTACGCGTAATATCTCTTCGATCGATGTTTGGCCACGCAAGGCCTTGATAAAGCCATCAACCTGCATGGTAATCATACCTTCTTTGATGGATTCGTCCTGGATGATGTCAGATGTTGAGTTGCCAACGATGAGCTTTTGGATAGTTGCGGTGTTGCCGAGCACTTCATAAATACCCATACGCCCTCTATAGCCTGTATGACTGCATGCATCACATCCGCCATCATGAGCTTTCCAGATACGTAATATTTTGGACTCAGTTGTGCTAAGGTCTGCAGGGCTTACTTTGTTGGTTGCAGAAGTATTTGTTTTGCCAATGCCCCCTTCAAGAGCTTGCATTTCTAGCTCGTGAATTTGACTCATGCCACCCGCTTTGTCTAAATGAAATGCATCATAGAGCCGCTTGAGAGTTATTTCATCTGGCTCAATGCTTTCGCGGCAGTCAACGCATAAACGGCGCACAAGACGTTGGCCTACGACGGCCCGCACGGTGCTTGCAATCAGAAAGGCTTCAATGCCCATGTCGAGTAAACGCGGTAGGCAGGTTGCTGCATTGTTGGTGTGTAGCGTGCTAAACACAAGGTGCCCGGTTAGCGCTGCCTGCACGGCTAGGTCGGCTGTTTCGCCGTCACGAATCTCTCCCACCATAATAACGTTAGGATCTTGACGCAAAAGCGCACGCAGGCCGTTAACAAACGTCATACCAGCCACTGGATTAACCTGTGTTTGGTTTGTCCCAGGTATGCGGTATTCTACAGGGTCTTCAACGGTAGAAATATTAACCGTTGGATTATTGAGCAGCGAAAGTACGCTAAATAGGCTGGTGGATTTGCCGGAGCCGGTTGGCCCAGTTACGAGGATCATACCGTGCGGTTGGACGATGGCTTTGTTGATCGTATTGAGTGAATAGCCCCAATATCCTAGTTCTTCAAGCGTTAACGCTTTACTTGACTCGTTTAAGATACGCATTACCACCTTTTCGCCGTCAACAATTGGCAGGGTAGAAACACGCAGCGCATAGACTTGCCCGTTAGTAGCTATTTTAAATCGTCCGTCTTGTGGGGCGCGCTTTTCATCGATCTTTAGATTACTCAATATTTTGATACGACTTACAAGGGCGTTCATAACCTTTTTAGGTAGCTTGTTGGCTTCTTTTAAGATGCCATCCACACGATAGCGAACAAGTACATGGCCTTCACGTGGTTCAATGTGTACATCAGAAGCGCCGGCTTTAACAGCGTATTCAATCAACAAGTTTACGGTTTGGGCAATTGGCGAATCTTCGGCTAAGTCTTCTTCGCTAACTTCTTCATCTTCTTCGTCAACCTGTTCGTCAGGTGAGATTACCTTGGTAAGTTCAGAACTAATATTGCCACGATATTGGTCGAGCGACTGGAGGATACTTTGCTTAGAGGCAATTGATACTTTAATTTCATTGCCCAGCTCTTTTTTGAGGAAGTTTACGGCCTGGACATCATCTGGATCATCCATGGCTAGCAACTTTGAACCATCTTCTTGAACGCCATAAAGAACAACGTTATATTGCCGTGCAATACGTTCGGGTATGAGCTTGAGAACTTCGCGTTTTATTTCTTTGGGATTAAGCTCTATGTAAGGTATGTCAATTTCTGCGGCGTAAAGTTTGGTAAGGTCTTTTTCATTTATAAGATTAGACTTGATGACTGCTTCTTGAAGCGATAGTTTTTCATCCCCTTCTGTGTCGTGTGCAGCCTTAATCTGCTCAGCGGTAATTTTTTTACCCTTAAGCAACAGTTCTTTAACTAAAGTGTCTGAAATACGCATAGTACTTGCGCTTAATTATAAAGGAAATAACACGTAATGCATATGCTTCTTACTACATCTACAGCCATCCCAAAACAAAACATGTCTTTTTGACTGCGTATATGTCTCTATCATCCATCACTCAAAATTTACACATTTTGATTGGAATGGCTATAGTGAGTGGTTGTTCATAAAGCTTATGCTAAAACATGTATTTCAAAAACTACAACAATAAAGTTTGGCTCGGGGCTTGCAATTAGAGGCTGGCATATACTATAACTACACGTACAAACAACGTTATAAAGGAGTATCGCGATGGTAAAAGCACAAGCTGACCCAAAACAAAATGACAAATCTAATGAGGCTGAACCAAAGCTCGACGGCAAAACTAAGGCCTTAGGTCTTGCAGTTGAGACCATCGAAAAGCAATTTGGCAAAGGTACAATAATGCGCTTGGGCGAAACAACCCATGCCAATGTTGAGACGTTCCCAACTGGAGCTCTCAGTTTAGATTTAGCTCTTGGTGGTGGTATACCAAAAGGCCGTATTATTGAAGTTTACGGACCAGAATCTTCTGGCAAAACAACTCTTACGCTGCATGCAATTGCCG
Organism: Candidatus Saccharimonadota bacterium; assembly: GCA_043743105.1. Lineage (GTDB taxonomy): Bacteria > Patescibacteriota > Saccharimonadia > Saccharimonadales > JACDBH01 > RYN-417. The sequence continues at coordinate 21,631 of JAYTXD010000024.1, read as the reverse complement.
AAGTGCAAAGACGTGGGGGCGTAGCGGCTTTTATTGATGCAGAACATGCACTGGACCCTGTGTATGCTAAAAGAATTGGCGTTAACATAGATAACTTACTCGTTTCTCAGCCGGATAATGGCGAGCAAGCGCTTGAAATTGTGGAGACCTTAGTACGTAGTAACGCAGTTGACCTGATTGTAGTCGACTCAGTCGCGGCACTGGTCCCACAAGCAGAAATTGAAGGTGACATGGGCGATAGTCACATGGGTCTTCAGGCTCGTTTGATGAGTCAGGCACTCCGTAAGCTAACCGCTATTATCAGTAAGAGTAAGACCACGGTTATTTTTATCAACCAGCTTCGTATGAAGATTGGCGTGATGTTTGGCAACCCAGAAACTACTACCGGTGGTAACGCGCTTAAGTTCTATGCAAGTTTGCGAATGGACATTCGCCGTATCTCACAAATTAAGTCGGGAGATGCCGTTATCGGTAACCGTACACGAGTAAAAGTAGTAAAGAATAAAATTGCACCGCCTTTTAGAGAGGCCGAGTTTGACATTATGTACAACGAAGGCATTTCGAAAGAAGGCGACGTGCTTGACCTGGCTGTTGCCAAAGAGATTGTTGAAAAAAGTGGTGCGTGGTTTGCTTACAACGATGCCAAAATTGGTCAGGGTCGTGAAGCGTCAAAGCAATATCTGCGTGACAACCCAGAAGTAATGGCCGAAATAGCTAAGAAAGTCATCGAAGCCAACAAGGCCTAGGGTACAATAAAGTTTAATGACCGGTACAAACCATGGCATGACAGGTGCAGTAATCGCATTGCTTGTTAAAGAGCCAGCGCTTGCTGTCCCGCTCTGCTTCATGAGCCACTTTGTGTGTGATGCAATACCGCACTCTGGTTTGCCGCCAGGCGATAAGTTATTTAACTATCGGTTTAACGTCACGCTTCTCGCAGACTTTATCGTTGCAGTTGTTCTGATGGCTATCTTGGGCATTACTTTCCCTGCGCACAAATGGCTCATATGGTTTTGCATGATTGCGGCGGCTAGCCCCGACTTAATGTGGGCGTACTACGACTTGTATGTGCAAAAAATCAAAAATCGTAAGCCCCATTTGGGGCCGCTCGCACGATTTCACACCTGGATTCAGTGGTCTCAAACGCCAAAGGGGTGGTTAGTAGAAGTAGCTTGGCTTTTGCTTACAGGTACAGTAGTACTTATGCAGAGGTAGGTACTAATGAAGATAACAAGTATTAAACAACAAGTAAAAAATCCCGAAAGGGCCAGCTTATTTGTTGATGGCAAATACTCATTCTCACTTAGTTTAAACGAACTAGTTGCCGAAAGGCTCAAGATTAATCAAGAGATTGACGAATCTGCGCTAAAGCGCCTTAAAAAATTGTCAGAAGATGGCAAGCTTAAGAATAGGGCACTAGAATGGGTGCTGAACCGCCCTAGGTCTATACTCGAACTACGGGACTATTTGTACCGCAAAAAGGCAGAGCCAGAGCAAATAACTGGGATAACCGAAGAGTTAGAGGGTCGTGGGTATATAAGTGATAGTAGCTTTGCTGTATGGCTGATTGATATGCGTAGGCGCGGTGGTAAAAGTGACCGAGCAATTCAAAACGAACTTATGAAAAAAGGTGTGGTGCGTGAAGTTATTGCCGAAACGCTCCAAAAAAATGGTGATCAAGAGCGTGCATTACTAAAAGAAATTATAGAAAAAAAACGACGCCTCAGTCGCTACAAAAATGATGAGATTAAACTTAAGCAATATTTGCTTCGTCAAGGCTTTAGTTATGATGATATAAAAATAGTATTATCTGGCGCCGAGTAGAGCCGATATGGGCGAGCCTACTTTTTCATCAACATCACGGACTATAATTTGGTGCGGGGATATTTCGACTATCTGGCTCCTATCTATACTCAGTTGACCGCCAGATAATGTTCTATAAACTGGCTGGCTGATATAAAGCTTTATAATAAAAAAGGTCGACACATCGGCGGCGTAGTCTGTGACTTTGCCAACCTTGCGGCGGTTATTAGTGACAACAGGTTTGCCAAGCAGTACAAAGTCAAGGTTAAGAATATCTTTTAGACGCACCAGATCCTCAGCATTTGTTAGTACATCATAATCATCAACCGCGAGGCCCTGAGGCACGATATCTCGAATGTCTTTAGCAAGCAAAATAAGCTGTTGTTTACTGAACTGGTCACGGCAGTACCAGCCAATAATCTTAAGATTATTAGGGTCAATAATAAGTCGTTCAGCTTTGGCTATCATACCCCCTGTTCGAAGGCTCATAATAGGCAGGTCATTTAAAGAATTTGCAAGTTGCAGCATAGCGGTATTATACGACACTGCTACGTCAACGACAGAATATATTATGTTTATGCTAAAAAATATATTTTACAAAACTACAACAAATAATCTTACTAAACTATTGCATCTGTAAAAACTCATCGTATAGTAACAAATTATGATAAACCTTAGAAAAGTGACAATGCTCGCCCTAACGGCAACTGCGTTGCTGGTTGGGGTTTTGCCACTTTCTCGTGCCAAGGCCCTAGTAGGCAGTGTACCGAGTGCAACAATACTCATAGGGCAAATTAAAATTACCAGCAGTAACGGGCAATTTGTATCACTATACAACAACACCAATGCGGAGATTGATATGAGTACCGTCCAGTTGGCTTACTACAACTACTATGACCTAACCAGTACTAAGCTCACTAGTAGCCGTTATATCCCACTCAGTGGAAAGCTTGCATCACACAGTTATTATATGGTCAGTGATGGGGCAATGGTTATATGCTACAAAATGACGGTTAACGCGCTGTCACTCGGATTTAGCTCTACCGCGGGGATAGTGCAGGTTACCCAAAACGGCCCCGCAAATATACTGGATACTGTCTCGTGGTCAAAAACTGCCGTTACAGTACCTGCTGCAGTACAGACATTACCAACCAGCACGACTGGGTTTTTGCAACGAACGTGGGTTGCTGGTGTGAGCAAAACGGCAAATGATCCATGGATAAGTGTAACGCCCTCAGTACTTGATGGCTGTGACTTACAAACTCAAATAGCAGCAAGCGCTACCCCTTCTGTACCGGTATCTGGTATCACGCCCCAAAAAGTTACAGTTATTGCGCCACAAGTGGATACGACAGTATCGAACAATCTTGGGCTGGTAGCGCCAGAGATAACAGAGTTATTTCCAAACCCTGCAGCGCCACAGAGTGATGACATTGACGAGTTCGTAGAGCTTTATAATCCTAATAACGCTGTTTTTAACCTAAGCAATTACCGTATCGAAGCCGGTACGTCATATTCGCGTGGCTATACATTCAAAACTGGTTCGCTGCAGCCTAAGTCGTATACGGTATTTAAAATTAGCGATACAAATCTCCAGCTTTCAAATACCGAAGGCCAAGCCAGGCTCTTGGCCCCTGACGGTACAGCAATAAGCGAGACACCTAGTTATGAAAGTGCTCCAGAAGGACAGAGCTGGAGCGTTATTGGAGACAGTTGGCAGTGGACCGATGTCCCGACGCCAAATGCCGCAAACTTGCCAAGCGCTGTCGTACCGGAAGTTGCTACAAGGGCCTCAGCTACATTGCCAAAGATTGTAAAAACAACCAAGACAACAGCTACAAAAAAAGCGACCGGCAAGGTTGCCGGGCTAAGTACAACGACGCCGTCAACACCGACAAAACTCAACGATGCAGCGCCACTGCACCCGCTTGTGCTTGCAGGGGTCGGGTCTGCCGCGGTAGCATATGCACTGTATGAATACCGTAAAGACATGGCAAACAGAATCTTCCAGCTCAGAAGCTACTTCCGCAATCGCCGAGCAGCTCGGCAGCAGGTGTAGGGGCGGTGAGATATTTTTACTCATAAGCGACCTAGGCGGCGGCAAAACAACTTTTGTAAAGGGTCTCGCCAAAGGCCTGGGCAGCACCGATCAAGTCGGCAGCCCAACTTATACAATTAATCGCGTTTATCAATGCGCCAAAGGCATAGAGTTGCAACATTTTGATTTTTACCGCTTGCAAGACGGTGGCGTTGTTGCGCTTGAGCTTTCGGAAGCGATTGACGATCCTAGCACTGTGATTGCGGTTGAATGGGGCGGTATTGTTGCCGATGGATTGCCAGATAAAAGGGTAGATGTACATATTGGTCGCACTTCGGTTGGCGAGCAAAACCGCACTGTTGTGTTCGAGTACTCAGAAGCACTGAAGTATTTGTTTGAGGCACAGGCATGATAATTTTGACTATACGAACAGACAATCCACTGGCCGAGATTGGTCTATATGATGACAATAAAAAAATTGCTTATACAAAGTGGGAAGCGCATCGCCGTCTTGCCGAAACATTGCATAGTAAGGGCCAACAGTTACTTGCCGATAATGACATTGAGCTAGCATGGGTAGAGGGGATAATTGTCTTTGAAGGGCCCGGCTCGTTTACTGGACTTAGGATCGGTATAAGTGTTGCAAACGCTTTAGCGTACAGCCTCAGTATCCCAATAGTAGGCGTACAAAATGAAGACTGGATAGATAACGGTATTAATACCCTAAAATCAGGAGTCAACGCATTGCCGCTTAGGCCATTTTACGGAGCCGATGCAAATATTACAACACCTAAAAAATAACTTTACCCTAGGCTTATCTGCAGATGCAGATGCAGATGCAGATGCAGATGCAGATGCAGATAAAGTTGTAAATAAGTCAACAAATAAGCACAAGCAGCTTGACAGACTATTAGATAGATATACAATTCAGTTTGTAGCATTTATTAACAAAATAATTCTTTAAAAACAGATAGGTGTAAAATTATGAAATCCAACAAAATTGTTGCGGTTATTTCCGCGTTTGTAACAAGTTTAACTGCCCTCTTTATATTTGGCGCGCCGCATGCGTTTGCGGCAACGGCAACATGGACAGGTGGCGGTAGCGATACCAATATGAACACAGCCGCCAACTGGGGTGGTACAGCGCCTTCAGCAGCCGATGATCTTGTCTTTCCCGCGAATATTGCAAACCGAACGGTAGTGAATAATTATGCAGCTGGCACTTCTTTTAACAGTATTACTTTTAGCGGCGCTACAACGATCGATAGCAACTATACTGTTTCCGGTGCCAGTGTGGTAGTCGTAGCCGGTATTACATCTTCAATGACCGGCAGTTTCAGGAGTGACCAAACAATTAGTATGGGGATTGTACTTGGTGGTATACAAACATTTACTATCTCAGGCGGCTCACTGGGTCTTAACAGTACGCTTAACCTGTCTACTTATAACTTAACTATTGCTGGATCGGCTGGATCATTTAACGTATCGGGTGCGATAACTGGATCCGGATCAATTACTAAGACAGGAGCCAATCCTTTAGGCATAAGTGGCGATAACAGTGCATATACAGGAGCCATAACAGTAGCGGGCGGTAGCTTATATGCCTCATCTGCGAACGCAATAGCGACGAGCGGGGGTACTACAATAGCTAGCGGTGCAGATATAACTATGTCGAGTTGTTACATTAGTACGTTTAGTGGCAACATAACATTGACTGGCGCAAGCACAGTCCCAAGCGGAATTTATGCAAATCCTAAGATCAATATTTATAAGGGTGGTTGCAGCGGCACCGGCGGCTATGCCGAGAATTACGGAACAAGTGCTAATACCAGTAGTGTAACTTTTACAGGTAATATAACACTTGGGAGTGATGTAACTTTTGGTACTTATAGTAAAGACCTAACGTTTACAGGGAATATTACTGGAAGCTACGCAATTAACCTTTTACCAGGCTGGGGCGGTAAGCTAATCATAAATGCTGGGACAAACGGATCTACTACACCAAACGGAACATACTCGCCACCTTACTTACTAAATACATTAGCAGATTCTGTACCTGGAAATACTGTAGGTACTAGTGGTAATGTCAAACTCACGATTGATGGAACACGTTCGGATATAAATATTGGTGGGGGTGGCATTCTAAACGGAACAGGTACAGTAGGAAATCTTAGTATAAATACAGGAGCGATAGTTGCACCAGGTCACAGCCCAGGCTGTTTAGTTGTAGGCGCAGGTCTCGTATTAAATGGTACTTACGAAGCAGAACTAGGTGGTACAACGGCTTGTACGGAATACGACCAACTAACGGTGACTGGCACAGTTAGTTTAGCTGGTTCTACACTCGTCGCGTCTCTATACAATAACTTCAAACCAAAAGCTGGTAACACCTTCACAATAATTAGCAATGATGCCGCTGACGCAGTTACAGGTACATTTACTGGCCTGGCAGAAGGTGCAACGTTTACAGTTAGTGGTTATGTCTTCAAAATTAGTTACGTAGGCGGGGACGGCAATGATGTTGTTCTAGCCGTAGTAACTGTACCAACAGTTGCTAATACCGGTTTTAAACTACTTACTTCTAGCCCACTTGCAATCATTGCCGCAACTACTGCAATCACTGGTGGTGCGTACGTACTGAGTCGTCGATACGCAACCGCAAAAATCAAATAGTATATTCTTCCAATCAGTTTCAAAAATTGTTCTAAAACAAACTAAAAACAAACTAAAAAAAATGACTACAACTACTTTCGGTTTAAGCTATCTAGACGAACAGCAGCGCTTCAGGCGAACGCCAAAGCAGCCTGGAGTTGATGTCCGGCCGATGATTGCCGACTTCAAGAAAGGCACACCTGCAACCAGGCCTGCTACAACCACGAACACTCTGGTGCGCCGTGTCGAACCAAAACCCCAACCATACTTAGCAACTGACCCAATTGCACAAGCAGAACCAGAAGAATCAAAAACCATATTCGCAGAACAGTTTAGCAAAGATGTTAAATCAAGACGTAAGACTTTATTTAAAGCTCTACCTATAGCTGTAGCCGCCGTAGCACTTGTTTCTGGATTAGCAGTGTTAGGCTTGAGTCTGCATCAGAATCACAAAGCAGCTGCGCAGGTTGCGGCCATTACGCAAAAGGTTAAGGTTACTTCAAGTGCAGCACAAACTGCAGAAACTCCTCCTGATGAGACACCGGTATCGCACAGTATAATTGCTAAGCGAACCGTCGCACCTGACTTACCTCGTACAATTACAATAAAGAAAATAAATGTATATGCTAGAGTGTTAACAATGGGCGTGTTACCTTCAGGAGCACTAGAAACACCACGCAATACCAACGACACTGGGTGGTATAAAGCAAGCAGCAAACCGGGAGAAGGTGGGGCTGGGTTGATAGTTGGTCATGTCTCAGGTGCAGTTAATGCCGGGATATTTTATAACCTCAAAAAATTAGACGTAGGTGATACTATAACCGTCGAGAGAGGTGACGGAGTAAAGATTGACTACAAAGTAATTAAAAAGGAACAGGTTCCTTCTGAGCAGGTAGATAACGCAAAACTATTGTTGCCAGTAACCGTAGGTAAAGGTGGATTGAATCTTATGACATGCGGCGGTAAATATCTGTCAGACAAAGAAACGTTTACTGACAGGGTTATTATTTACACTGAACAAGTCTAGGATGAGTAGTGATAATTATAGGGATTTTGTGCTATTATTTAAATCAGGATTGATAATGTTTTAGGGAAATAATCCTAACTTAAACGTAATTATTTATACTGGTTGCTAAACGAATATTTCAGGCTAAAGAAGTGATAGTGACTGCCTGTGAGGTTTGAACTGTTGCCGGTAGGGAGGTGTTATATGTTGCCATTAACCATAGCGTTAACTTTGGCTGGTCTAGGTGCGGGGTTTGGCGGGAGTACGGTACTTTCAAAAAGAAAAATGGGTTCTGTCGAAGAAGCTGCAGAAAAAGAATTAAAAAAGGCCAAAAAAGAAGCCGATGAGCAGCTTCGTAGTGCCCGAGAAGAAGCTGCATCAATATCTGAAACAGCACGCAAGGACGAACAGACGCGCCGCCGAGAAATCAAAGAAATAGAATCGCGCCTACTAGGCCGCGAAGAGTCCATTGAAAAGAAGTTAGATACACTGGATAAGCGAGCCGAAAATATGCGAAAGGCCGAGGCTGAGGCTGATGAGCTAAAAGACGAGATTCGTGCTATTAGAACCAAACAGCAAGAAAAGTTAGAAAAAATAGCCAAACTAACCAAAGAAGAAGCTGCCGATAAGCTTATGATGATGACCGAACGTGATATACGCGGCGATATGATTGGGCTCATTAATAAGTTACAAAATGAGGCCAAAGAAACTGCTGAGGACCAAGCAGCAGTTATTATTACGGAAGCTATGGAACGCATGGCCAGCGAAGTTACCGCAGAACGCACAGTAACTGCAGTTAAACTTGAAGACGAAGAGATGAAGGGTCGCATTATTGGTAAAGAAGGCCGTAATATTCAGGCGCTGCAGCGTGCTACTGGGGTGGACATTATGGTTGACGATACGCCAGGGATGATTATCCTTAGTAGTTTTGACCCAGTGCGCCGCGAGACTGCACGCATTGCGCTAGAAATGTTACTTAAAGACGGACGTGTTCATCCAGGTCGTATTGAAGAAGTCGTTGAAAAAGCCCAAGTACAAGTTCAAAAGGAAGTGTTACATGCTGCTGAAGATGCAGCGCGCGAAGTCGGCGTAGTAGGTATTCCAAAAGAAATATTGCAGCTGTTGGGCGAGCTAAAATACCGCACCAGCTATGGCCAAAATGTTCTAAAACACTCAACCGAGATGGCTCATATTGCCGGTGTAATTGCCGAACAACTGGGCGCAAATGTAAAGATTGCCAAATACGCTGCTTTGGTACATGACCTCGGCAAAGCACTGACACACAAAATGGAAGGTAAGCACCATCATATTAGTGGTGAGATGTTACGTAAATACGGCGCTCCTGAAGAAGTCGCTCTTGCGGCAGAACAGCATCACGACGACGTTGAGGCTACGAGTGTCGAAGCATTGATTGTACGCACGGTTGATGCAATCAGCGCTTCACGCCCAGGTGCCCGAAACATCAGTGCCGAAAACTTCGGCGAGCGTATGCGTGACCTCGAAAACGTAGCGCTAGCTTTCCCAGGTATCGAAAAGGCCTACGCCATTAGTGCTGGTCGTGAAGTCCGTGTCTTTGTTCGCCCACAAGACATTGACGACTTGAGTGCTATTAAACTTGCACGTGATATTGCAACCAAAATCGAAAGCACCATGCAGTACCCAGGTACAATTAAGGTAAATGTCATCCGTGAAACCCGTGCAATAGAATTCGCAAAATAATATGCAGCAAGAAATTGAAGGTCCTGACGAAGATTCAATCAAGGCCGCAACCATAGATTTGGGGTTTGACTGGTCTCGGGCGGAGTTTGGTAGCGTAGATATGGCTTGTCGAGATCAATATAAAGGTATGAAAAAGACTGAGTCGGTTGGCGATTTGTTAGAAGTTAGATTTGATATGCCACTTCCGCAGTATTTTACAGATAGATTGCAAGCATGAACATTTTGTATCTCGGTGATGTTATGGGTGCAGCCGGTATAGAGACAGTCGAGAAGATGTTGGCAGAAATAGTTAACCAGGAGCAAGTTCAGCTTGTCATTGCCCAAGCCGAGAATGTATCCGAGGGTAAAGGACTTAGCTTGATAGATTATGAAAGGTTACAAAATGCAGGTGTGCATGTTTTTACGGGGGGTAACTGGACAATGCATCTTGAAGAAACACATCAATTGCTTAATGATGAAAGTATCGCTGTCACACGCCCCGCTAATTATCCTGAAGGCACCGTAGGCAAGCGGTATAAAGTAATCGATACCATACATGGCAAGGTATTAATAATTAGCCTACTCGGAAGTATCGTCGGGAAGGATGCCGACAAGCCAACCGATAATCCGCTGACAGTTGTCGATGAAATACTTACTAATCTGCAACAAGAAGACTTTGAAAGTATAATCGTAAATTTTCATGGCGATTACAGCAGTGAAAAAGTCGTTATCGGACATTATCTTGACGGCAGAGTTACGGCTGTTGTGGGTGACCACTGGCATGTTCCAACTGCTGATGCACGTGTACTACCTGGTGGTACAGCACACATTACTGATGTTGGGATGGTAGGCAGTTTAAACAGTTCGCTCGGAGTGAAGTTCGATAGCGTACTGCCGAGGTGGCGCGACGGCATACAGACTCGAAACATCCTGGAAAATGAAGGTGCGATGCAGTTTAATGCGGTGCTAATTGAAACTGATAATGAGACAAAACGAGCCAGATCTATAACGCAAGTCCGCCAGATTATCTAGCTTAGAGCTCGCCTTTGCCGCGAAATCCAAAACCGGCGATGATGACGCTGATTATCATATTTACCATTACCACTCGTACAAGCGGCAAGTTGCCGTCAATTGCAAGCAGTGCAGCGCTCCCAAGCCAAATGATACCGATGACCCCAGCAGTGTAGGGATATTTTATAAAAAGTAAGAACTCTTTCATGATGCTTCAATCTCCTGTGTTGGCTCCGGAATAGGAGCCGCTTTATTTAAACGGATCTTATCAGATAACTGCCTGAATAACATAGGATCACGCGCAGCTACGCGCTCTAGCCAGTTTGCGACGGTTTCAATTGCGTCCCCAATACTCACCGCTTCCTTAGTATCTTGGGCAATATCCGGATATTGTTTTTTGATGTCCATTATCGCATAATTTATAACATCTGGCATTACTTTTTCATACAATCCTAAGCTCCCGATCATCGAAGTATATGTCTGAACGGCGCGTAATATATCAGTTGCTTCCAGCTTCATGACTAGCCCGAAGCGATTTCCTTTATTAACGAGTTTATTGATGATCATGAGGACGCTCGCATCGTTCTTTATATCTGTATTAATGATGTCACTGCCTGTTGCTTGCTCAAAGACATCACTCGCTATTTTGCTTACTTCGTTTACATAATCTCGGTTATCGCCCTTGCCAATATATTCACCAAGCCGCTTAAGTGACCTGTAAAGATCACTAACAAAGAAGCGCATGCTGTGCTCAAACAGTCCGATTGCTGTCTGAGAACCTTTGAAGACCTTATCATAACTTTCAAATAGACCGTACAAGCCACTTTTATCTTCTGGCGCTTTTGCGCTGATGCCAAAATCAATCATGCCGACTTTATTGTTTTTCATCAGTCGGATGTTCCCTGGATGCGGATCGCCCTGGATACGACGTAAAGTAAAAACCGCCATGACCGACTCATAACCAAGGGATTGCAACTGTACAATCAAATCGCTTCCTAATTGTTCTTTTACGTATGCCACAGGGTCGACGCCTTGTTCGTACAAGCGGATCACTTGGGCTACAGAAATACCGTCGACGTAATCTTGTACGATGATATTGTTGGTGCTGAGTTCCAAGTAGGTTTTCGGTATGACGATGTTCGGATTATCCTTGTATGCTTCGTACAACTCATTTGCAAATTCGGCTTCATGTTTATAATCTGTTTCGCGCAGGGTCGATGTACTGAAGTCTTTGAGAGCGTCATTTAGCTGGATATTCATATTCTTATACAACTTTACAAAGAACGTCCGAGAAAAAGTAGATAGGAGCCTTAAGTCATATTTAAGTAGTTCACGGACCATTGGCCGCAGCACTTTGACGATGATCGGCTGCCCCGAGCGTAGCTGTCCATAATATACTTGGCCAAAACTGCCGGCAGCAAACGGTACTGGCTGGATCAAAGCGATCTGAGCCAGCTTTTCTTTGGGCAATTCATGCTGAAGCAGTTTACTGATATCAATCGGTTCACTATCTAGGTTTTCAAAGATGTTGAGTTTTTCTGGGTTATGCCACTTGCGCATTACCTGCGAACGGAGCAAAACTCCTTGTAGGAACTTTACATATACTCCACCCAACGAAACAAATTCTTCGCATATTAAGCTATAAAGCATTTCGTCTTTTTTTTTGCGGTGAAGGTAGTAAGACTTGGTGATTAACGTTGCAAGCCGACGCGTGCGGTTACGCTTGATCGCGGCGATGGTTTTAGAATGAATAGACTTTGTGCTAGTTGATCTAGGCATATTATTTCTTGGCAAAGCCAATTAAAAACAAGACAGCAGTACTTAGCATTACGACAAGGTAAAGTTCAAAAATTTCATTCGTTTTGTTGCGGGTAAATGCCATAAAGACGACAGCAATCCAGATAAAAAGAATGGTGAAAAAAATAGAAATGTATTTCATCTCTGTAATTATATAATTTTTGTCGTATTTTTACTAGAGGTAAGCATATGAATATAAAAGCTTTCACAAGATGTAAAACCGCATAAAGATTTAAAAAGCCCATCATTTCTGATGAGCTTTTTAAATGGTCGGCGTACTAACCCGTTAAACGAACCTATACTTCAAGCTCTACATAGCTTACTCCTAAACTTCAGTAGCATCCAGAATAGGCTAAAGTCGCTCAATCTGTTACTAGAAGTCCTGCGGTCCAAAACAGCTACCGATTTGCAATTCTTGTTATAATGGAAGATGTAAAACTACCAGACTTAAGCAAAGTTAGAGGCTCCAACAATGAGAGGGAGCTACCTCTTCAAGCATCGGCTGATGATACGTCAAACTGGGACAATAGGGCTATTGCACTACCCGACCCTAAACGATCCTCAGCTCAATTCATTATGAGCGATGATTCAAGCGTGGACATTGTTCTTGCAATCGAGAATCCATATCTTAAACAAGAGCGTCTCAAGTCTGTTATACACAAGAAATAGACCCGTTCCGTAGATATACGAGAAGTTTGTTGAACCTACTAGTAACGATAGACTGGCTATACCCTAGTAACCCCTAGTACTGTGTAACTTTTCAGCAAATTGCGTACTCACCTTTCGTGGTTAATAGTTGGCAGTATTACGGCTAGAAGCTCATCAGTCTGTTTTGTTTCATTTCGCGGAGTATGTTTTGTACCCCTGTATGAAGCTATAAACAGAACACTAACGGCCATGATGAATGCCAGCGAAGCTAGTATGATTAGCTAATCCTTACTGTAGATTAACCTTAACACCATTACTCAAAGAGCTGTCATGTAGTTCAGCAGACACTGGTGTTTGATCCTTCGGTATGTCAAAGACTAGTACACCCTCGACACTGTTGCCTGGATTTATTTGTGCAAGGAACACATCGCTACTATTAGGGCTGTTGTAGAGCGTAGCAGTAGTGTCAGGTGAATACTGTAATCCTGAAGCATTTAAGAGCTTTTGGTCCCCTTCAGAGAAGTACTGTTGTTTATCGCCAATGTTTTTAACGGTCACTGTAGCTAGGCAGTACTGCCCTTGAGCTGTCTTATTCAGGTATTGACCACCTACTGATGTCGTACCGCACGTTACACTCTTTACTACAAACTCAAATTTGCCGTCACGGGCGGTTTCATTTAGCTTGGCTACTGTCGCTGTCTTGCTCTCTGCTGTTTTGGTGACACCGCTACCGTTACCTGTAGTAGTACTGTTGGTCTTTGATTTGCCACCGCCTGAAGCACTTGCGATTATAGCTATTAAAATGATTACACCAATTACGGTTAATATCTTGTGCCTCTTGAACCAGTTGCCATCTTTTTCTTTCTTAGACATCGCTCACACTCCTTGCTTAATATTTACTGTAAATGTAGCAGATTTGTCACTTTAGCACAAAAGATAAACAGTTGGTTTATGTTACTAACTGTTTATTATTCCTACGCTTGTTATATGAATGAGCAAAAGCTAATGAAGACCTTTGGTAAGCGTGTAGCAGAAGTTCGAAAGAGCCAAGGCGTTACACAGCAACAATTAGCAGAGATGACTGGCATGAGCGTTGTAGCTATTGCCTATATTGAAACGGGTAAGCGTTGGGCTAGAATGGGGACATTAAGCAAAATTGCCAATAACTTAAGAGTAAATATTAGTGATTTATTCTCTGGCATGTAACTTTACTCAGCTTACGTCAAGGCACCCGTCCTACGACCCTCTCCGTCGCTCCAGAAGTATGCAAAGTGGTTCATGTATTACATTGAAGTGAACCCGAGCAACAGCACACAAGATTTTATCTATGATAACGTTGTAAATTAAACACATTATGCTTCTTTGACGTATACTGTAGCTCCCTGTAAAACATGTGACGGGATACTCATAGTTCTGTACACTATGCCTTATGGCAAAGGCTAAAGACGAACCGTTAATAAAGAAAAAACGTGAACGCAAGAAGCGTGTAATAACGACTGTATCAGGAGAGGTTATTTCGGCGAAGCAAATTGAGCTTGCATCAAAAATGGGTGCATCACTTGAAGCACGGGAATCAGTCTTTGAACAGGATACACAGTACCCAATAGATACGCTTGCCGACTACTTTGCCAACATACAAGAGGGTGCAAAACGAATCCTACCCAAAGAGAAGCAGAGATTTGTTATATATCTCCGTAAATCTACCGATGATGAACAGAAACAGGTACGTTCGCTAGATGACCAGCGTGATGAGTGTATTAGGCTGGCTCGTGATGTGCTCAAAGTCACCGTAAGAGAAGAAGACATTTTCGAAGAATCAGCTTCAGCCAAGATTTCAGGCAACCGAGAAATCTTTGATTACATATTACAAGGCTTTAGAACGGGTAAATATCATGGACTTATAGCGTGGTCGCCAGACCGAATCTCACGCAATATGAAAGAAGCAGGCGAAGTGATTGAGATGATTGACCGTGAATATATTCAAACACTTTCTTTCTGCACGTACCAATTCGATAACTCTCCAAACGGTAAGATGATGTTAGGGATACTCTTTGCGACATCTAAACAGTATTCAGACAAGCTAGGTGTTGATGTGAAGCGTGGTACAGACGGTAATATCAAAGACGGAAAGTACAATGGTGTGGTTAAAAAAGGCTACTACGTAGACGCAAGCACGGGCTACTTCATACCCGATGAGTACAACTGGAACCTACTACGTATGGCTGTCGATATGCGACTGAATCAAGGCAAAAGCAACCCAGAGATTGCTGAATTCTTAAACGAGGCTATATTTAGCACCCGTAAAACTCAAGACGATAAGTACGTATTGTTCAAGACCACCAAGCAAAAGGTTGCAGACATCTTCGAAGATTCATTCTACTGCGGTCTTTACCAGTACGGTGACAACATCGTAAACCTCAGGGATATTTACAGCTTCAAGCCACTCATTACTACCGATGAATACATCATGCTGAATAGCGACATCGCTAAGGACTTCAATAAGAAGACCACCGTTAAAACAAACAGAGTCAAGCGACTTAACTACGGCCTGCTAAACAACAAAGTTATCTGTGATTACTGTGATGAACTTATGGTATTCCAGCACCAGCCCATCTTACGAGGCAAGAATAAGGGCAAAATGGTCGTTAGCTTTTACTGTCGAGATACAGGACAGGGCTGCCTACGTCACAATAAAGAAGAACAGAGGAAGCAAGGCATTAAGCTGAATAAAAGTATTCGTGCTAAGTACCTTATGGCGGGTATTGAGTGGCAGTTACGTCACCTAACCAAGCAAAGCGAAGAAGCATACCAAATGTATATAGACAGGCTTAATTCACGCATTGCTTCTCAGCGTGCAATCTTAGAACGTAAACTCAATCAAGCCAAAGAAGATAAGCGTGCCAACGACAAGCAGTATGCACGTCTATTAGACTTCCAAGTAGCCGATCCCAAGGCTTACGAAGCACATCACAAGGGTCGTCTAGACCACTATAAGCAACTCGCAAACCTTGCTCAAGAGAGTATTGACGAGAGTAAAGAGGCGTTAGAAGAACTGGATACTGCACTCCCAAGCAAGAAAGAGTTCTACGAACTCACTAAATCTAAACTGTTAGACCTGCTACATGAGGAAGATATAGTAGTTCTAAACGCCATATGTAGCGAATTCGTTACGAACCTACGTGCTGGAAACGATTCTACCCCTGTTATAAAGCTAAATCCACCATACGATTTAATGGTGGATTTAGACAAAATACTTATTGGTCGGGGTGATAGGATTCGAACCTACGACCTCACGGTCCCAAACCGCGCGCGCTAGCCAGCTGCGCCACACCCCGTTAAAACTAAAACTTATGGGAAGATAACCCAGACATTATAGCAATTCTTACCTCTGTTGTATACGTGTAATGCAGTAAAACCATGAAGTCCGGTAGGTCCGGGCCGCTTATTAGGCATATAATACTCATTAATGATTAACGCTATATGTGCAGCAGGTGCGATTATTTTGATGCTAGTACTTTCTGAGTTTTTGTGGCGTAAGGCTTGTATCCGTGGGGAGTTTGCACGAAAGTTTGTCCATATAATGGCTGGCAGCTTTATCGCGTTTTTGCCTTTTTTGGTTAGCTACGGCTGGGTTAGTATCTTAGCAATTGGGTTTATTGCTGCAAATCTGCTAAATCGGTACACGCCTCTTTTTCACGCCATTCATGCCATCACGCGCAAGAGTTGGGGCGATATATTATTTGGCTTCGGAATACTCATAGCGTCGCTTTTTAGGCCGAACAAGTGGATATTTGTGGGCGCGATTCTCCAGGTAGCACTAGCTGACGGGCTTGCTGCAGTGGTAGGCACGCATTATGGTAAACATAGGTACAAGCTTTTCGATCATTATAAAACACCAATAGGCACGCTTACGTTTTTTATTAGCTCTATCTTGGTGGTAGTACTTATTATCACAGTAGGTATGGTACATGCGTCAAGCCACTTACTGATGCTGCTAGCAGTAATTCCATTAGCTATGACAGCTTTAGAAAATGTGAGTGGCTACGGAACCGACAATATATTACTACCGCTCGGCTTTTTGCTATTAGTAAAACTTACTAATATTACTTAGGGTTTTCTGCGGAAACTGCCATGCGCGCGCAGAGCAATAAATATCACTGATACATCAACAATCTCCTGGAGCGCAGCACCAATAACTGGCCTAAACTTACCCGTAAAGAACACGAGCTGTAATATGATGCTCATACCGATGCCAACTAAGATAGCTTGCTTGGCAATTTTAAAGGTATTTTTAGCAATCTCGACAGCCTTTGCAACATGACCAATATCATCGAGCATAATAACCACATCCGCCGATTCAGAAGCAGCAGTAGACCCTCTAGCGCCAAGGGCGATACCCACATCTGAGGCAGTGAGGACGGGCGCGTCATTAACACCATCTCCAATAAATGCAACAGGGCGAGGAGTAACTTCTTCAAGTGCACGAACCTTATCTGCAGGCAATGCCTCGCTTACAACTTCACTAATCGAAAGCTTTTTAGCTATCATCAATGCAGCCGCTTTATTGTCACCTGTAACCATCAAGAACTTCTTAATCCCAAGCTTACGGAGGCGTTCGAGCATTGGCTTGCTTTCGGCACGTAGTTCATCGCTAAAGCTTATGTAACCGGCAAGCTTACCATCAATCGCCACGAGCGTAACAGTCGTTTTTATGTCATTAGGAGTAAAGCTCGCAGGGAAGGCGACGCCCTGCTCCATAAGATAGCTAAACTTACCAGCCAATATGTTATATTTACCTACTTTGCCACTCAGCCCGTGTCCTGGTTGTTCGCGGAGCATCTTAGCCTTAGGAAGATGCAGGTTTTTGCCACGGGCAGCATCCACAATGGCTAGTGCCAAAATATGGTTAGACCCCAACTCAAGCGACGCGGCATTAGCAAGAATATCGTCTTTTGTAAAAGGCTTAAATGTAGTAATAGTGTCAACAATAGGTCTGCCATGCGTTAATGTGCCAGTCTTGTCGAATGCAATGGTTTTTACCTCAGCAAGACGTTCGAGGGCAGAACCAGTCTTGATGATAATTCCGTGTTTGGCGGCGCGGCTCATACCACTAATAAGCGCAATTGGTGCAGCTAGTAATAGGGGGCATGGTGTTGCCACGACAATGACTTCCAAGAATCGCAGAGCATGGCCACTTATTGCCCAGGCAGTACCAGCAATAGCAAAAGAAATTATTGTAAATGGCACAGCATAACGGTCAGTCAATCGTACAAAAGGTGACTCGGTACTAGCAGCGTTTTTGACTAGTTTAATGATTTGTTCGTATTGGCTATCTTCGGCCGTGTGGGTAGCCCGTAAGGTCATAACACCTTCCATATTAAGCGCGCCACTCATGAGTTGGTCACCCTTTTTTTTATCAATCGGGAGGCTTTCGCCTGTAAGGCTTGATTCGTCCAAACTACTTTCGCCATCTACAATGACGCCATCAACTGGCACAATTTCGCCTGGTTTTATAATGACTTTATCACCAACACGAATTTCTTTAACAGCAACATCGACCACTTTACGGCCACGTAAAATATGCGCTTTTTTAGGCGCGCGGTTGAGGAGTGAATCAAGCTCTACGCGGGCACGTTTTTCGGCGTAATCTTCTAATGACTCACCACCAGTTAACATAAAGACGATGATGATAGCGGTCCAATATTCGTGCAAAATTACTGATGTAATGATAGCGGTTGCAGCTAAAATGTCGATGCCGTATTTGCCATCTCGCAAATCTTGGATCATACCATACAGTAGTGGAAGGGCGCTGAGGATGGCGGTAGTGCCAAGGATCCAGTGAGCAGCTGTATCAATACCACCGATATCAAGCCCGAGGCTAATAAGAGCAGTAATAGTTACGAGCCCAAAATGTTTGTAATCACGAAAAAACTTAACCATTTTTTTTAACATGTAGAGCTCCTTTTTCTTACGTATATTATACTGGACTTACGCAAAATCGCTTGTTCCCAGGGTAAATATGAACATGAGTTCAAATATAATTTCCCTCATAAGATTGAGGGAAATTATATTTGGGGTGCCTTATGGGGCTCGAACCCACGACCTGCGGTACCACAAACCGCCGCTCTAACCAGCTGAGCTAAAGGCACCTTATGTAGCCTGGCTATAACAAGAACAGGGGTGATTATACGTGACAAAGCAACTTAAATCAATGTTTTCAACCTAATGATATGCAAAAGTAAAGTCACGGATGTTTATGAGCTATAGCCCCCCCCAAACCAGCGTATTTGTCTTTTTGGGGCTATAACAGTTACTACTAAGAATATTTTCAGATTTTGTGAAAGTCCCATTAACCAGAGTATCTCGCGTGAAGTATCCTTCGAAAGTAAGCATAAGTGTACTGAGTATAACAAAGTTGTATAAAAGTACATTCACATATATAATATTAATATATTAAGTTTTTGATATCTTGAGGATACTATTATGTCCATAAATTCTCTCGCTCGCAAGCATTGGTGGAAGCCGATTGTTTGTCACATGATAGTGCTACTTATAATCAGCGCAGTAACTTTAAAAATATTCGTTTCAACATCAGTAACAGTAAAAGCAGCTACAGTAACAGGGCTTACAACTAGCGGATTGACAGATATAACAAATTGGTACCGAGGCGCAGAGGGTCACAAACCTCTGGCGTTTAGTGATAAGTTATCTGCGGTTGCAAAGGCCCGAGCAGAACACATGAGTGCAAATAACTATTTTGCACATGTATATAATGGCGTGCAACAGTTAAGCGCCACCGTAACCAGTATTGGTCTGTCTAGCCCTACTGGATATATTGGCGAAAATCTTTATCGGGCAGGTAGTGCTATAGGATCTAGTGATTTAGGCGATGACAACCTTTCGGTAATTGGTGCTTGGTTAAATAGCCCCGGGCATCACGCCAATATGATGTTAGATGGATATAAGATGGTAGGTTTTGGTTGGGTAGAGCACGGCGGAATAAATAAGGATCTTATAATTGTCGTACAAGTATTCGCAGATAGAATTGATGGAGAAGTTACCTATAACGCACCGGCTCCAGCTCCTGTAGCGAAGGTACCGACGCAACCAACACCGGCTCCAGCTCCTACGCGACCTCCAACTACAGTACTAGTGCCCGAAGTCAGTGCCGTTACATCTCCAGTAGTGCCTGTGGCAGCGACGCCAGTTGTCGTGCCTACTGCATCTATTACGACCAATAGTAAAACTGAAGAATCGGCTCGACCTTCAGCGCAGCCTGTTACATCTCCAACAAATCGTCAGGCTACGGCTCCCAAGAAATTACCAAATTCTGGACCGGAAAGCACGCTTAAGCTGGCCATAATTGTTACTTTTTGTGGTTATTTTTATAAATTTAGACAGTTCACTATGAAACAAAAAGCCTAAATTCGAATATAAATTAATGTATAATAGGCATTATGGGCAAAGCATCACGTGCAATAATTATTGAGAACGGCAAAATACTGGTTATGTACCGCAATAAGCAGGGCAGTCAGTACTACACCTTAGTAGGAGGACGCGCAACCGATGAAGAGACACCAGAGGACGCCCTACTGCGTGAAGTTAAGGAAGAAACAGGCTTAGTCATTACACGAGCACGCCTTGTGTATGTTGAATACCATCAACCGCCATATAACGAACAGTACATATATTTATGTGAGGTTGCGTCGCATGATGACATATCACTGCAAGACACATCCGAAGAAGCGCATCTAAACAAGCTGAACACAAACATACACCGTCCGCAGTGGGCCGATAAAAAAAGTTTTGCTACGCTTCCGTTTAGAACTCCGCGGTTGCAGGAAGCAATTATAAAGGGTATTAAGAAGGGCTTTGCTAAAGAAGCCATTAGTCTTTAATAAATGAAAGTAATAATAAAAAAACATTTTCCAGTGATCTTGAAGAATGGCTAAAGAGCACAAATCCAAAAACTTCGCCAGGTCTTAGTGAAAATTTAGGGTTAAAAGTTCTGTTTTAATCTTCTTGATTCTAATGTCGGTACCAGTAGATTACCTTGCAACATGCCACAGGCATGTTTCACCCGGACCTTTTTGGTTTGGGTGTTCGAACCACAGGACTTCCAAAGTTAGGACCGGTCACAAGGACCGGTCCTAACTTTGGAACCACCTACCCGACGTATTACGTACAGAGTATTACGGGATTAGTGTAAGTATTATCAAGGAAGTAAAGTTGGCAAAGCAGTACTTGGGCGTTTCTGTTATGCTTGACTGGTACATACAATAGTAATACTATGTATGCATGACTAAGACGATTATCAATATTAAGACTGACCCCGCCACCAAACAGCAGATTCAAGAGTTTGCAGCTGAATTAGGGGTGCCTGTAAGTGTTATTATGAACGCACAGATTAGACAAATGCTAAGAGACCGAAAAGTTGTATTAAGCACTCAGCTTGAACCGACTCCCTATCTTGTAAAAATCATGGAGCAAGTAGAGGAAGATTTAAAAGCTAACAAGAATATGACTAAAGCTATGAATAGTAAAGAGGTTGTAGCTTACCTTAAATCTTTATGAAAGTTAAATTTCAGGCCAGCTTTACTAAACAATTTACAAAGCTCTCAAAGTCCCAAAAGCAGCTAGTCACGGATGCTATTGAGTTATTTACGGAAAATCCTATGCACGATAGTTTACGTAGTCACCCTTTAAGAGACAAATGGGTTAACTATCGCTCAATTACAGCCGACGATAATCTACGTCTGCATTACCGACTTGTCAATAAAGACACTGCTCTCATCGTAGCGGCTGGCACCCATAATGAGCTTTATAAGTAGCACAACAGTACAGCTAATAACTAGAGTAATCTCTGCCCGAACTTGATACGAACAATTTTGAAAGGATTATCGTATAGTTTTTATATGTTCCAACTTTTATAAATGAAAGTGTGGTACACCAAGGAGGGTTTCGGGCCTGCATTCTGC